>JAJYYZ010000017.1 GCA_021800445.1 bacterium | reverse complement strand
TCCTTAGATTTTCTCTGTTAGAAATATTCTAAGCCGAATGTGGCTGGCTTTTCAATAAAAACTCGCTTGTCAAAGAACTTTAAATCTGTTCTTAACATTCGTCGTTACATTCACGCACATCATGAGTCATCTAAATCTTTATTATTTTTTATTTCTTCTATTACTTTATTAAAAATATTTACTTCAGGATAGATAAGGTAGTTTATAGCTTTTAATCTGATTTTGTCTTTCATTTCTGGAGTAAAGTCCCTCTTATATTGACTCAATCCGTTGAATTGTGAATTATCTTCTATCACGATGTTTAATTTTAATCCTGCTTTTTCAAATTGAACAGATTTGTTTGACATATGAGCATAATTATGTAGCAAAGACTCTTTCACCATTGATAGTTTTTCATCTTGGCTTTTTGTGATATTCATTCCATTTATATACATCATTTTCCATCTTATATAATTGCTAAGATCATCTGTATTGTCTTTTTTACGGAATCCAAACCTGTTTTGTTGAACATCCATAGCATCCACTAATCTGAATAATTCAGTTAAAATAATGTCCCTATATACATCATTTTTTTCAGAGTCATCTACTTTGACATCAACATTGTCTCCATTCAGTAATTCTTGTAGTTTATCCTTAAATTCTCTGAAGGATATTTCAAGATCCTCCTTATAATTATCCTTTTTATTATTTTGGCTTCCTTCTTCTTTAAGCTTTAAAAGTCTTAATTTATGTAGAATTCCGAAACTTAATTCATATAATTTCATTAAATCATTGGTATTAAAGTTGTCAGTCCACGAAGTTGAATGATATAGTGTAATTAAAGCTATTCTTGCAAGTCTAAATCTCTCTTCTATTTTTACGATTTTTTCTTTGTGACTCTCCGATGAATTCAAATCATCCACATTGAAATGATATATGTAATTAAAAATGGTTTCTAAATCATTATTTTTATAATGTTCAGTTTCATTAGGAATATAGTACATCCCTTCTAAAAAAAGTCTAGCACTTTTTAACGCATGAATTTTCCTCAGATTTTCTTGACTAGAATTTGCTAGTTTATAAGAGTACATAGCAACATCGTGTACAAGCGCTGCATTAATCAAAATATATAAATCTTCCATCCTAAATTGCTCTGGAAACCATGACATTATATCCAGTAATAATATAATTATGTCTGTTGAATGTCCTTGATTATGATCTACAAAATACGGAAAATTGTTTGTACGCCAATATTTTAAAGTATATTCTATGGTTTTTTCAATGCCTTTAATGAAAGAACTGTCTACACCACCTAAAATATCCCTAAATTGTAGATACTCATTTATATCATCTCTGTAATTAATAAACCTTCTGTATAATATTTTAAACATACCATATAAATCACTTCGATCGGGTACATGTTGATCTGGTAAAACTGTAAATGGTCTTTTTTGATATTTTGTGCTATATATTGATAATACATCATTCTTATTTAAATTAAGATAAGCAATTTCTCCCTCAGATGGATCATATAGAGAATTTGATGAAATCAAGTCTTGCAAAAGAGTTCTCAATTCGGGTGTCATAAGAGGTTTACTTATATATAAATTATTTTTAGTATTAATTACATTATTTCCAGATAACGTCCCAAAAGAAGCCCTTCTTATTTCTATGTTATTACCATTCATTAATTTTGGAATATCTTTAAAGTTCAATAAGTATATCGGTCTGCCCAAAAAATTATGTCCCTTGTCTTCATCATCTTCTTCTCCATCTATAAAATAGATATCATCTAAACTTAATTTTAATTGAGAAAAATCCATAACCAAAAATCCCAAAAAATCTATTGCTCCATATTGAGGATCTACAACAATAGTACCCTTAAATTTCTTATCTTCCTCGTTTCCTTTTTTGATCACTAGCTCATTAATAGGTAGTGTAAAGATATAAGAAGGAACTTCTATTATCATGCCATCATTAGAATATTTTTTTAAAAACTTATTTTCTGTATGTTTTCTTTTTTCTGCTTTTATTTTGGAGTTAATGTCTCCAATAATACTGTTTTCACTGTTTTCGGTAATTAACGAATTTGAATAATCAAGATCAAAAATCTTCTTAACATCAGGAAGAGCAATTTTATATCGTTTATGATCTTTTACAAATACAATGATTTCTTCTGCTGGCTCACTACCTACCATTGCATAAGGATTTGTAAGATCAATTTCGCATTCCCCCACACCATTTGAAAGTGTTAAATAGCCGGCATGAATCGCCGGAGGTGTCCTTAATATAGTAAAAAAGTAAGTATCTTTTTTATCAAAAAAAGATTTCTTATCTTCATTAAACCATTTTTTAAGCCATTCTTCAGTTTTCGTTTCCCCATTCTCTTCTTTTAGACTTAAATTTTCATTAAATGTTATTACTAAAAGGCCTCCCCCCGCTGGATATCTTAATTGAAATTGTTGTGATTCTTGAGAAGAATTCATTAGAAACTTTTTTATTTTAGGTTCATTTTTAATCCCAAAATTTTGTCTTTCTTCAATTAAAAATCTGCCATCTGGCATTTTTTCTATTTTACTATTATTAAGTTGGATCTTCACTTCTTTATTTGTTATTTTTCCAACTTCTTTTGTTATTTCAGCATTTGTTTTTGTGATATAAACATCTCCTATTTTAACATTGTTATCATCCAATTTTATTACTCCTTTCACTTCCAACCTACAATCACTTAAATTTTGAAAATCCTTGCTATTCCTTGTGATAAGCATTTTGCGAAGATCTTCAAATGTGTTCTTCTTCATAGTGTGTCTAACAATGTTGATTTGAATTTTTCAGACGGTCATTGAAAAGTGAAAAACATGTTAATCTTAAAACACGCTGAAAAACTATTAAACAAATTTGTTAATGTTTATCAATCAAAAGCTAATCCATCTATAAGAGTGTATTTATTAGTACGTGTTCTAAAAGCCAATAATCAAATGAACGAATAAACTGAAAAGTTGTGAACATTCAAGTATTATGGCTATTGTCTCTTTTTTCTATAGATTCTTTTGAATCTTGTGGCAAAGAATTATAAATACCATTTATTTCTTGAGGTAATGTAATTGTAGATTCAACTATTATATTAACCAAAGCAAATAATTTAAAAGTTATTTCTTTATTATCAACATCAATCACGCCAGGATGAACAGCATTGTTACCAATGACTCTAACTATGTCTAAAGATTTTTGAATTTTTTCATCTATTGAATGGTCGGAAACAAGATGTCCTATATCTTCATTTAAATTCTCTCCCTTTTGTCCTAAATGAATGAGAAGTTTTTGAATTGCCAAACGCAACAAAGCTGCAGCCGCTCGAGGAGAGTAATTTGCAATTTTTCTAGCTTCATTGTAAATATCTAAAACATCTTTTGGTGTATCTTTTGTAGCAATAGAAACAGTTGGATTTTGAGGAAATATCATTGTTTCATTATTCCAAATAGAATATTTTTTACATCGTTGGCAAAATACTATCCAAAGATCTTCAACAGGAGTTGGTTCTTTATTATAAACAAATGTTTTTCCAACTTCATCATAAAATGCTACTTCATCATAATATGAAACTTTCTTCCATTCTTGATGTGCATAAGCATCACAATAGGGACAATTAAAGGCATCTTTTTTAAATTCAGGTTTTTCATAAGAATTTTCCACAAAAATCACCTTTCTTATTTTACGTATTGCTTTTATGTTGTAAAAAATAAAGATATTATAATCTTCAATTTATATGTCTTGATAATCTTGTAGAGATGTTAAGGCACTTAGGAACTGAAATTTTAAGATAATCTTTCATATCCTGAAAAATAAATCCACTTAATTTCTTGTCTTCTTACACCATCTACACGAGTAATCTTAAAGAACAACTTGTAAATAACTTGTATAAAGTATTATAACACTTTGTTTTTCATATATTTAGATTCTCTACAATATCATCCACTTCTTCTTGAGTGATTCCGATGTAGCGAAGAGTTACTTTCGGGTTTGAGTGATTCAAAATATACTGGATTCTTGTTATATCAATACCCTTTTTATACAGTTGATATCCAAATGTTTTTCTGAGAGTATGTGTTCCAATTTGCCCTTTTATGCCTGCTTCTTTGGCATATCTATTTAAAGCGTACCAGACTGCCCCCCTTGTAATAGGTTTCACACCATCTGTTCTTGAAAAGATGTAACCTGTACGCCTATCAGTAGATTTAATGAATAGCTCGAGCATTTCACGCACACTGTCATTCATGATTATTTTTCTCTTTTTTTCAGTTTTCTGTTCGATTACCTCAAAAGATGACTTCACACGTTTTCTTTCATCCAAAATATCTTCAAACTTTAACTTGAGAATATCAGATATTCTAAGACCTGTATTAATGCCGTAAGTAAATAAGAGAGCATATAAATAATCGTTTGAAGCCAGCATAATTTTTCTGAATCTGTTTATCTCGTTTGGGTTTTTTATTGCCTCAACCTCTTTCACAAGTGCACATCCTTCCTTTTTTCAAAGATAAAAGTTTCTCACTTTTAGTTTAACACAATACATGGTTTTCGAATGTTGTGTTCAACAAATTTGAATCAGTCTACTTCATTGAGAAGCAAAAAATGTATTTTGGTTAGATTTTATATGGAGAATGTGCATTTTGGTTCATTGAACACAATTGCACTTGTGTTAAATGGATAATGATACTAAATCATGTGTAAAATATAGTTAGAGAAAAGAGTTTGGATACTAAATGAATCTACATCAACTTGAAAAATTGAGTAAGACAATTTCCCATCTTGACTAAGGTGAATAGACCAAACTATATCTCCAAATTTTAGATCCTATTTTTATTCTGTTTTGTACTCCTATTTAACACCACTAAAAATGCCACACCAAAACATCAAAAAATTAATAAATGCAACTGTTAACGATAAAAAGTCGTAGGTAAAACACTTTCTCAATCTATTCCTATTGCTTCAAATTATGTCTCTTAAGTAAATTCAACTGTGAAAATATGTTCAGTAAAGTACTCCTACTGCAACTGGATTATTTTCAGTATCTAAAGTTGCGACAACAGTATTTGTCTGGCCATTTATCACGCTGACATTGTTACTACCCTCATTAGCGACGTAGATCATGTTTGCAGTAGGATTCAATCCTACTGCAACCGGTGAATTCTCAACAGGTATAATTACAGTAACAGAATTTGTTTGACCGTTTATCACGCTGACTGTATTGTTTCCTAGATTAGCGATGTAGATCATGTTCGTTTGAGAATTTACTCCTACTCCAGATGGTTCACTCCCAACAGATATTGTTTGAACAACAGAACTTTTTTGACCATTTATCACGCTGATACTTCCATTATAGATGTTACTGCCCTCATTAGCAACGTAGATTATGTTCGTTTGAAGATTTACTCCTATTGCATCCGGCTCACTTCCAACAGGTATAGTTTGAACAACAGAATTTGTCTGCCCGTTTATGACACTGATTGTGTTACTATGATCATTAGCGACGTAGATCATGTTTGTTTGAGGATTTACTCCTATTGCATCCGGCTCACTTCCAACAGGTATAGTTTGAACAACAGAATTTGTCTGCCCATTTATGACACTGACTGTTCCATTTATCCAATTAGCAACATAGATCGTGTTCGTTATAGGATCTACTCCTAATGCATCTGGATAGTTCCCAACAGATATATTTGCAACAACAGTATTGTTGCTGTTACTTATAACACTAACTGTCCCATCTCCAATATTGGCAACATAGATCATGTTCGTTTGAGGATTTATTCCTACTGCATCTGGTTTAGTTCCTACAGGAACATCAAAAGTATTGTCGTTACCAATCATTATTACACTGACAGTGTTACTTCCAAAATTAGCAACATAAATCATGTCCGAAAATTTAGGAGCAAAAACATTTCCACAGCTCGAAAGAACGAACATCAAGGTTACTAACCCTGAAAAAAACATCACAAATTTCAATTTCTTCAATTTTATTTTAGCCTCCTCTTTTAGAAAAATTTCCTTTTCATAACTTGATGTATAAGAACATTCCCAAATTCACTAAAATCTAAAAGATTAGTCAGTAAAGAAGGCTTACTGCACTTGGCCAATTTCCGACAGATATAGTTTGAACAACAGTATTTGTCTGGCCATCTATCACGCTGACTGTGTTACTTCCATAATTAGCAACGTAGATCATGTTTGTGTCTGAATTTATTCCTATTCCATTTGGATCGATACCAACAGGTACAGTTGCAACAACAGAATTAATTTGGCCGTTTATCACGCTGACTGTGTTACTGCCAGAATTAGCAACGTAGATCATGTTTGTGTCTGGATCCACTCCTACTCCACTTGGGTTATTTCCAACAGGTACAGTTGCAACAACAGAATTGGTTTGGCCATTTATCACGAAGATATTATAACCATTACCATTTTCATTATCGACATAGATCATGTTCGTCTCTGGATCCACTCCTATTCCATCCAGATTGATTCCAACAGATATGGTTGCAACAACAGAATTTGTCTGACCATTTATTACACTGACTGTGTTATCTGAATAATTAGCGACGTAGATCATATCTGTTTGAGGATTCACTCCTACTGCACTTGGATGAAGTCCAACAGCAAAAGTCCTAATAACAGAATTTGTATATCCGTTTATAACACTGACTGTATTATCCCAAGAATTAGCGACGTAGATCATATCTGTTTGAGGATTCACTCCCACCGCACTTGGCCCATTTCCAACAGATATAGTTTGAAAAACAGTATTTGTTTGGCTATCTATCACGCTGACCGTATTATCTTCAAAATTAGTAACGTAAATAATGGTTGTTTGAGGATTCACTGCTATCGCCCCTGGATCATTCCCAACAGATATGACTTGAGCAACAATATTTGTATTCCCGTTTATGACACTAACCGTATTATCCAAATAATTAGTAACATAGATTATATTTAACTTTTGAGTTGTTGCCATTATGATGTTTGAATTTGTTTGTCCTCCAGCGTTATAAGCTTGTACTTCAAAGTAATAATTTGTGCTTGGAGATAAATCAGTAATTTTGTAACTATTAGTACCTCCACTCACATTTGCTATGTTATTAAAATTAGAACCATCTGTTGATTCCAGAATATAAAAGCCATCTACTGTTGAATTTTCCGTCCATGAAATTGTCACGCTATTTGCTGTTGTATTAACCAAACTTAAAATAGGGGCTAATGGCGGTTGCAGACTCATACATCCAGATAAAACTAATGCAACGATTGCTCCTCCTGCCAATAAAAATAAAATACTGATCTTCTTGAATCTTCTCATTTTAAAACCTCCTCTGGATGCAATGTGATAAAAATGAAATTATACAATTAAAGTTTGTCGACACCAAAAATTTTGTTTCACAAAGCAGGCACATACATTCCACCAGGATTTGACTCTATTTGCCAGTAACCAATGGCTTGAGGATTACTACCAATATCATTGTATTGCTCTTGCGTTATTATAGGTAACATGAAATACCCATTATTAGCCCAAGAAGATCCCCATTGATTCTGTAAAATCCATACAGGACCCGAATAATTAGTACCTCCATTGTCATTCCAACCTATCAAAATAACGGCATGACCTGATGATGTGGGATTTGCTGTAGAAGACGGAATATATACCCAATTGGAACACGGAGCTTGCCAATATTCGTAATTAGGAAAATCACTGTATTCTGTAAAATCTACTGCAACAGCACCATATGTCATTATTGCACTTTGTATAGTATCTATGTAATCTGTATAACTGTAACTATTATCATAGAACCATTCCGCAGATGGTATAACATAAGCATACTGCGCTTTTACAAGATCCTGTGGCCAATATCCATTCGTCGGATCCCACTGAATATATGAAGCATCTGCACTGTCTTCATAGGGGAAATCACTACTTAGAGGTACTCCTCTCACAGCAAGATTATAAAATGCAAAAAAGTGATTTCCGCCGTTATCCTGATTTGTCTCCTGATACGAGATAAAGTAGTACCCTGTTAGTTCATGTGGAGATAAATTCCAGTCATAATTGTTATAAGCTGCAAATTGCACAGATAATTGTGGGTTATTTGGATCATTTATGAAAGGATAATCTGCAGATATTCCAGAAGGGCCTAATTGCACAAGCATTGCGCTTTCCAAAGATTCAACTGTTGAATATGCCCAGCAATCATTCGCCTGCCCCTGATTGCCAACGGGAGGAACGTCATTATAATTTCTTAAATCATAAGAAAAAGGCGGATTCGGATTTTGAGATGTAGACTGTGTTAAAAGCTGCTGAGTGTTCGCTATTTCATCATTCGTTGCTATAAGTTTTAATGGCTTCTTGCTTTGAATTGAATTTGATCCATTTTGCTTATTTTTCAGTTGATCAAACCACCAGTTGAGAAAATCACCCGGTAGCGGTCTTAATCCCAAAGCAACAGTATAATTGTTTTCGGGCTGTGTATTAACTTTATTTACAAGCATACATCCAGAAAGCAACAGCATCACCAATGAAGCACTTATGATAAGAAGTATGATTTTTTTCATCATCATTAACCTCCTAATCCTGTATGATACCAATTATCCATGAACATCGGCCAACCTGCTGAAGATATATTTGTACTTAATGCTTGAATTTGATATAAATTCCCATCGTCACAACCAATGTAAATATAGCCATCATTCAACACAGGACTTGATTCTATGTTATATCCCAAACTAATACTGCTTATAACTGTTCCTGTTCCCGCATTTAAAGCATACAAAACCCAGCCGGAGGCTACATAAACAACGCCATTGTTTCCTATAAGCGCAGAACCTGATATCCCGCCTATCTGTGTTGACAAATTATCCTGCCATATTATGTTTCCATTACTTGAATTTACAGCGTAAAAATCACCTGTACTTGTGCCTATATATACAACTCCATTTCCGGATACTACGGGACTGCCTGTGATCTGGGATCCATCCAGATTTACAGACCATCTTAGCTGTCCATTTGGTGCAACAGAATAAAGATTTGTCCCTGCAAAATAAATATTACCGTTAGGACCTATTGCTGCTGTATCAAGTATTTGCTGGCTGCCTATGGAATAAGTCCAGTCGGTTTGATCTGTAGACAAATTAATTGCGTAGAAATTTCCGGCTGTCGTGCCTATAAGTAAATCTGTGCCATTTGTTATAGGACTTGTCCATACTTCATTTCCGTATCCTAAAGTAACGATTAAAGATGTACTCATAGAAGTTTCTGACATTTCATATATATTTCCAGCTTCATCTACTACATAGACATTTCCATTAAAGCACAAGGGGGCGCCAATAATTGGATTCTGAGATACCCTTGGGTAATAAACATTATTGAAAGGATACTGCGTGGAAATAACATAACCGTTGTTTGTTCCTACAAAAACATCATCATTATTAGGATCAACAGCCGGCGAACTCCAGATTTTTACCAGTGAATTTGAAGAATTTAAAACTCCTCCTACATAGCTAACGGTGCCGTTTTGCACAGAGAACAAGCCACCCGTTCCTCCTATAAAAATGGTACCGTCAGTAGAAATCGCAGGCGATGAATAGATCTGGCCTGCCACATTTTGTCCGTTTTGTGGAACAGATAATGACCATTGATTTATAATGCTCATATTACCGCTTACATTCAAATATCCACTAAAATTGACACCGCTGTTTGAACCTGTCACATTTATGCTTGAAGGCACAAAGGTATAATCGTTCATATATGGAACCACAGTAACTGATCCAGTTAATCCGCTTTTAGACCAGTATCCGTTGGAACCTGTCGTAACGGAAGAATATCCACCACTAAAGGAGATAGTAACACCTGATATGCCGTTCCCATTTATGTCCGTGATCTGTCCAGATATAGAATAAGTTGACGGAGCCGGTTGTGATTGTGTGGTAAATGACCATACAGGGCCATTCACTGTCAAACCTGTGTTTGCATCATCGGCAACTATCTGCCAGTAATAAGTCGTATCGTAAGATAATGTCCCAGGATTGTATGAGGTAGATGTCAGATTGCTTTGTGTAAGTGACGGTGTAGGAGATGTACCAAAATAAACATCATAGGTTATTGTGTCTCCATTAGGTCCTCCGCCTGTCCATGATAATGTTGGAGTGATTGAAATATTTGTCTGGCCGTTAGAAGGAGATGGATTGGACGGGGGGTTGGGTGGATTAACAGGCTGATTTTGCGTGGTAAATGACCATATAGGGTCAGAAGAACTTGAACCGTTATTTTCATCGGTAGCAACTATCTGCCAGTAATAAGTTGTATCGTAAGATAGTATCCCAGGATTGTATGAAGTAGATGTCAGATTACTTTGTACAAATGAAGGAGTGGAGGTTGTTCCGAAGTAAATGCTATAAGTTATCGTATCACCATTCGCTCCTCCTCCTGTCCATGCCAGCATTATATTTGTGGCAACATTTGTCTGTCCATTATACGGTGTTGGATTGGAGGGTGTATTTGGAGGTAAAGCAGTCCCAGTAAAGTTTAGGCCACTTTCAGGTCCATTAACGGTAACATTAGAGGGATTAAATGAATACCCTGATAAACTCGGTGTAATTGTAATCTGACCGCTTAAACCGGTCTGAGACCATGAACCATTGGACGAGGTTATAACCGGTGAGACGCTGTTGCTGCTGAATGATATTGTTACTCCGGAGATTGGATTGCCATTTTGGTTATAAACTGAACCGGATACCGAATAGTAAGCCGTAAAGTTAACGTTATTGTCTGGGCCTGATACAGGGATAGTGGAAGGATAGAAATAATATCCATTCATGTAGGCTGAAATAGAAACATTTCCACTAAGGCCGCTCTGGGACCATGCACCATTAGAACCCGTCATAACCGAAGGCAAGCCGTCACTAAAAGAAATGGTAGCCCCAGATATTCCATTGCCACTTGCATCTGTTACATATCCGGATACAGAATATGTTGGAGTCATACAACTGGATAAAACAAACATAAGAGTGATTAATCCGGCAGCAAGTAAAAGAAATTTAAATTTAGTTTTCAAATCATTACCCCCTTTAAGATGAAATAAGAATTACTTTGCAATTATATATCACACATTCAAACAATTCAAGATCACGGATCACTTGCCATAAATACAATCCAAAAAATAAATAATCAAAACTGTTTTTGCATCGAGATGCTAAAATACTCTTGGAGGCTAATTATGAAATATAAAGTACTGGAACCATGGGAGATATTCTGGAAAAAAGTTTTCGATTATATACTGTCAAACAAATTAGAACCTTATGATGCGCTGTTCTACGTCATTTTTACACCGAACGTATACCATCTGACGAACAAGAAACTTCAGAGATTTCTTACAGACACCATTGCGAAATCATACGATATTGTTGTGCCAGAGTATGCTGAACTTGCTCTTTTCTATGTCCTGCGTATATACGATCTATATGCGGGATTTTATACACTTCCTGCAAGAAACGGTGATGGACTTGAGATACTGTATTCGCTAATTATGAATGATTACAGAAACAGCCATAAAGAATATACTTTTGAAGAAGCCTTTGCCCATGAAGTGGATATGGCTTCCATGGAAATAACGAGCAGATCATGGTACATCATACACTCAATACTTATGAATCAGGATGTTGAAAAAGTCAAGCGACTGCTTGAGAAGTCCTTAAAGGAAGAACAAAAAGAAGAAGAAAAGCCTGCCATAAGACTCGGTGTCTTCTACGGCAATGAAAATCCAGACGAGTTTCTAAACAGCGCTCTTAAGAAATGGGGAGCGAATGCTGATGAAAAGACAATGCTTGAGCAATTGGGCGGCCGCATAGAAGGAGAAAAACTTATATTTCCTTCCAAAGCGTTGCCTTATCTGTATGCAGTACTTTTGTATGCGGAACACGCCCTTAGTGATAAGGATGAGATTATTCAACAGTACAACCTTCTTATGGAAAAGTTCAAACAATTTGAAAATCAATATAAAGGCGACACAAAAATAATGGCTGATAAAATAGCGGATCTTCAAGAGAAACTGACGATTGCACAGAATAAAAAAGAAGTGGTGTACGTGGATAGAGTTGCAAATGCTGACGAAATAAGGAAAGAGATAGAAGCCGAATACGAAAGCGTGATTTCTTCCCTTAAGAATGAAGTTGAAGAATGGAAGCAAATCGCATCGCAGGCATCCGCAAGCGTTCGGTTAGATGAAGTTCTTGCACTTCCAGAACTCACAACAATTCAGTATTTCGGCCTACCTAATCCAGCGCTGTTTGCGTACCTGCTTAAGTACAACATAGATGTAAAGCGGTTCTCACCAATAGATCCTCCTGCGGCCGTGGGAAACAGTCCAATAGTTTTCAACATAGATGTGGCTACTCACAAAGTTTGGGAGATCATAAAAAGCAAAAAACCGCTGATAATAACTGGTTCCAATAAAGAGATACTGGCAAGAAAAATAGTGGAATGGCTGAATGGAGAGTGAGCCATATATTTGAGCCACGTGGGCACGGATTTTGTGAACTGATGAGTATGAAGCGCGCCGGATACGAGTGGGTCTCTTTTATTCTTGAAATGGTGACGATACCATCTTCTAAAGGTTGTCTCAATGCCTCAAGCACATCTCTTCTGAACTCGGGAAGTTCATCCATGAACATCACACCGTTATGTGCAAGCGTTATTTCACCCGGCTTTGCTCTGTCGCCTCCTCCTACCATCGCCGCAAGAGATGCGCTGTGATGGGGCGAACGAAATGGCCTGGATGTTACAGGCCCTCCGTCAAGAAGACCTGCTATTGAATAGATCTTTGTTGATTCTAAAATTTCATCGAAGGTCATTGACGGTAAAATTGTAGGGAATCTTCTCGCAAGCATCGTTTTTCCAACGCCCGGAGGACCTTTCATAAGTACGTTGTGAAAGCCTGTCGCGGAAATTTCGAGTGCGCGTTTTGCGAGTTCCTGACCTCTTACTTCTGAAAAATCAACTTCATAACTGTTTTTGGCAACACTCATGTCTTTAAATTCAACTTCATGAAATGATTCTGTCTGTGACATTATTCTTACGACCGTTTGAAGATCATCGCAAGCATATATGCGTTTGCCTTTAAGCAGAGAGACTTCCGGAATGTTATCAGAGGGTATTATCGCATTCATTGAGGAGGATTTTGCTATCATGATCGGCAATGCTCCATCCACTCTTCTCAGTTTGCCGTCAAGACCAAGTTCACCTATCAAAAGCCACTCTTGATGTACTTCTATTTTACCTGAGGCCATAAGAATTGCTATCGCTATTGGAAGATCAAGCAACGTGCCTTCTTTCTTCGCATCTCCAGGGGCAAGATTGACGATTATGTAACCATGTGGCACTTCAAAACCGCTGTTTTTTATTGCACTCATGACTCTTTTCTTGCTTTCCTTTATTGCCGTATCGCCAAGACCGACTATTTCCAATTCCTGTCTGACAGATCTCATGTTGAGATCGGCTTCAACTTCCACATTGAGCACATCGAGTCCCGCGAGAATCGCACTTTTAACCTTCGAGTAATGCAAGTGAAACCTCCCCCTTTCTCAAAGATTATACACTATAACCAAGGAGGTGCAATTGTGAATTGGATCAATTTTTTGGAAGCCGTTATAATCATAATAGCGGTTTATTTGCCTTTACTTTTAGGGAAAAGCAAGAAAAATGAGGAAAATATCTTCTGGGCGTCTATGGCTTCTCTTACTCTTGCCATAGTTGCAACTTTTGTAACCGGCAACGCAGACATTGGAAGTTTCAACTTTTCAAGTGCTTTACCGATAATCGTGGCACTTATCGCCGGATTTATATCTTATGGAATTCATGATCTGAATTTCAAACTTCAAAGTACAAAGTACTCTCCTATAACCTGGCTGATTTTTATTCCGGTAACTGAAAACTTGGTTTTCAGGCATATAGGCCTGTTTTACACCTCTGAATGGGTTTTCAAGATACAGATATTGGCATGGTATGTAACGGTTAACGTGCTTCTCTTTGCTATAATAGCGGCCTTAATTTATTTTTTCATATACTTAAAAAATGGATTGACCGACGCTCTCGTCGAAGCCGCGATGTTTTTTGTGATTGGATTGATAGCCGGCTACATTTACGTAAACTATGGTCTGCTAATGGCGATTGTTTCCGAACTTGTCTTCAATCTTTGGAGGGTCATATTCGGCATGTTACACGCGAAAATCAAGGAATCTGCCTGATCAGCCATGATGATAGAGTCGATCCGACGGTCGGAAAGATCGTCGGTGAGATAGCACTCGCATACTGTGTGGCGGCAACGTAATTTGGGAAAACACCCGCAAAAAGGCTGAATTGACTTCCATACTGGATATCGAAAGCCGGTATATTTTGACCTCTTAAAAGGTTAACTATCTTTAACACTCTGTCCGAGTATGGAGATGAAAGAATTTGGATGGAGAAGGTCGAACCGCCGGCAGCCGGATAGGCGAGAAAATATTGTTTGTTCATTTGAGTTATTTCGTAAAAATCGTTTACCGACAAAATCGGAATGAAATCTTCCAAATTCGTTGCCGTCACGGTGTTCAGAGGAAATGACGGAAGCGTTCTTGGCGCGTTTTCGAATAAGATAGAGTATTGCATGAAAGGTTTGGAAAGTTTCACAGGATTTATTTCTGATTTGAGAGTTGTGAGTTCACCGGAAAGTGCCTGAATAGTCGTCGTGTTGTTTGATATCTGGGTTTTAAGGGTTTGAACCGTCATATTTAGGCCGCTAAACAGAACCAAAAGAAAAACTGACAGTACAAGAATCACTATTTCGTAAATCGACATTCTATCACCTTCCCAAATTTAAAAATAATTATAACATTGATAACATATTATATACCAAACGAAATTCGAATTCCGAATCGCTTTTTTGCCTTTGACTGCTTACTCATTACCGATTACTCGTCACCATTTTGTCTTTTTCTTTGATTTTTTGGAATTACAACGGTAAAGGTAGATCCCATCGTGTATCTTGATTCAACCTCTATTTTTGCGTTTATTATGTTAGAAAGATGCTTGACAAGCGCGAGTCCTAATCCCATACCTTTCGCGCTTGTCTCGGATGAATTTGAAGCCCGATAAAATCTTTCGAAGATCCTTGGAATTTCTTCCGCCTTTATACCTATGCCATTATCTTGAACGGATAATTTTATTGAATCTTCATCTTCCGCAACGGAAATTTTAACATCGCTATTGGGATGTGAATACTTTATGGCGTTGGAAAGCAAGTTCGTGGTTATCCTGTAAAGTGCCATTCCATCGGTGTAAACAAAAAGATTTTCAGGCACATCCAAAATCACGTTTATGTGCTTTGACCTGCATCTGTAATCCATTTCCGTCCTGGCCTCTTCCGCCATTTGGTAGATGTTGACAAGCGAGAAGTGAGGAACGTATGATTTCATCTCGAGTTCGCTCAGCGAAAGCAATTGATCTACAAGTTTTTCAAGCCTTTTAAGTTGTGCCATAGCCCTTTCGATGCGATCTACTTTCATTTTTTCATCCATTCCAGGATCTTTTATCATGATGAGAAAGCCTTCGATTATCCCGAGAGGAGTCATGAATTCATGCGAAACGGCAGAAACGAAATCCGCTTTCGCACTTTCGAGCATCTTCACGGTGTTCAAATTTTCGAAGATCCATACCACTATTTCGTCATCTTTGAATGTTGTTACTTTACATTCGATCTTTGTTGTGCCAAAATAAACGGGAAGTTGTTCGGTAAAAACCGAATCTTTAAGTGCGCTTTGCAAAGCGACATCAATTTTGGAAAAAGAAATAACATCGGTGATTTTAACACTTTTTTGGAATGAAACCTTGAACAATTTGACGATCGCTTCGTTATGATCAACTATGTTGAGATATCTATCCGTTGATATTATTCCTTCACTCAAAAAATCAATTATTCTCATCGTTTGTTTCTCCGATATCACCTAATTTGTATCCCACTCCTCTTACCGTTTTTATAATCGATTCTCCGAGCTTTTCTCTTATTTTACTGACGTGAACATCTACCGTTCTAAATTCGCCGAAGAAATCCATTCCCCAGACCCTATCAAGGATCTCTTCTCTTGTGAACACCTTGGCGGGATACGCTATAAGCAATTTCAAAAGTTCGAATTCTTTGTTTGTGAATTCTATTTTTTCTCCGTTTTCGTTAGTTGCGGAATAAGAATCGAGATTTATCAATTTTCCATTATATTCAAAAGTCCTATCCGACGTTTTTTCGGATGTTGATCGTCTCAAAACGGCTTTGATGCGGGCCAAAAGTTCGTATTGGTTGAAAGGTTTTGTAATGTAATCATCGGCTCCAAGTTCAAGGCCGAGTATCTTATCTATATCCGACCTTCTTGCCGTGAGTATTATAACCGGTATGTCGATCTTTTTTGTTTTCATCGTTTTAAGCGCATCCATACCAGATCCATCCGGAAGCCCTATATCCAGCAAAACAAGGTTGAAGTGGGAGGATGAAAGTTTATCCCACATCGTCGAGATGTCTTGCGCGACATCGCATTTAAATCCGCCGTTTTTTAAGGTGTAGGCGATTATTTCGGCCATATCATCTTCATCTTCAACTATCAAAATTCGATCCATTTTCTCATCTCACAAAAGGGTATACAATTCTTTGCCAAGGATCATGTAAGTCGTCTCCTCGCATATGTTGGTCGAGTGATCGGCTATCCTTTCTATCGATCTCGAAACAATTATAAGCCTTTCGGATTGTGCTATGGCCTCTTTTGAACACTTTTTGGCCACTATCTCTTCAAGATCGTCGGCGACTTTGCGATCCAGATAATCGACTTTGTCGTCCATTAACCATATTTTTTTCGCAAGTTCAACATCTTCTTCAAAATATGATTTCATAGCACCTGAAAGCATTTCTTCGGCTATTTGAGCCATCTTCGGAATATCGACAAGTGGCTTTATCAAAACTTTGCCTTCCATGAATTGAGTTACCTGTGCGATATTCACAGCCTGATCGGCAACACGCTCAAGTTCGCTGGCTATTTTCATTGCCATTATAACGCGTCTGAGATCGGATGCAAGCGGATGAAATCTTAAAAGTATTTCGTAAACTAACTCTTCTATTTTTCTCTTAAGGTTATCTATCTCGTCATCACCTTTTATAACACCTTCAGCGATCCCCACATCGATTATTTCAAGAGATTTTGCCGCAGATTGAAAAGATCCAAGCGATAAACTGAACATCTCGTTCAATTTCATTTTCAAAACATTCAACTCTTGTTCGTAATTTGACAACCTTAAATTATCACTTTCCATACATCCTCCTAACCGTACATTCCCGTAAGATAATCGTCGGTCAATTTCTCATTGGGGGCGTTCAAAATCTTCTCGGCCTTGCTAAATTCAACGAGTTTACCCATGTAAAAGAAGGCTATGTAATCGGCTATTCTTGCGGCCTGCTGAATGTTATGGGTAACTATCAAGATGGTTATTTCTTTACTTATCTGTTCGAGTACTTCCTCGATTTGCTTTGTGGCAAGCGGATCTATCGCCGATGTTGGTTCGTCGAGGAGTAGAATTTCAGGCTTTATGGCCAAGGCTCTCGCGATACATAACCTTTGTTGCTGACCTCCTGAAAGTTTGTAAGCATTCATTGAAAGTCTATCTTTTACTTGATCGTAAAGCGAAGCAGATTCAAGAGACGATTTAACAGTTTCATCAAGGATTTTTCTGTCTTTTACGCCATGTATCTTAAGTCCAAAGACAACATTTTCATATATCGACTTTGGAAATGGGTTTGGCTTTTGAAAGACCATTCCTATCTTTTTTCTCAGTTCTTCAACGGGATAGTCGTTTGAAAGTACATCTTTGCCATCAAAAATTATACTCCCTTTGTGACTGAAATCATCAAATCTGTCGTTCATCCTGTTTATCGTCCTTACAAAGGTTGATTTTCCGCATCCGGAAGGACCTATTATGGCCGTTATAGACCTGGCAGGTATTTCGAACGAAATCGAATCAAGTATTTGTTTTTGTCCAAAGTAAACCGATAAATTTTCTATTTTCAAATCAACATCCATTTTGTCCCTCCTTCATGAATTTTTTCTTGTTTTTGATCTGAATATCACGATGGCAATGTTCATAAGGGCGATCAAAGTGATGAGGACAAGTGCTATTCCGTAAGCAAAATTCGTGCTTGCCGATATGTTTATGCTTGTCGTCATAAGACCGTATATCATGTAAGGCAAAGCCATAAACTGTTGATTTATGGCCGTTGGATAGTGCGCAAGATAAAGCGTTGCGCCAGTAAAAAGTATCGGAGCCGTTTCGCCGGCTATTCTTGCGCTTGCGAGTATAACGCCGGTCATGATTTTGGAAGCGGCAACTGGAAAAACGACAAGCAAAGCACTTTGCCATTTCTTTGCGCCAAGCGAGTAAGAGGCTTCTCTTAGATCATTCGGCACATCTCTCATGGCGTTTTCGGTTGTCATTATTATGATGGGAAGTGCAAGTATGGAGAGCGTGAGAGCCGAACTGAGAATTGAAAGGCCAAATTTGAACAGGACTGCGAAGACGGCCAGGCCGAAAAGTCCATGAACTACAGACGGGACACCGGCAAGATTTGCAACCATCATTCTCAAAACGTTGAATATCTTACCTTTGCTTCTGTACTCGGAAAGATAAATTCCTGCCAGAATTCCCACCGGAACGGCAAAAACAAGACCCAATCCTGTCACCATGAAGGTGCCGGCTATTGCGGGACCTATGCCGCCGTGAGTCACTCCCTTAAAATCAAAAGAGGTTATCGAGATCAAAAAATTCCAATTCAAAACACCCAGACCATTCACCAATATCAGGGCAAAAATCGATCCGATGGCGAATAATATTCCGATTGAAACAATCGATAAAGACAAAAAGGCGATGCGCTGCTTCAACATGCGTTTCTTGAAACTCACCCTTTCATCATCTGCCTTTCATACCTGATCCTGATAACTTCTCCAATGATGTTTATAAGAAAGGTCATTACAAAAAGCACAGCCCCTATTCCGAAAAGGGCATAAAAATGTGGCGTGTCGACAGGAGTTTCTCCCATCTCTGCCGCTATTGTCGAAGATAGAACCCTTGCAGGTTGAAAGATGTTGGTCGGAAAGATCGCCGCATTTCCTGCAACCATGAGTACTATCATGGTTTCTCCGAAAATTCTTCCGAGAGAAAGCATCGCTATCGATGCAAAAGGACCTTTCAAACCGGGTATAATCACCTTTGTAAGAGTTTCAAATTCGTTCGCGCCCAAAGCCTGAGCACCTTCTTTTTGTTCGGGAGAAAAAGCACTTATGAAATCCTCCATCATTGAAGTAGGCATGGGTATCGTGATAAGCGAAAGCATGAGGGCGGCATTTAAAATATTCTGTCCTGTGTCCATGTTAAGCACACTTTGAAAATAAGGCGCTACTATGCTTAAGCCGATAAGACCCAGTATTACCGAAGGAACGCTTGAAAAGATCTCCAAAAATATCTTCAAAAAGTAACGCAACCTCTTTGGAGCAACATGCGTTATGAAGATCGCAAGCACGAATGCGGAAGGAAAGGTTATCAAAATTGTGAGAAAAGAGATCCATACCGTTGCATCTAAAAGTGGCAAAATACCGTAAAAAGGTGGGATCGCGGTAGGATACCATAAAGTGCCAAAGAAGAATTCTATCGGCGATGCCGTTTTAAAAAGCGGAATCCAGTTGTAAAACAAAAAGAAGGTGATCGCCACGATGATGGCGATCGAAACCCACCCAGATACAAAGATAATGCGATCTATTATGTTCTTCATCTTTTTGAATTTCCCTATTTCACCTCATATATAGGTACAAATCCGACTTCAGAAACTATTTTTTGCCCTACCGGCGAAAGGCCAAAATCTATGAACTGTGCGATTGTACCTGAAGGTACACCATTCGTTATCATGAAAAGCGGTCTTGCGAGAGGATATGTGCCGGAACGGGCGGCTTCAATATTTGCCTTCATACCGCTTATGGCTACTTCAGAGATATCCGAACTGCTTTCAAGGTATCCAAGTCCCACGTACCCGATGGCCCTTTTGTTTCCGGCAACGGATCTAATGACTTCTGCATTTGAAGCAACCGTTAAAGCGCCCGGTTTGACCAATGCGCCTCTCATGACTTTTTCGGCCCACACTTCAAAAGTGCCAGAACTGTTGTCTCTCGTTACAACCACAATCGGCATGTCAAAGCCTCCAACCTGAGACCAGTTGGTGATCTTTCCGTCGTATATCTGCTGAAGTTGATCGAGAGATAAATTCCTAACAGGATTGTTAGCGTTAACTATTGGTGCTATCGCATCGTAAGCAACTACTATGGGAAACGGAAAGAAGCCCTTTGAAATTGCGGACTTTATTTCAGTGTCGCTCATCCATCTCGACGAATCCGCAATATCGGCAAGTCCATCAAGGAGAGCCTTTATGCCATTTCCGGAACCATTTCCGACAACTGACACGTTGACATTTGGATTCAGTTGCATATAGGTCTGGGCCCATTGCTGGGCGATGGGAAGCACGGTTGTAGAACCGACAATTACGATCTTTGTCGATGCAAAAGCAGAAAAAGCAAACATAGAAACTAAAAGCGCAAACAAAATCTTTTTCATTCTTAAACCCCTCCTTTTTTTGTCTAACTCGATTCTAAGACCAAAGTTTTATCCCAGTTTTATCTGAATTTAAATTCTTTTGAAAATCACGCAAAATTCAAATCTCGAATCGTAGCAATGGCAGGTGCCCATAATGGCACGTAGCACATGGCTTGTAGAAAAGAGATTAGAGTTTAGACATTAGAGACTGTTCGTAACGCGTGACGCGTAATCTGTAATCATACTGTTCACTCTTCACTACTCACCGATCACCATTTTAGGGCATCCTGCCCTGCGCAATTAAATAAACATTCTGACTAAGTGGGGATAGTATATTGAAATTTTTAGATTTTCAATGCAAAACGGAGGTTAAGTCGTTAAAACCGGCCAAAAATGCCGAAATTAAACTCAAAAGACATTTTTTCGTCATTTTTTGACTTTGCTTTTAAATGGTGTTTAATGATAGATTATGAAAGATGATTCACTTATCTTATGAAAAATGATTCATATTACATAGGAGCGTAAAAATGCATGTTGGCATAGATGGAATAGGCGTATACCTTCCGGACAATTTTTGGGATTCTCAAAAGATAGCGGAACTTTCCGATTTACCCAAATGGGTCGTCGAAGAAAAACTCGGCATAAAAAGAAAGCCAATGCCGGGACCTGACGATCACACCGGATCGATGGGAGTGAAAGCGGCCATTCAGGCAATGAAGATGGCAAATTGCGATGCATCGGAAATAGATGTTGTGATTTGGAACGGATCGCAGCACAAAGATTATCCGATATGGCTTGCCGGTACTTACGTTGCGGAAAAGATCGGCGCAAATCGTGCGTGGTCTTTTGACATGGAAGCGGAATGCGGCAGCATGATGGTTGGCATGAAAGTCGCAAAAAGTTTGATTCTATCCGATCAAAAAATAAATACCGTGCTTTTGGTAAGCGGATACAGAAATTGCGACTTTGTCAATTACAAAAATCCAAAGACAAGATTCATGTACGATCTCGGATCCGGAGGAGCGGCTATGATCATAAAAAGAAATGCGCCCAACGTCATTCTCGAGACTGTTACCATGACAGATGGAAGTTTTTCGGAAGATGTCGTTGTCCCTATGGGTGGCACGAAAGAGCCGATGAATTGCGATGGTATTGCAAACGGGCGTGGATATCTCGATGTAGTCAACCCCGATTCGATGAAAGAAAAACTTGACACACTTTCGATGGACAACTTTGAAAAGGCGATACGCATGTCCGTCGAGCAAAGCGGATATGCGATTTCAGATATAGATTATCTTGCCATCTTGCACATGAAAAGGTCAGCTCATGAAGAGGTTTTAAAAAGGTTAAACCTTTCCGACGATAAAACGATTTATCTTGAGAATTACGGTCATATAGGCCAAAACGATCAAATACTTTCGCTTTCCCTTGCACTTGAAAACGGAAAGATAAAAAACGGTGATCTGGTTGTTTTTGTCGGTGCCGGAATTGGTTATATATGGTCTGCCACAACGCTTATATGGGGGGAGAAGATCATGAATGCCGAGAGTACCCACATCTGAAAAGGGTATAAACACATACAACAGGATAATCGAAAAGTCCGTTGAATTGTTTAGAAAAAATGGGTATCAGGAAGTTTCAGCGGCCATGATATCGAAAAAGTGTAATATAGGTAACGCTTCATTTTATCAGTATTTCGATTCCAAAGAGGAGATCTTGATCCAGATCGTTCATGATCTTACCGAATGGCTAAAGCAAAACATTCATGACATGATGGCAAACACACGTTCTTCGAGCGATGAAGAAAGATTTAGGATTTTTATTAAAGCCTTTGTGGAATCTATCTCTGAAAAGATAAACGAATATTCCGTTTTCAGGAATGCCGAATTCCTTTTTCCCCATATTTCGATGGAATTTTACGACGGCCTCTACAATTTTATGTCTGAAGAATTTCTTGAAATTCTCGATCCAACGTCCAAAAGGGCTTTTTATCTTTTTATGATGGGAATTGTAAATTTCGTCGTTATAGAGTACGCCATGTCAAGCGAAAAGAAAATAGACGAAAAAGTCATAGATGCGGTTTTTGATCTTATATACAACGGTATAGATCCGGATGATCATCTGATAAACCAAGATGCCTTTGAAACGCTTCCGGAACTCGGTGAAGATCAATTCGAATTCAAATCCCAATGGTCGGTAACTCACAAAAAAATACTGACCGCGACAGAACAACTTTTTGGAAGTAAAGGCTATTCGAAGACAAAGATCTCTGACATATCCAACCTCGCAGGCATCGGCCTTGGGACGTTTTACGTGCATTTCGATTCCAAGATAGAGGCTTTGCGAGAACTCGTTTCTTCAACGCTTGAGGCGTTAAAGAGAAGTTTGAGAAGATATGTTTGGAGGTTTACGGACAGAAGAGATGCGGAAATATCAGGATACATGGGATTTTTGGATTTTTTCAAACATCACAAAGAGATGTATTCGATAATAAGAGAGATGGAATTCGTCGATTCGAAAACATCCATTTATTATTACGCTCAAATATCTAAATCTTACATCAAACCACTCGATAGGGCATTCAAAAACAACGAGTACAGGCCATTTGAACCCGTCTTGCTGTCTTACATGCTTATGGGGATCGGCCATCAAATCGGCCTTGAATCGATAATAGAAAAAGATATGGATGTCGACGAATTGAAAAAGTACGTCAAGGGAGTATCGAAATTTTTAATGCATGGTCTTAGAGGAGAGATAAGATGAATTCCGAACTTTACAGGTCGAAAGTTGCAAATGTTGAAGATGTTATGAAAAAAGTGCTTTCCGGGAATAAAACCGTCGTACTTGGAATGGCGGCTATGGAGCCTCAGTCATTTCTGAAAAACCTTAAAAATTGCGAATTCGAAAATTTGCGCGTCTTTTCCTGCCTTGACGTAGTTGATTTTCCCGTCCAAAAGGATCCGAAATTTTCGTCAAAATTTCTCAACGAGTCATGGTTTTACAGCAATCCTACCCGTGAGGCCGCAAATATGAGCATAGGAACTGTAACCTACATACCCAACAATTTACACTTAGCGGGCACAGACAAACTTCAAAATGATAAGCCGGATATTTACTGGGGCATAGCCTCTCCGATGGACAAACACGGATATCTGACTTTGTCTTTGAGCGTCGTTTATGAAAAGGAAATGATAGAAAATGTGGATAAAATAGTGCTTGAGGTAAACCCAAATGCACCGAGGACGCATGGAGACACGCAAATTCACATCTCCGAGGTCGATCACGTAATAGAGGTTGATTATCCCATTCCAACGATAATGAATGCAACTCCGACAAAAGAAGACGAACTTATAGCCGGACACATAGCGGATCTCATAGAAGACGGTGCCACGATTCAACTCGGCATTGGAGGCATTCCAAATGCAGTCGCGTCTTTTTTGGAACACAAACACGATCTCGGAATTCATACGGAAATGCTGACACAGGGCATGGTAGAACTTCTAAACAAAGGGGTAATAACAAACAAGAAAAAGACACTCTGGCCGGGAAAAATGATATGTACCTTCGGACTCGGAGAGAAAAGCATGTACGATTTTGTAGATGACAATCCCGGCATTCTCTTTTTGAGAGGCAAATACGTCAACGATCCTTACGTGATAGCCCAAAATGATAAGATGGTCAGCATTAACACCGCCTTAATGGTCGATCTCACCGGACAGGTTGCATCTGAAAGCATAGGATTTAAACATTACAGCGGCACCGGTGGTCAATTGGACACACACAGAGGTGCTTCGATGGCAAAGGACGGCAAAGGCATAATAGCGCTTCACTCTACCGCAAAAGATGGAAAAATTTCCAAAATAGTACCGTTTTTACCCGAAGGCACCGGAGTAACCGTTCCACGTCAGGACGTGGATTGGGTTGTGACTGAATACGGGGCCGTTCATTTGAAGGGGAAAAGTATTCGCGAGAGGGCAAGATTACTCATCTCGATAGCAGATCCGAAATTTAGAGAAGAGTTGAAAAAATTTGCAATATCAAACCATATATACTGAATTTTTTAAAAGTCGAATGTTTATTTACCTTAGAATTGGCAATTGTCAATTGCAAATTGTCAATTCTTATGTACTACGAGCCATACGCCAATTTGCCGCTTTTTGTGCGTCGGCTCCAGCATTCGCCCTTCGGTGTCTGGTCCTCGCTTTGCTGCGGAGGCCACCTCTCGGCATCATGCTCTTCGCCTCCAGTTTGATTTTTCCACGTGCCATTCGCTATGCGCTATGTGCCATACGCTACATGCCACATCTTGAGTGAGGAGGTCAAATATGAGGTTAAATGGAAAAGTGGCGATTATAACGGGAGCGGCAAGCGGAATCGGATTAGAGACTTCCAAGTTGTTCATAAAAGAAGGCGCAATCGTTGCCGCATGCGATTACAACGAGGAATCTTTGCAAAAGGCAAAGTCTGAAATTGGAGATTCTTACAGAATATACAAAATGGACGTTTCAAAGCATGACGAGGTTAAAACAATAGTCGATAAGATCTTTTCAGATCTCGGACATATCGATATTCTTGTAAA
This sequence comes from bacterium, assembly GCA_021800445.1. Classification (GTDB taxonomy): domain Bacteria; phylum Thermotogota; class Thermotogae; order Mesoaciditogales; family Mesoaciditogaceae; genus Athalassotoga. The sequence continues at coordinate 13,503 of JAJYYZ010000017.1, read as the reverse complement.
CAATGCCGGCATAACAAGAGACAACTTTCTCGTCAGAATGCCGGAATCGGATTTTGACACGGTTATCTCGATAAACCTTAAAGGAATCTACAACGTGACTCAGGCGGTTGTATCTTACATGATGAACCAAAGAAACGGAGTCATATTGAACGCGTCTTCGGTTGTCGGAATATACGGAAACATAGGCCAGACAAACTATGCGGCGGCCAAGGCCGGTTTGATAGGCATGACCAAAACCTGGGCAAAAGAATTCGCAAGGTACAACATACGTGCAAATGCAGTCGCACCGGGCTTCATTAAGACACCCATGACTGAAAGTGTGCCGGAAAAGGTTATAGAGCAAATGAAAGCGAAAACTCCTCTCGGGAAAATGGGAGAGGCCATAGATGTCGCGAATGCGTATCTCTTTTTGGCCTCCGATGAAGCAAATTACATAACCGGTCAGGTACTCGGCGTTGACGGAGGACTGGTCTTTTAGAATTGAAGGAGGCGCAAAATGAAGGTTTACATAATAGGTGCAAAAAGGACGGCGATAGGTGTTTTTGGCGGAAGTTTGAAAGACATTCCGGCAACAAAACTTGGATCTATAGCGATAAAGGGCGCCATGGAACAGGCACACGTTGATCCAAAAGAAGTTAACGAGGTCATCATGGGAAATGTGCTTGTGGCCGGCGAAGGCATGGGCCCTGCGAGGCAGGCCTCCATATATGCGGGAATTCCCGTTGAAGTGCCGGCATTTACCGTTAATATGGTCTGCGGAAGCGGGATGAAGGCGATAATGGTTGGCGCAACCGATATAGCCATCGAAAATGCCGATTTGGTCGTTGCCGGCGGTATGGAAAACATGTCTCAGGCACCATTTTTGTTGAATTACAAAACAAGATTCGGCGCAAAATTCGGAAACATGGAAGTTGTCGATCACATGGTCTACGATGGACTTACGGATGTCTTCAATCAGGTTCACATGGGAATCACCGCCGAAGAAATCGCAAAACGTCTGAACATCTCAAGAATGGAACAGGATGAATATTCCAATGAAAGTCAAAAAAGGGCAAGAGAGGCCATATCAAACGGAAAGTTCAAAGGCGAGATAATTCCGGTAGAGGTAAAGGATAAAAGGGAAACCAAAATCTTCGATACGGATGAAGGGCCCAGAGAGACAAGCGTAGAGGCTCTGTCACGCTTGAGGCCAGCGTTTAAGGAAGGCGGAACTGTTACGGCCGGAAATTCGTCCGGAATAAACGATGGTGCCAGTGCGATAATTCTTGCAAGCGAGAAGTACGTCGCGGATCACAATTTAAAGCCGATGGCCGAAGTACTCGGATGGGGGCAGGGCGGAGTCGATCCTATCGTCATGGGGCTTGGTCCCGTACCGGCGACTGAAAACGCTTTGAAGATGGCGCATCTTTCTTTCGCAGATTTGCAATTGATAGAAGGCAACGAGGCATTTGCGGTACAAACGCTCGGAGTTATAAAGCGATGGACTGGAAAGTACGGAGTTTCGAAAGATCGCATACTCGAAAAGACGAATTTGAACGGCGGGGCAATAGCACTCGGCCATCCGATAGGGTGCTCTGGAAACAGAATAACCGTGACGCTTTTGTACGAAATGATGAAGAAAAAGGCCGAAATCGGTCTTGCAACACTTTGCATAGGCGGTGGAATGGGTACTGCCGTTGTGATAAAAAGAGTTTAACTTTTTTGAAAGGGGATTGTGGTATGAAGAAATTTTTTGTTTTTTCGGTGATTTTGGGGTTGTTTCTGACTTTTGTCTTTGCCGCGGACACGTCAACTTTCGGAGTTTATCCCGATAAAGTCGTTATCGGAACATTTCAGGCATTGTCGGGACCTTACGCCATAATCGGACAGGGCATGCTGAAAGGCATGAAAGCCTACTTCAATTGGATAAACGATCAGGGAGGCATCAACGGAAGAAAAATTGATCTTTTGGTCTACGATGATCAACTCAATCCGGCCTTAACCGTCACCGATGTGAAAAGAATGGTCGAGCAGGATCACGTGTTTTCAGTCGTCGGAGGACTTGGGACTCCGGGATGTCTTGCCGTAATGGGCTATCTTAACGATAACGGTGTGCCATTTGTTTATCAAGGAAGCGGTGCGCCGCAGTTATCGAATCCTCCAAAAGAGTACGTATTTCCGGTTCAGCCAAACTACGATCTCGAAGGACATTTGATAGCGAGATTTTTGGTACAAAATGAGCATAAATCTAAGATAGCGGTCATGTACATGAACAACGATATAGGCCAGCAGGAACTCGACGGTATTCAAAAGCAACTTGCCGATTTCAACATGAAGCCATACATAACGATAGCATACAATCCAACGAGTGCCGATTTCAGTTCTGACATAATCAAACTCATGTCAGCAAATCCAGACTCTCTCGTTATCGCAGGTCTTATAACGGACACGATAAGAATAGTGACACAGATAAAGCAATACGGCCTGAATATTCCCATTGTGACGATATACCCGAATGCCGATCCGGCATTCATACAACTTGGTGGTAAGGCAGTTGAAGGCGTTATTCTGACGGGATGGGTACCGATACCGACGAAGGACAATCCCGATTTTACGGCAAAATTCGATCAATATCTCAAAATATACCAAAAATCGTATCCAAACGAGATCCCAAGTTCTTACGCGGCCGCAGGCTTTATAGCCGCTGAAATCTTTTCGCACGCGCTCGAACTCGCAGGTCCGAATCCGACAAGAGATGGACTTGTAAAAGCACTCGATACTTTTGACAACTGGAATGGAATTCTTGCCCAGGGTATAACCTTTACGCCCACAGACAGGGAAGGAAAGACTTCCATGTATTTCATGAAGATAGAAAATGGCACCTTTGTACCTATATCCGGGTGGATAACTTTGAAATGATTCTATCGATAAAAGCACTTTCGGTAAAATTCAAAGGATTGATAGCGTCCAACAATTTTTCGATGGATGTCGAAAAAGGGAGTTTTCACTCTTTGATAGGGCCAAACGGAGCAGGGAAAACCACTGTTGTAAATGCTTTAACTCGGGTTGTGTCATCAACTGGCACAGCCCTTTTTGAAGACGTTGATCTGTTGAAGATGCCGGCCCACAAGATAATAAATGCCGGCGTGGCAAGAACCTTTCAAAATCTTGAACTTTTCAAGAATTTAACCGTTATGGGCAATCTTTTCATCGGGGCTTACCATACGATAAATTACAATTTCTTTGACGAGATTTTCAGCACGAAGTCTTACAAATTTGAACAATCTAAGATTGTTCAAAACGTAACTGAAATATCGGAAATGCTTGACATAAAAAGATATTTAAACATGCCCGTTTCATCACTTCCGTACGGTACGCAAAAACTTGTCGAGATAGGACGGGCCGTCATATCAAAGCCAAAATTACTCATTTTGGATGAACCTTTTGCGGGTTTAAACGATCAAGAATCCGAAAAACTCAAAGAAGAAATTTTGAGAATAAAAAATCTTTACGATCTTACGATCCTTATGATCGAGCATGACATGCGGATTGTTATGTCTGTCTCAGACAAAATAACCGTTATGAATTTCGGTGAAAAAATAGCCGAAGGAAATCCATCGGAAATAATTCGGGACAGAAAGGTGGCCGAAGCCTATCTTGGCGACAGATCATATTCTCGAAGTTGAAAATCTTACCGTTAAATACGGACCGATAGAGGCTGTAAGAGGTACAAACTTTTTCGTCGGCAATCAAGAAGTGGTTTCAATACTCGGTGCAAATGGCGCCGGAAAGAGTTCAACTTTGAAAGCGCTTGCCGGTTTAATTCCCCATGAAGGCAAGATCACGTTTCTGTCGAAGGACATATCAAGAACGGAGCCTTACAAAATACCGTATTTAGGACTTACTCTGTGTCCCGAAAGAAGAGGTATCTTTCCGGATTTAAGCGTCGAAGATAACCTTTTGTTAGGTGCCTACGCGATAAGAAAAAATAAAAATTTGATAAAGGAAAATATCAAAAAAGTTTACGCGCTTTTTCAAAGATTGGGAGAGAGAAAGAGGCAACTTGCAGGAACACTTTCTGGAGGAGAACAACAGATGCTTGCGATAGGACGCGCTTTGATGAATGAACCCAAACTTTTGATGTTGGATGAGCCTTCTTTGGGCCTTTCGCCAAAACTTGTTGATTTCATCTTTGACTCGCTCAAAACGATAAACAAATCCGGTACCGCCATATTGCTTGTAGAGCAAAATGCCATGATAGCGATGGAAATATCCAGCAGGATTTACGTCATGCAAAATGGAAAATTCGCAATCTCCGGAAATACAAAAGATGTGGATTTTCAAACTTTAAAAATGAAATACTTAGGGGTGTGAAATGGTATTTCAGCAAATAATTGCCGGAATAATAACAGGTTCCCTTTACGCAATAGTGGCACTTGGCCTTGTTATAGCTTACAAGGTAACGGGAGTTATGAATTTCGCTTACGGTTACATGGGAATGATCTCGGCTTACATCTTTTTTACATGCTTTTCCATGATGGGTATGAATTACATTCTATCATTTTTTATCGCCGTAACCTTTGGATCTTTTGTCGGTTACGCCGTAGAGCGCGGACTTCTGAGGCCTGTCAGAAATATTTCTCCAGCCTCCATGGTGATAATCACCTTGGGCCTGCTTTTGGTACTTGAAGGTACGGCACTCCAGATATGGGGAAACAATTATCAGCAAATACCCAATCTTTTAAATGGCCTTCCTTTCATATTGAGATTTGGTGGTGGCATTATAGTCATACCGCAGCAAAACATTTTGATTTTGGGAGTTGTAACGGCCGTCATAATCGCACTTATTCTGTATTTGAACCTCACATTTCAGGGAAAAGCCATGAGGGCAGTGGCGCAGAATGAAGAAATTGCAAAATTGATGGGCATAAATTCAAGCCTTATGATGTCAATTTCGTGGATCATCTCTGGATCGATAGGTGCGCTCGCGGCAATACTCGTTGCTCCGCAGACCTTTGTTTATCCGGACATGATGTTAAGCCTTCAAATAATGGGCTTTACCGCCGCAGTCCTTGGTGGATTTGAAAGTATTCCGGGATCGATAATAGGCGGCATATCGATAGGCATCATTGAGAACCTTGTTGGCACTTACATATCCACAAACCTCAAGACGACCTTTTCTCTCGCGATAATAGTCGCGATTCTTATCGTAAAGCCCGAGGGATTGCTCGGAAGTACAAAAGCGAGGAGAGTTTGATGAAAAAATATCTTTGGTTTATACCTTTTGTGCTTGTTCCTCTACCGTTTTTGGGATATCCTTTTTTGCTGTCCATCTTCGTCTTGATAGGCATATACACAATAGCAGCCATAGGGATGGATGTACTGACAACATGGGCAGGCCAGATCTCGATAGGCAACGCGGCATTCTTTGCCGTAGGCGCTTACACATCGGCAATTCTCGTTGTGAATTTTCACGTACCATTTTTGATCGCGTTTTTGGCCTCAGGCCTTTTTGCCATGATAATAGGCATCGTGGTAGGGCTTCCCGCTCTCAGAGTTTCCGGATTTTACCTTGCGGTTGTCACGATGGCCTTCGGCATAGCCGTTCAGCAGATCATAGGCGTATTTCAAATAACAGGCGGTTACAACGGTATAAGAAACATACCGGTGCCATCTTTTTGGATCTTTAAAGCCTCTCCAGTCTATCAGTATTACATAGTGCTTTTCATCGTATTTTTAATCTTTATCGTGCTTTCAAGAATTTCATTTTCGAAAAGTGGACTCGCGCTCTTTGCAATGAGAGACAGTGAGATAGCGGCAAGGGCTTTCGGGGTTAATTCGCTCAAATACAAACTCGCAGCCTTTGCCGCAAGTGCGGCTTTGACCGGTCTTGCAGGTAGCCTTTACGCATCGGCAATAGGATTTATATCTCCCTCACAATTCGATCTGACACTTTCACTTGATCTGCTTGCAATGGTCATAGTCGGGGGTACCGGAAGCGTAATGGGCGTGATGATAGGTGCGGCCTTCTTTGTTGGATTACCATTTTTACTTTCGGGATACAACATCTCTATAACGATAATTCAAGGCGTCGCTCTCATAGTGATCCTTCTATTTCTTCCCAAAGGGCTTTTACAAATCTTTAAGATCACAGATCTTTTCAAGAAAAAAGTGATTTAAAGTATATTCTCTCAATCAAAATGGACACTAAGGAATGAATTGGCATATGGCTTATGGCCAATGGCGCTGGTGATCAGTGAAGAGTGAGTAGTCAAAGTTCGTTTGTCATCCCTGAGTTCATCAGGGATCGCCTTTAAAGCTTACATGAAAATGCGATCCCGCATCAAGTGCGGGATGACGGGATAAAAAAAGAAAATGTATCGTGCGTCACAAATTATCTCTAATGTCTGATCTCTAATCTCTGTTTTTACTACGTGCTACGAGCCACGTGCTACGCGCTAATTGGTGGATATAAGAGTGCGGGAGGGTTGAAATGTTTATTCAAATCAAAAATGTAAGGATTTTTTACGAAACAAAGGGTGATGGAATGCCAGTTATTTACGTTCACGGAAATTTTGCATCATCAAAATGGTTTGAAGAAGTTATGAAGATCGATGGAATAAAGACGTATGCACTCGATCTGCCCAACTTTGGAAATTCAGATAGGATAGATTCCATTTCGATAGAGGTATACGCAAATTATCTATGGAAATTCGTCGAATCGCTCAAAATTTCAAGACCGATTCTTGCGGGTCATTCACTTGGTGGCGCCGTAACTTTGAAGTGTGTCATAGATCACCCCGACGTATTTTCTGGATTGATCCTTATCGATCCCGCCCCGGCGGATGGCTTAAAGACGGCCGAAAACCTTTATCCTGTACTTGAAAGTTTCAAGGATCATCCCGAATTGCTTGAATTTTCCCTCTCAAATACCATGCCGGCGAGAAAAGAGAAGGCAAAAGCATTCGTTAACGATGCGTTGAAGATGAATCCAAAAGCCTTCAGCGGAAATGCGCGTGCACTTGAAAGGTATGATTATTCTCAAAATCTGAAGGATATAAAAATACCGGTCAAAATTCTGTGGGGAAATTTGGATCCGATAGTTCCAAAAGAAAGCCTTGAAAAAATGGCAAAAATGATTCCAAACTGTCAATTTGAAGTGCTTGACGGTATCGGCCACAGCGTTATCGTTGAAAATCCGGAAAAGTTCATTGAAATACTGGTGAAATTCAAAGATGCCTTACTTTGATTCTCAAATTTACTATGAAAGAGCCGGCAGAGGATATCCTCTTATACTGCTTAACGGCATAATGATGTCCACGGGTAGTTGGGCATATCATGTTGACAAATTCAAAGAACATTTCGATGTCATAACTTTCGACTTCAAAGATCAAGGCAGATCTTCGAGAACGGCAAAAGATTATGACATATCGGAAAGATCGATAGATCTTCTCAATTTGATGGATCATCTTAAGATAAAAAAAGCGCACATCGTTGGAGTTTCTTACGGTGCACACGTTGCCGAACATTTTATCATTTCACATCCACAGCGTGTTTACAAATTGGTACTTTCAAATGCGGTTGATACGGTTGACAATTATCTCAGATCACTTGGAAACAGTTGGGAAATGGCCGCAACAGGTGATCCCAAGTTACTTTTCAAAATTTCTTTTCCTGCGATATACTCGCGGACTTTTTACAATTCAAATGAGAGTTGGATAAACGAAAGAATAGCGAATGCCTCAAAAGTTACAGATAAAAAATGGCTTGAAGGTTTCATAAGGCTGAGCCGATCGGGAAATTATTTCGACCTCTCGGAAGAAATAAAAAAGATAACCGTACCCACGCTTTTGATATGTGCTGACGAAGACATCGTAACGCCAAAAAGTGAAATGAAAAAAATGGCGGAAAAGATCCCTCACTCATCGCTTGTTGTACTCCATAAAACCGGACATGCGGCTTTTTACGAAAAAGCGGATCTTTGGATTAAAAAAGTTGAGGCATTTTTATCATGATAAGAATTGTCGCACAAAAAAAACCGCCCGTTTTTTTGGGCGGTGGTGAGGAGGAAGCACTCAGACGGTGACGTTAACTATTAGAAGTATAACATACTTATATGACATGTTTGCAAAAAATTCTTTAAAAATTATTATTATCTTCATCATTGATGCAAAATGTACATAGAAGTTGGTGGAATTTCTATCTCTCCCGAAAGCACGCTTATCGTATCCACTCCCGCCTGATTTTGATTGACCACGAGATCCCACTGGCCTTCCGGCAATGTGAATTTGATATTTTGGTTTTCTCCGTTGTATATGACTATTATGTTTTTCCACTTATCGCCGTTTGGACTTCCGTGAATTTCGTAAGCGACAAATGCCAAAGGCATTCTAAGATATTGTGTCACCTGTTTGTACTGCGTTGGGAAGAACGTTATAGACGATTTTATCTGATCGGCCGTGTACATTCTAAAGGCAGGATGTGCCTTTCTTAATGCTATCAGTCCTTGATAATATTTATCAAGTGATTGGAAGGTTGCAAGTCTTGACCAATCGAATTCGTTAACCGCATCTCCAGCATCGTAACTGTTTCCGTTTCCTCCCTTTGTGCGCGCAAATTCTTCTCCACCCGCGATGAAGGGAATTCCTTGAGATGTCAGAATCATGCCGTTTGCAAGTTTATCCGCCGCTTCCTTTTGCTCGACAGTCCAGTTGGTCGCAGCCCCGCTTATCTTATCCCACAGCGTGTAATTGTCATGGCATGTGACGTAATTTATTGTCTCTCCGGGCTCCTGTGTAAAGCCGGATATGACTTGGGAATAAGGAATCTCGCCGACGATTCCGCGCTGGATGAGTATATCTTTGTTTGCACCCTCTATGAACCCTTTTGCCGTTATGTCAAAAACGCTTCCAATTATCGCGTCTCTGAGATCATCGTTGAAAACGGCCACCTTCATGCCCTTTTGATCTCCCTTTCCAAAGAGAGGAGTAACTCCCCATCCTCCCCATGGCTCACCGTAAAGCAAAATCTGTGGATCAATGGCATGCAATTGATCGACTATATCTTTAACGGTTTGTTTGTCAAACAGGCCAAGCAGATCAAATCTGAATCCGTTGACATGGTATGCTTTTACCCAGTATTTCAAAGAATCAATTATGTACTGTCTTGCCATCGTGTTTTCGGTTGCCATTGTATTTCCTACGCCCGACTGGTTGAGATACACACCCTTTTCGTCCACTCTGTAGTAATAGTAAGGTACGGTTTGATCGAATGGAGAATCTTTGCCCACTCCTGACGTGTGATTGTAAACCACATCCATGATAACGCCGATTCCGTTTTCATGAAGAGACTGGATCATTTCTTTGACCTGTTCTATCGTGATCATGGGATTTTGAGGATCTGTTGAATATTGTGTCTCTGGCACGTTGAAAAGGTAGGTTATGTATCCCCAGTTGTATTGATCGAAGGGCTCATTCCAGAAATCCTGTATCGGCATTATCTGCACATCTGTTATTCCAAGCGCTTTAAGATGATCTATGCCGGTTGGTATTCCGTTATAGTTTGTTCCCGTTGCCGTGAAGGCAAGATACTTGCCGCGATATTGAGCGGGTACTCCGGAGTTTGGATCAATCGAAAAGTCTCTAACATCCACTTCGTATATTATGGCATTAACTCTATGGGCAAGGGATGGAGAACGATCTTTTGACCAATTTGGCGGATTTGTATCCGCTAAATTCACGACCATGGATTTTCTGTTGTACATATCCGCCGCATAGCAATTTATGTCGGGCGTTATTCTTTCCTCGCCGTATGAATAGAATTCGTAAAGGTAATATACGCCGTTTAGATCTCCTTTAACCTTAGCACTCCAAACCCCTTTTGCATCTCTCGACATATCGTAACTTGCGTACGGCACCGTTGCATCGGCCGTCTTGTAAAGCAAAATCTTTGCCCATTCGGAGACCGGAGACCATACTTTGAATGTCGTCTCGGATGGCGTGTAAATTGGGCCTAACTGGCCTGAATAATAAAATTGAGGATCATTTAACGCTTTGTAAGCGTAAACTGTGGCAGGTTGAAATCCTTTTATTTCAACGGCCATAGGTTTTGCAACATCGTAGGTTGAAAGCGGCGCTTTCAAAGTTATCTCGATGTAAGAGGTTTTGGACAGCGATCCTGCGATGGCAGGTTCAACATCCGATATCGGCCAATTTTTACCGTCAACAGTAAAAGATACCGTATCTTTCCAATCCTTTGTTTCTATTGGATTTGTAAGGTAAAGATCAACCTTGTTCAGAGAATTTAAAAAGGCGCCCATGGCTCTCGGTGATATGTCGATATCTTTAGGATTTGTGTACCATTCATATTGTCCCTCCAGAACCCAAATTTCAGCCACGCCGGACGAAGGTATGACAACGTGCCTGTCTTCCGAAACATCCTTTGCCTGCCAGTCATTTAGTCTTACTATAAAACCAAGTTGAGTGTATTTTTGATCGAATTTTATTATCGCGTAAGGCCCGTAACTGTCCTCTCCTGTAAATTGATATGCCGCGCCAGCCAAACTTTCCGGTCTGTAAGGCCACACCCACAAATTCCAACCAGAGTAATTTCCGTCATATCTGTGATAGTGAATTATCAGGACGGTTTTAGCGCCGAAATCAGACGCCGTTTTACCCGCGGAAAGAGAAGGGTAGACAGAAACGGCCATTGTAAAACTTGAAATGGCAATTAGCAAAATAGATAGAATCAGAAAATACCTTTTCACTTGAAACACCTCCAATTCACCATTTTTCCCAAAAACGAGGACTTATAGCTTTTCTGAGCAATATATGTATTCCTATTCCTATCAGATAAGAAGCGACAAGTGCGACAAATGTTTGATCAAGAGAAAATCTATAACCGAAAAGTTCAAAAGTACTTGTGAAAAGGAAAGCGGAAAAGATCAGACCTCCTATGCCTATAAGATTTCTTTTTGCTATTTCCCTTATTCCTTCTATCGCAAAGAAAATAGCGAAAATTATTTCAACGACAAAACGAAAATTGATGCTGAAAAGTCCTATTATCGATAAAAATAGGAACAGTCCGACAATTACCAAAAAAATTGCGAAAGCCCTCATAAATCCTCCTTCATTTTGAAAATCCAACTTTTGGACAGATCTCTATTTAAAGCCTCTTTTATATCATCCCCATCTTTTAGGATCACTCCCGTTGCTTTTGCCTGTTTTATGGCCGCTTTCGTGAAAGAAGATGTTGAAATAACAACCGCGTATTTCAAACGAGGAAATCCATTATTTTTCCAGTATTCTTTACCCGCAAAAATTTGCTGAACGGCGTCGTTTGAGATGTCTTTGGCGTAATTTTTGGCCTGTACGGCTATTTTACCGTCAAGTATGAGATCCACGCCAAAATCGGCTGTATTGGTTGAATTAGTCGGTTTTTCGACCTTCCATCCGCTTTTTGAGAAAAAAACTTCAAGAAAATCTTCAAATTGAGTTCCATCGCCATTTCCGGGTATTTTGTCAAACCAGTCTCTGATTTTCCGGAGAGATCTTGATTTTCTAAAGGCGTTAGCAACAGCAATCGAAAGAACAATAACTGAAACGATCAACAAAACAAACAAGATCAAATAAAAAGACATATTGTTCAAATTCATGATCACCGATTTCCAATCTTTACGATTTAATTTGTCAATGCATAATAAATTTTACCACTTTTGATGGCAAAATTAAAGGACGATATGACAATGAAATCAGAAGAATTGAAAATTTTCGGTATCACAAATTCTGTTCAAAAATCTCGCACAATGTCAAGAATGAAAGAAAAAACATGATCAAGCCGATAGAAACAAAAGAGAGAATTTACACAATCAACTTTGCAAACAATTACCTTCTTAGAGGTATAATCAAATCTTTGGAAAGTGAGAAGTTTACTTAAGTTGTGCGTCAATATTACGACTTTTAACATCCATTTAACAGTGCTCCCATCAGGTACTTTTCCACTTTAGAATTTATCCAATGATATGGCCAGTGGTGGGAGTATGTCACCGTCTTTTCCGATTACGAGTCATTGTTAATGTATCTCGTTCTTTGGTAAGAAGATTTTACGAAATAATCATTCCGACGTAGAACGATGATGGCAGATTTGAATATTTTATTAGTATATGATATACTAATAGTTAGTGTTTGAAACACTAAAAAAATTCTTAAATGATAATCTAAAGGTGTGAAAATTATGGCCTTTCTCGATATTAAAAATGCGTTATTAGCTTTAAATGCACAATTGAAAAAGCTAAATAAAAAATTTGAAATTGTTGAAGGACAACAAAGGATGATGGATTTGAAAATAGATTAATGAAGAAGAACTATGGAGAGTATCTTACAGTTTACTACATTTCAAGAATTGATCAAATATATTTCAAACTTTATGCTTCTGTTGATCGTGGTGGATACCATGTTGAAGATCTCAAGAAATTAAAGCCATCTGCTGAAGAAATTGAAAATGCTGCTCGGTGGAGCATGACTCATGATGTGTCAGATGGATATCGCGAGATATTAAAAGACTTCCTTGAAAGAATGGGATATTATGACGTCGCCAGAAAAATTTAAAAATGAAATTATAACATGTTCAACTGATATTATTTGGGATCAATGGCAAAAAATAGGAGTTTGGCTTAATCCTCTTAAAGAATTTGAAATTTATACTGATCCTGAGGCTATCTTATTGTTCTCGAATTATTTGAAGAAATTTGAGCCAAGGCTTGAAAAGATATCAAAAGATTGGTTTAACGCCAATAGAAAATACGTTAATTTGTCAAGGTTGAAAAAGATGGAAAGGGAATTGATAAAGATTTTAAAAAATCCTGAAATTAACTTTAAAGGTACGGATTTATCAAGAGAAAAATCTAAATATATACTGGATGTTGATGTCGACTTACAAGAAAATCTTCTTCTGAAATTAAGGCTTATTTTTGGATGCACAACAAAAGCAGAAGTAATTTTTCACATTTTAACACATGGAGAATCTAATTCAAATCAAATCGCCAAAATAAGATTTTTAAATCAGAAAGCCACTTATGATGAACTTCTCAAACTTTCAAAAGCCAATTTTTTAAATGAAAGGAAAATCGGTTTAGAAAGACTATTTGATATCTCAGAAAAATATGAATGCTTCAAAACGAACATAAAATCCATGTTCTCTCTTTCATGGTTTTTAACGCTCTCTGTTTTTTTAATAGAAATAGTTTTTAAAGACTTGGATGATGAATATCTAATAGTGTCGTCTTTTACCGATAATAGAAAAACACTTTTGATGCTGATTCAAAGAATAGGAGAATGTAAGATCAACATTAACGATAAAAATGCTTATGAATTCTACGAACAATTCGAAGAATATTATCATTGCCTCATTAAAAAAATAACGAAGTCAACAACCCATCACCTTTAGAGATGGGGGCTTGCAAAAGCTCTTGTTGATTAGCCTAAGTCGCAAGACTACGTTATCCGTGTCATGACACCCTGAAATGCC
>JAJYYZ010000059.1 GCA_021800445.1 bacterium | reverse complement strand
CCTCAAATCCTTACTTCTCTTCCGGGCATAGGACCTATAACAGCGGCAGGAATCATCTCGGAAATAGGAAAGATTGAAAGATTCTCTTCACCAGCAAAACTCGCATCTTATGCCGGCATAACATGGACCTCTTACGAGAGTGGTGAATACAAATCTGAGAATAGTCATATGACAAAGAAAGGAAATAAATACCTCAGATACTATATTATTCAAGCAGCTGTAACGGTTGTAAGGTTCGAGCCGGTATTTAAAAGTTATTATGACAAAAAATACAACGAATCTTTTAATCACAATGCAGGACGGGCTCTTGTCTTAAGCGCAAGAAAACTGGTCAATGTCATCTATTTTATGATGATTAACCAGAAGCAATATGATCCAAGAGAAATAAGATAGTTAGTTCCATTCAATGAGTTTTCAAAGACCAAGCATTCAAAAAAATGCTAATTGATTGTTTTACCTAAATTTACCCTCTTGACAAACTATACCGAAGACTATTTATTTATTCAAGTTGTGCACTTATATATGCCACAGCAAGTATCGTGAAAACGTAAGCCTGAATCACCCCTATGAAAAAGCCAAAAAATCCCCAGATTATAACAGGAACAAATATGTATTTTGTTAAATAACAAAGCATCAAAGCAATCAGAGCACCGCCGCCTATGTTACCAAACAATCTGAAAGAATGTGATATAGGTCTTGAAAGTTCGCCAAGAATGTTCATTGGAAGCATGAAAGGACTTGGATAAAGAAAACCTTTAGCCCACTCTTTGAACCCTTTGTGTTTGATGGAAAAGACATAACTTGCTATTAAGACCATAACAGCATAGGTTAGGTTTGTGTTAAGATCGGCTGTTGGAGAGTACCATGTGTCTGTAAAAAAGTTTATGGATAATCCGTTGTTGTAACTTACGGTAATGCCTGGTATGCCACCGAGTATATTTGAAATGACTATGAAGAGAAAAAGCGTTGATACAAAATAAAACACAGGTTTTACAAATTTGCTTATAGGAATGGTGCTTTCGACAAGATTGTAGAGAAAAGACAAAAGTAATTCAACAGCCGATTGAAATTTCGATGGTACTTTTGAAAGGTACTTTTTAAATCTGATCCCTATGAATATCCAAAAAACAATTATCAACATCGTCATTATGATGGTCATTGGGTTTATAATTCCCAAAATAGATGGAAGTGGAATTTTCATCTGCCAAATAAGTCCTGCTCCATCAGGAAATTGGACTGAGCCTGCGTTCCATATGGCAAAAGCAAAGTAAAAAGACAAAAAAATTATCAAAAAGATCTTTTCGCCCTTCGAAAAATGTAATTTCATCTTACTACTCCCCCTTAAAGGTCTTTCACAAAAGATAAGATGAAGTAAACAACGTTAAGGTTAAAATTTCAAATCCGGCAAAAGTTGAAAAGAACCCTTCAACAGAAAAACTTGAAAAACTTATCAAAAGCGCTATTGAAAAAATAACATACCTTTTTACGGCACCAAATGCCATAAATTTGCCCTTTCCGTTCCTTATCTTTTTTGCGTCTTCATTCAGCATAAGCCAGAAAAGTCCAGATCCGATGGCTCCAATTGTGAATCCAACAAAAACTTTCCACCCAAGCGTAAGAGAAATGGGTGAAAAAAAACAGTAGGTAAGAAAAAGATTAAAAGCGAAGTTAAGACTTTTTATCCTTTCCATTTTCTTTTTCCGCCTCTTTCATAAGCAACTTTATGCCGTTGTATATGCCAGAAACAATGCCCAGTATAAGGAAAATTAACAAAAGCACTTTGTTGTTGAAAGTCCATTTATCGAGATAGTAACCTATAAGTCCCCCTATTGCTATGTTGGAAATGACGGTTATACCGAATGATGTTATTATATTTGTTTTTTTGAAGAGTTGAATGTATTCTTTTGAATTTATTTTTTGTTTATCTTTTCTATCTTCAGCCATCTTCCCCCTACTGACAAAGTACCCTCGACATTTGCATTTTCCGTTATCACAAAAGTACCGTCTGAAAAACAGTTTTTGATTTTTTCGCGATCTAAACCTTCACAGATGACAAGATTTGCATGTTCTATCTTTTTTAGAATTATATCCCAAAACATGCCAAAATTCAAAGTGTAATTCGAAGACATCGATCTGAGTCTGAAAAAAACGGGATTATCTTCAAAAATTTCAATGTTTGAACCAATTGGATACTTTTCAATTCCTCTCAGAGCATTTCCGAGAATCAAAACATCTTTAAAAGGGCCAATCGACGAAATAAGATCCACGATTTGAGTCGAAATATTGGGTAATGACCAAAAAACCCTTATTCCCTTTGCACCCCTTAAACGTTCTTCAAGTAAAATTGAAGCGCTTATTCCGTCTATTATTTCTTTTTTGTGCATTGAACCGGCGATTTTTGTCGTAAATCTTTCGTCCATAAGGTAAACTGGAACCGGTGAAAACATTTTTCCTATTTCTATTGCTTTATCAACGGCCAAATAAGTTGAGGGCGTAAAATTCATTTTCAAGTTGATTGGCAATCCTATAATTATCTCTGAAAATGGTTGATTTTCTTCCAATTCGTTCAATATATCTTCCGTATCAACAGTTTTAACTTTTGACACGATCATCTCATCTGGATCTGTAAAGGCAAAGCCGGTTCTTTTTGTTCCAAAATCAATAGCTACTTTTTTCATGCGCTTCGAACGGATTTTGAAATATCTTGGCTATATTTTTAACCTGAGAATTCATAAGATCTCTTTCGAGCATTTTCAATGAAAATTTCTCTATCCATCCTTCCCTTTCACGTAGAGAATTTTCAATCTCGTCTGCTGCCGGGATCCTCGTTACAGCCTTTCCGTTGAATGCCGAAATTTCTGAAAGAATGGAAAGGTAAATTTTTGCAATTGCTTTTGAAGATGCCATTTCGGAATGTATAAGAACATCCACCATATCTCCAGATGAATTTTTGAGTATTTTAGCGCTTTCGATAATTCTTTGAGGCAGAGGGAAAAGTTCTTCAAGATCTCTCATGTTTTTTTGAACATCGTCGTTTCCAAAAATCATTTGGACGGTCATATTCATTCCCCTTTTCAAAGCTGCTGGGGGTTTGAGAAATTCGCTGTGATTTCTCGGAAAATCATAGTAAATGATCCTTTCAAATTCCATTCTCGGCATCATAGATCCGGTGGCAAGCAAAAGATTTACTCTGTCATATTTTAGTTCAATTGATTTATCTTCATTCGGAATGTAAGTTGATATTTCTCGATTTGTGCACATCGCAGGATGATTTTTGCACAGTTTGATGTAAAAGGATTTCAAACTTTGAACATCGGAAAAGACGACGGCCGATCTCGTTTTATTTTCTATTAGTTCTTCTATTATTTCCATTTTATTTGAAACATTTCTATCGTCTATCACGCCTAAATTCTGTTTTTGAAATATGTTGACAATCTTGCAATTAAAAGTATCCGTTATCGTCGTTTCTTCCGCTTTGCTGAAAAAAGAAGAAAAGAATATAAGACTTTTGGGATGATTTTTCTCGACGATTTTTGAAAAATAATCAAACATTGATGACTGAATCATCATTTGTGGCTCGCAAATTATGAGATTTGACTTCTCCTTTAAAACTCTTGAGAGCGAGAAAATATTTGTGAAGATCAGATCTTCATCTTTAACGACCGGGTGCAGCGCATCAACGTATCCAATCGACAAATTGAAATTGCCCAAGGCGGCACACACGGAATTGTAAATATCCGCAAGCATTGAATTTGTTGGAAGGACAACTACAATTTTCTTTGACTTTTGAGCCATTCTAATTATGATTTCCTCTACAATGTTGGGTGAACCGATCACGAGCGTATTTCCGTTTTTATCCAGATTTTCAAGTTCCATATCGTCAAAATGATGATCATGTTTGATGAAAATTTTATCTTCATTTTTGACATCCATGTCTATTATGTTAAGTTGATACCTTTTACTTCCATTCCATGAATCTTTCCAAACGTTCACGATTACATCAACTTTCTTTGATCCGTGAGAAAATCTGAAAGCATTTGTCATATTCAACAAGCCAAAGCCTATGCCTTCTAATTTTTTTTCTTTGGATTTCAGAATCATCTTAAAACTGCTTTTACCGACAGGCTTTAGTTGTTCTATCGTTAAATTTCTGATGAGAAAAACAGGTTCTGGATTTCCATTTCCAAATGGTTTTAAATTTTCAATACTATCTATGGATCCGTTATCAACTTCTTCAAGGGTTATTTCGTCATCTATTAACAATTCTGATTTGAGAAGATCGGTATCGTAATCGGCCATTATTTCGTTTATTCTTGACTTAAAAAGTTCTATCTTGTCTGTTTTGAGAGAAAATCCTGCTGCCATTTTATGACCGCCGAATTCATCGAGCAGATCCCTCGTCTTACCGAGAATATCGATTATGTTGATCCCTTCAACGCTTCTTGCCGATCCGCGCGCCGTATCGCCATCTATGGTTATCATCAACGTTGGTTTGTGATACATCGATAGAATTCTCGATGCCACGATTCCTATAACTCCTGGATGCCAATTTTTGTGATCTATGACAAGAATTTTTAGATTTTCGAAATCACTTAGACTGTCCAAATTCGCTATTGCTTCCTGGTATATCTCGTTTTCTATGAACTGTCTTTCCTGATTTTTCTTTACAAGTTCATCGGCAAATTTAAAGGCCTTTTTAGGATCCTCCTCAATTATGAGTTGAAGTGCTGTAACGGCATTGTCTATCCGTCCCACAGCGTTTATCTTGGGAGCTATTCTAAAACCCACATCGTGTGTTTTTATATTTTCGAAATTAACGTTAGAAACTTCCATCAGTGCGGAAATTCCGACTCTGTTTTTCATCGACAACAATTGAAGGCCTTTGTAAACGAAATATCTGTTCTCTCCAACCAAAGGGACTATATCGGCAATCGTTCCCAGCGCCACTATGTCAAGATAATTTTCAAGATCGTCGTTTACTCCAAGACGCATTTTAATCGCTTCAACAACTTTGTAAGCGACGCCGACTCCGGAAAAACTTTTAAAACGGTAATGATCATCGGAACACTTTGGATTGACTATCGCGGTTGCGTGAGGAATTTTTTCTTTTGGTTCATGATGATCTGTGACTATAATTTTGCATCCAAAAGCATTCGCATAATCTATCTCTTCCACTGAAGTTATTCCACAATCGACGGTTAAAAAGTTCTTTTTTCCCTCGATTGCAAATCGTTTTATGGTTTCCTTGCTTAAACCGTAACCATCCTCGAGTCTGCTTGGTATATGGTATTCAACATTCCAGCCCCATTTTTTCAATATCAGATAATAAAGGGCCGTGCCGGTTACACCGTCGACATCATAATCTCCGTAGACGACCAAACTTTCTTTCCTGTCCCTTATTTTTATCAGTTCTTCAACGACGTCTTTCATTCCAGTCATTTCATAGGGATTTCCGAGCACTATTCTTTGGGGAAACAAAAGTTCTTCTGCTTCTTGAACGTTTTTGACCCTACTTGACAGTATGTGTGAAAGCAAAGAATTTATACCAAATTTTTTACTTAAAATTTGTTCTAATTCAACGTCAGATTCGATAATCCTCCATTCACTTTTCAATGAAAAAACCTCTCTCGTTATTCTCTCGAAGAGATTATATAACAAAAGAGGTTAAAATTCACAACGTGTATTCAATCGACTTTAGAAACATCATTGATTCCCAGCATCATACCATCTGTTGCCTGTTATCCTCGAGTCCGTCAGGGATGACATCCGTCTTTTGTTTTCACGGATTACGCGCCATTCGTTACCCGTTGCTCTAATGATAACTATACGTAATCTTTTACGAATGCAAGATATGCAAGATATGTTTGATAAAGATCGGCCTTTGACACTATTTCAAAGGGTGAATGCATTCCAAGCAACGCCGGTCCGACATCAACCACATGCATGCCGTACTCCGCAAAAAACAAGGCTATAGTGCCACCGCCTCCCACATCGACCTTTCCGAGTTCCCCGATTTGCCAGACGACTTTGTTATCGTTGAAAACTTTTCTTATCTTTGCAACGAATTCGGCATCGGCATCACTTGAACCAGCCTTGCCGCGGGAGCCGGTATATTTTGTAACAACCACACCTTTCCCAAGAAAGGCAGAATTGTTTGCTTCAAAAACATCTTTGAATGTAGGGTCGAGGGCGGCATTTACATCTGACGAAAGCACCGCCGTGTCTTCTATCATCTCATCAAAAGATACTTCAAGATCGATTCCCCTTGCCTTTAAAATTTTCTTCAAAGGCAACATCCAGAATTGATGGGATGCACCGGTACTGCCATAACTTCCTATCTCTTCTTTGTCAAAGAAAAGTATCACAGTTGGTCTTGAAACTTTTGGACTATCAATTATGGCCTTAAGACTTGCAAAAGCGCATATCTTGTCATCATGACCGTAAGCACCTATCATGCTTCTGTCAAAACCTATTTCTCTTGGTTCAAAAGATGGCACTATTTCTAATTCCGCGCTTGAAAGATCTTCTTCCGTTATTCCATATTTCTCATTCAATATTTTCAAAACGTTCAATTTCAAAGGTTCTTCCATTTTGTCGAAGGTTACAGGTTTGGAACCTATTATGAGATTCAACATCTCTCCTGTTATGTCGGAAACTTTTTTGTTCTCATTTCTATCAAGGTGCGGCAGCAGATCGCTTATAACGAAAACCGGATCTTTTGGATCACTCCCGACATTGACCTTAACAACGCTACCGTCGCTTTTTGCCACAACTCCGATGATGGCAAGTGGTATGTTAAACCATTGATATTTTTTTATTCCTCCGTAATAATGAGTTTTTGCGAGTGCCATGTTTGAATCTTCGTATATTGGCTTTGGTTTAAAGTCTATTCTCGGAGAGTCTATGTGAGAGGCTATGATGTTAAGACCGCCATTGAATTTTTTGGGGATTTTGTAAATTGCCAAAGTTTTACCTCTGTAAAGGTAGTAAGCCGTTACTTCGTCTTTGTAGTTCACGTCTTCAATCGGTTTATAGCCATTTTTCTCGAGAAGATTTATCGCTTCCTCTGAAAGGGTACGTTCTGTCCTTCCTTTTGACATAAAATCAACGTATTCTTTGGAGAATTCATCAACTTTTCTTTCACTCAAATCTTTCCAGGCATTTTTAGATTCAAACTCAAGTGCCTTTTTCATTTCTGAATAGTCTGTTTTCTTTTTCCTTGGCATGAAAATTCCTCCCTTTCAAAATTTGCAATTGCACGAATTTAAAAATAGTTCATTTCGTGTAAACCACTTCCGGAAAAGAAAGGTCCATAGGACCATTCCATGTTAAGACCGAATTATCAAAAGTTGTCGGAGTTGGACTGACAGAAATTATTTTGCTTCCATTGGGAAATTTTAAAGTCACAACTGATCCGCTGTCGAGTTTCATTCCAACTTTTCCCATGGAAACGACGTACTCTGATCCTTTGGCAGTTACTATTCCGTCGACAACGCTATGTTCATTGAATTGGAGCGTATTGGCGTTGATTATCGTTGCTGTGGAATCATAACTTATCGGAACAAAAGATAATTTCGTCGAATTGGAAAGCTTTTGGAACATCTGTTGGTAAGATTTGAACTTGTCTTGTGGACTCAATTTGTTGAATTCATCGATTGCCTTCTGAAGATCGGAAGGGTTCGAATAGTAAAGTTTCACGCTGTCGTTTATCACAACGGGCGTTGCGTAACTGAAAATATATTCTGCCTGGTAAGAAAGTTGCTGATACGGTGGTTTTCTGTTAGTCGTTAGAACGAATTGAACGATCATTACAACCACAAGCACACCAACCATTATCCACAAAAACTTGTTGTACTTTCTCATTCAAATACCTCCATTTAAAATTCATGAGTTTTTCTCCAAATATCTATCAGGTATTCACCCAAATACTTAACTTCTTCTATTGAATCGAATTTCGATATTTCTTCTTCGAGTATGTGCTTAAAATCGTTCTTCGTCTGTCTTGACAGAGTGGTGACATCGCCATTTAATTCGTTCAATATTTCCATCGCTATCATATGAGTGATCTCGTGCAATAACTCTTCGATCGCCTCGTTATCTTCATGTTGTGACTTTGTCTCTTGATCTTTCTTGTAAGAAAAAAAATAATCTGCCATTTTATCACCACTATCACATACCCTTTATTTGGTTTCAGCGCAGGTTGGATATCACTTTATTTCTTATTTCTTCTAATCTATCTTCGAGGTCGTTTTCATAATCTTTAGTTGAATCGTAAGCAACAGTACCATTGACGATGGTCATGTAGATTTTTGCGTCTCTTAGAAAATCGAAGATGAGCTTTCTCAAAATAGGACGTTTTTGATCTCCAAGATTGCATTCACAGTCATATATTGCAAGATCCGCAACATATCCCGGTGCTATTTTACCCATTGGTTTGTCAAAAAGTTTTGTGCCAAGGCGATAACTGTTTTCAAGAAGCATTTTCTTAGTTTGATAAACAGAATCGAAATCGGCACCTTCTTTGAGCATTTTTCTTAAAAGGAATGTTACTTGCGCCTCCATTAAAATTGAAAGGTCTGGTATCGTACCTGTTCCCAAAGAAACATTAATGCTTCTGCCCATCATCCCATCTATGTTTGGAAATTGGCTTCCATGTGTCATCATTTGTCTCGTACAGTAAACGGCTAATGTGCCGGAAGCAGCCATAACGTCAAGATCTGTTTCTGTGAAATGACGTGCATTGACTATTATCATCCTTTCACCAAGTAAATTGAGATGTCTCAGTCTTTCAAGGTTTGACATACCGTATTTTGTAAAGGCTTCCTGTTCTTCTTTTTGCTCGTCAGAAAGCAATATGGCCACGAAAGCATCGATCTCTTTGGAAAAATTTTTCAGCGTTATTATAGAATTTTCGTCAAAGTTGGTTATAGAGTTCAAAGGAATGTACTTGGGTTTTTCACCGGATTTGATAAGCCTTTGCAGATCTTCCGGAGTTTGGACACTTTCTCCGACTCCAAACTTGAATGGATGCATTTTAGAAATAATTTGAAGATTTTTGTCGACCTCTATTTTATGAAAATATCTATCTATTGATCCGATCACACAAGTTATACCATGTCTTAAACCCTCAATGGCAATCTTTTCGGCAAGCGTGAAAAAAACGTTGTCATCAAAAAAAGACTGAAGTACATCGTAAATTTTCCTTTTAAGATCTTCCGGCGGAAATCCTGTTTTTTCTTCTATTCCAAAGTCTGGAAAGATGAAGGATTCAAAATTAACGTATGTATCTACAAATCCGGGTAAGACAATCCCTCTTCTTCCATCTAAAATTTCTTTTTCTGTCTTCCCGTATTTTTTTTCGATTTCTTCCCTTTCGCCAACGTCTGTTATTTCATCGTCTTTTATTTCTATCGCGCCATTTTCGATCATTCCGGATTCAACATCGTTTGTTACAATTCTGACATTCGTTACAAGCATGCAAATTTGACCCCCTCATCTTGCAAGATATTTGATATTTAATTTTACCACCTTGAAGGCATAAAGTGACATACTCCCACCACTTATAGAAGTAGGGGCTTCTCGCTCAATAGCACCCCTGTGCTAAGTATCAACGAGCTATCCCCGTGTGTCCCACGGTTCTCAAATTCATGACTCATCACGCGTAATCCTTGACGCTTTATATTTATCGCAGCGTTTATGTCTCTGTC
>JAJYYZ010000058.1 GCA_021800445.1 bacterium | reverse complement strand
TGAAGTCCTGCTCGAATATGGCTGTGAGTATCTTGCTTATTGCCAGTTGTACTATCTTATCTTCATATGCCGGTATTCCGAGAGGCCTTAGTTCTGATTTGCCGGGTTTGGGAATGTACACCCGTCTGACTGGTTGCGGAATGTAGGTCATGTTCTTCAGTGATTCGTGTAGCCTTTTAATGTTTTCTTGAAGGTTTTCTTCGTATTCCGCTTTGGTGACCTCGTCAACACCGGCCGCTTTATTTGCTTTCAGTTCGTTGTGGCATTCAAGCAACATTTCTTCGCTTATGAGGTGCGCTAAACTTGTGAATTTCTCTTTCGGCTTTTCTTTCGCAATCTGTGCTATCCTTGCAAGTTTCGTTTCCAATCGTTTTCCCACCTCTGTGTGAAGCAATTGTTTCCCTTACAAAGTCCTCTTAATGTAGTTGCCTTCTCTCCGCGGCCATTACGCCGGTTCTTAGATACTACGCAACTATCCGACTTCCTGCCCGTCTTTTGCCTTCCTCGCTTTTTAGACTTGTAAGGCATACTCTATTCAGAGAACAGACAGGATCTCCTGAGTTTCTGTTAACTCTCGATTATGACGTGCCGAGTTCTCAGATCCCGGGGTGCCATTGAAAACTCACCTTCTCGCTTTCAACGATGTTGCCTTGTGAGTAGCAAAACTCATCGGCCTTTCCCAACTTTGGCGTTTTCGGGACTCAATCACTTCAACTCATCGTTTTCGGCCCACCGCTTTGTTTGCCTACGCTTAAAACATTCAGTTACCTGAATGTCTTCAGGGCTAACTACGAAACTGCTGGTTAAGCATTATTTCGATGGGACTTCCACCCATTAGAGTTAACACGATTTCTCAGCCGCACTCGCCATGTGCTATTTGCCGATCATGCGCTACACGTCACTGTTCATAATTGATTTGACAAAATAAAGATATGTGATATAATACTTTCTGGTAAAATTAGATAAAGCCTAAGGGCCATTAGCTCAGCTGGTAGAGCAACTGACTCTTAATCAGTAGGCCGCAGGTTCGAATCCTGTATGGCCCACCAGGCGATCCCTAAAGGGATCTAAGAAGAAGCCGCCGCTTCTCACCTTTACCTTAATAAGGGAAGAGGTTTTAAGGATTTGCTGTCTTTAAGACGGGTGGCTTTTGGTCACCCGATTTTTAATTTTAGAGGTGATGATAATACCGAAAAGTGAATTTTTGAAGAACGAAGAAATACACTATTCATCAGTAAGGTTGATAGGGCCTGACGGTTCTCAACTCGGTATCGTGAAGCGCACCGAAGCGCTTCAAAAAGCATCGGAATACGGCATGGATCTTGTACTCGTATCTTCGGGATCTAATCCACCTGTGTGCAAGATAATGGATTTTGGTAAGTACATGTACGAGCAAAGTAAAAAACAAAAGAAATCCAAAAACGTTTCCGATGTGCTTAAGCAGATGAAATTCAGACCCAAAATAGATGAACATGATTACCAAACAAAACTTTCACATGTGAGAAATTTCATAGAAAGTGGAAACAAAGTGAGAATTACCATAATGTTTCGCGGAAGAGAAATGGCTTTTACCGAGAAGGGAAAAGAAATTCTTGAAAGGATATCGAAAGATCTCGCGGATGTGGCCGAAGTAGATTCTCCACCCTTGCTTGAAGGTAGGGATATGAGAATGGGTCTCAGACCTAAAAAGGTTAATTACGCCAAGGAGGTTAACGTAAATGAAATCAAAAATGAAGGTTAGAAAGAGCGCGGCAAAAAGATATCATGTAACCGGATCTGATAAGATAATGCGTGAATCTGCAAAAAGAAATCACAAAAATTATCACAAATCCGCCGCACAGGAAAGAAGACTCGATGTCAACAAAGAAGTTTCCAAAAGTGATAAAAAAAGAGCAAGAAGAACTCTTGGCATTTGATCAAAGGAGATGTGAATTATGCGTGTTAAAAGAGGTATAACCAAAAGGCAACGACATAACAAAGTACTTAATGCCGTCAAAGGTCATCTTGGTGCAAGAAGAAGACATTACAGATATGCTAAAGAGGCTGTAACGAAATCCGGTATAAATGCTTACATAGGCAGAAAACAAAAAAAGCGTTCTATGAGATCTTTGTGGATAACAAGAATAAACATCGCCGCAAGGGATTCAGGACTTAAATACAGCGATTTTATGCATGGACTTGATCTTGCAGGCGTAAACGTTAACAGAAAGATCCTCGCTCAACTCGCGGTTGAAGATATGGATGCTTTCAATTCTTACGTTGAGATAGCAAAAAAACATCTTGTAAACAACGTTCAGTAAGATTATTTAACGGAGGTGTATGATGGCTAAGAAATACGTTTATTTCTTCGGAAATGGTACCGCAGAAGGCGGTGCCGACATGAAAAACACGCTCGGCGGAAAAGGTGCAAATCTTGCCGAGATGGTCAAAATAGGTATATCCGTTCCCGCGGGCTTCACGATAAGCGCTGAAATATGTGATTATTATTACAAACATTCAAAAACATATCCAAAAGAATTAAAAAACGAAGTTGAATCAAATCTCAAGGCACTTGAAAAGGCCACAGGCAAAAAATTCGGAGACTCAAAGAATCCTCTTCTCGTTTCCGTTAGATCCGGAGCAGCCGTTTCAATGCCGGGCATGATGGATACGATACTCAACCTCGGTCTTAACGATCAAACGGTCATTGGCCTTGCAAAATTGACGTCTAACGAAAGATTTGCCTACGATTCTTACAGAAGATTCATACAGATGTTTGGCGATGTGGCACTGGGTATAGAACACAACAAATTTGAAAAAGAGATCGAAGGTATAAAAGCAAAACGAGGCATAAAACTTGACACCGAAATGAAAACGGAAGAATTGAAACAACTTGTCGAGAACTACAAAAAATTGTACGTAAAAGAAGGAAAAGAATTCCCGCAAGATCCTGTTAAACAACTCTGGATAGCCATAGATGCGGTTTTCGGTTCATGGATGAACAAAAGAGCGATAGATTACAGAAGAATAAACAAAATACCTGAAGGTTCGATGCTTGGGACTGCTGTCAGCGTTGTTTCGATGGTCTTCGGAAATATGGGCGACGATAGCGGAACGGGAGTCGCATTTACAAGAGATCCATCTACCGGAGAGAAAAGAAGGTACGGAGAATTTCTCAGAAATGCCCAGGGTGAAGACGTCGTTGCCGGTATAAGAACTCCTGAAGATCTCGAAGGACTCAAAAAGGTTTCCAAAGAAGCCTACGACGAACTTTACAGAATATTCGATATACTTGAAAGACATTACAAAGACATGCAAGACGTTGAATTTACAGTTGAGCACGGTAAACTTTACATGCTCCAGACAAGGAGCGCAAAAAGAACTCCGCGTGCTGCGGTAAAAGTTGCAGTTGATATGGTTAACGAAAAGTTGATAGACAAGAAAACTGCCATCATGCGTGTTACCACGGATCAAGTCGATCAACTTTTACATCCCATGTTTGATATGAACGAAAAGAAAAAGGCAATTTCAGAGAAACGCATGATCACAACCGGCCTTGCCGCTTCGCCAGGTGCCGCAACCGGTAAGGTCGTTTTTGATGCCGATAAGGCTGCAAATCTTGGAAAGAAAGAACCTGTTATTCTTGTTAGACCAGAAACTTCTGCCGAAGACGTTGCAGGTATGGCCGGCGCCGAAGGTATTCTTACCGCAAGAGGCGGTAGGACATCTCACGCTGCCGTTGTGGCAAGAGGCATGGGTAAATGTGCCGTTGTCGGTGCGGAAGCAATAAGCGTAGATGACAATCGCAAGATTTTCACCGTAAATAGCACCACAGTCAGAGAAGGAGACTGGTTATCGATAGACGGGTCAACCGGAGAAGTCTTCTTGGGTCAGATAAAAACCATAAAACCCGAAGGACTTGAAGGAGACCTCGCAACGTTGCTTAAATGGGCAGATCAGATCAGAAGACTTGGCATTAGAACAAATGCAAACACGCCAACGGATGCGAAAGTCGCGAGAGGTTTTGGTGCTGAAGGTATAGGACTCTGCAGAACAGAACGTATGTTTTTTGCCAATGACAGAATACCGGCAGTCAGACAGATGATCTTCTCCAACACCACGGAACAAAGAGAAAGAGCACTTGACAAAATAATGCCGATGCAAAAAGAAGATTTCAAGTCAATTTTCAGAGAAATGGATGGAAAGCCTGTCACGATAAGGCTTATAGATCCACCTTTGCATGAATTTTTGCCGCAAGATGAAGAAACGTTAAGGCAATTGGCGAAAGATATGGGGTTAAGTTATGAACAGATCTCGGAAAGGGCAGCCGCTTTGAAGGAATTCAACCCGATGCTTGGCCACAGAGGTTGCAGACTTGAAATAACTTACCCTGAAATACCAACGATGCAGGTCAAAGCCATAATTCAAGCCGCGATCGAACTCATAAAAGAAGAAAAAATAAACGTTATTCCTGAGATAATGGTGCCACTCGTTGGTCACGTAAATGAACTCAAGTTTCTTAAAGAAATTATAATAAAAACAGCCGATGAGTTGATCAAAAAAAGCGGAATTAAATTGACTTACCTGGTCGGTACGATGATCGAGATACCAAGGGCAGCGGTTACCGCGGATCAAATTGCCAAAGAGGCGCATTTCTTCTCATTTGGAACCAACGACCTTACACAAACAACTTTCGGATACAGTCGTGATGACAGTGGTAAATTTTTGAACGATTATCTTGAAAAAGGCATAATTCCCGTTGATCCATTCAAGACACTCGACAAAGACGGAGTCGGAGAACTTGTAAAGATAGGGACGAAAAAAGGAAAGAAGTCAAATCCAAAACTGGAAGTCGGAATATGCGGTGAACACGGTGGTGATCCTGATTCGATAAGAATCGTCGATGAAATAGGAATTGACTACGTGAGTTGTTCTCCTTACAGGGTACCAATTGCAAGACTCGCCGCAGCCCAGTCAACGCTGGAATTAAAGGCCAAAAGATCCAAAAAGAGCAAATGAAAAAGAGGGGCACTTTAAGGTGCCCTTCATTTTCTGTGAGGAGGCAGTATGGCTAAAAAAAACTTTGAAATTAACATAGATTTCAAATTTTGTAAGTCATGTGGCATATGTTACTGGATATGTCCAACGCATGCGATAGTAAAAGGTGAACTCGAAGCACCAAAAATTGAAAACAACGATAAATGCATAGGTTGTATGCAATGCGCCAACTTATGTCCGGATTTTGCCATAAACATAGTTGAATCAGAAAGTGCTAATTTACCCTCCTGAAATATGTGATATAATTTAAAAATGATTGGAGGAAGATTCAAGTGCCTATTAATGAGAGAAGTTCAAAACTTTACCGCAAACTTAAAGATAAAGGGATAGATTATTTTCTTTCAATAACCTCTGAAGGGTCAAACACGACGGTAAGATATTTAAGTGGATTCACCGGAGATACTGGTTGTGTGATAGTTGGAGAGAAAGAAAGATATTTACTTGTTGATTCAAGATTTTACACACAGGCCGCTCAGGAATCGGACTTTGAAATGGTCAAAGTTGAAAATTCTTCTTTGACCGAAAGGGCTTTGGAAATTCTGAAAGGAAAAACTGTCGGAATAGAAGGCACTAAGTTTTTTTATTCGTGGTACGCGGATGTGTCAAATGATCTGAAACTCCAGAATGTCGAAGAAGATCTTTATGCCATTCGAGCGGTAAAAGATCGAGAAGAAGTTGAAAAGATAAAAAGGGCCATAGAAGTTGCGCAGAATGCCCTTAAAAAGACTCTTGAAAAATTTCATGTTGGGATGACGGAAAGGGAATTTTCTTCGTTACTCGGCTACGAGATGGAAATGCATGGTGCACAAAAACCGTCTTTTGAGACGATTGTGGCCTCTGGATACAGAGGTGCCCTTCCGCATGGTCTCGCATCGGATAAAAAGATGGAAAAAGGAGAGATGGTTGTGGTTGATTTCGGTGCACTCGTGGATGGATATTGCAGCGATATAACAAGGACTTTTGGGATAGGAAAAGTGCCCCAAAAGGCTTTAGATGCCTATTTGGCAGTGCTTGGTGCTCAACTTAAAGCGATAGAAAGCGCAAAATCAGGAATGAAGGGTAAAGAAATAGACGGTGTTGCACGTGATTTTCTCAAAGAAAAGCAACTTGATGGGTATTTCGGCCATGGTCTCGGCCATGGTCTTGGAATGGATGTTCATGAATCCCCATTTCTTAACAAAAGATATGATAAGCCCATAAATGATATGGCAGTTGTAACTTTTGAACCAGGTGTTTACATTCCGGGTGAGTTTGGAATAAGAATAGAAGATGACGTTTTGCTTACTGAAAACGGACATGAAGTTTTATCTAACTTCAAAAAAGAATTTACAGTTATATAAGGGAGGTTGTGCCTTTGATCGACGTAACAGATCTTAGAAAAGGAATGCATGTAATTATAGACGGAAAGATTTACACCGTTGTGGATTTTGAGATGCACAAAATGGGGAGAGGCCATAGCGCCGTTGTAAGAACACGCATAAAAGACGTGCTTACAGGTCTTGTGCAGGATAAAACCTTCAAAAGTGGAGACCAAATTGAGGAAGCCACCCTAACTTTAAAGGCATCCCAATACCTTTACAAGGATGATAACTTTGCCTATTTCATGGCAAACGATAACTACGAACAGTATTCTCTCCCACTTGCAGATCTCGAAGACGAAATAAAATACATGAAAGAAAACATGGAAGTGAATTTGCTTTTTCACGATGAAAACGTCATAGGAGTGCTTTTACCAACGACTGTTGTGCTCGAGATTGTTGAAACGGATCCTGGTTTTAAAGGCGATACGGTTGCCGGTAGCGGTAAACCCGCTATTCTTGAAACGGGTTTGAAGATCAACATACCTTTTTTCGTTAACAAAGGAGAAAAGGTAAAAATTGATACAAGGACAGGTGATTACATTGAGCGAGCATGAAAACGTGAATAATCAGTCAAACAGAGGGAAAATAGAGATATCGGATCAGGTTATAAGCAATGTCGTTATATTGACACTCGCAAAGCAAGAAGGAAAAGAAATAACTCAAAAGTCAAGAGATTACAAGTATTACAGAAAGCAAGTTACGATAGACAGGCCTGATGACAACAGCGTTTCCATATCCGTCAAAATCAGAATCAAATATGGAGAAAAAATAACCGATGTCACTTCACAGATTCAGCAGGCGATAAAGAGAGAAGTTGAAAGCATAACAGGCTTGAAGGTCGTAAGCGTCAACGTTTACGTTGAAGATGTTTTATCAGTCAAGGGAAAGGAATCTTCAGAAGAGATCGACGAGAAAGAGGAAAACAAAAAGTAAGGCGTGACTGAAAAATATCACAGAAGACTTTTGAGAGAATTGGTCTTTAAATCGATTTATCAGATGGAATTTCAGGCTCTCTCTCCACTTCAGGCTGTAAAGAATACCTGTGAAATGGAAGAGATAAATGGTTCTATTGAAAAAGAAGTTGAGCATTTAACGTTGAATCTTTTTTCAAAACTTGACGAAATAGATA
Organism: bacterium; assembly: GCA_021800445.1. GTDB lineage: Bacteria > Thermotogota > Thermotogae > Mesoaciditogales > Mesoaciditogaceae > Athalassotoga. Next base: position 2,182 of record JAJYYZ010000058.1, on the reverse strand, counting down.
ACGCAATAAGAAATTACATCCTCGGCTGGACAATCGACAGACTTCCGCTTGTATCGAAGGACATACTCAGACTGGGTGTTTACGAGTTACTTTTTGAAGATGACATTCCGATAGAGGTTTCGATCGACGAAGCAATTGAGATCGCGAAAGAATTTGGAACAGATGGGGATCGAAAATTCATAAACGGCGTGCTCGACAGAATAGCAAAAAATTCCGCAAATAAAAATAAAATTTTATTTCTGCACAAAAATTCAAATAAAAACAAAGAAGAGGAGGAAGAAAAGATGGAAGAAACAGGAGTCAAAAAAGTTGCCATGAAACCAATCACGGAAATTGCTAAAAAGATCGGAATTGAGGAAGATCAACTTATACCTTATGGAAGATTCATGGCAAAAATTCCTCATCAAATGTTAAAAACGATCAAAAACAAAACAGATGGTAAACTCATAATAGTAACTGCCATAACGCCCACTCCGGCCGGAGAGGGAAAAACAACGACAAGCATCGGGTTATCTCTGGGAATGAACAGAATAGGAAAAAAATCAATCGTAACCTTGAGAGAACCTTCATTGGGCCCTGTTTTTGGGGTAAAAGGTGGCGCGACTGGTGGCGGAAAAGCACAGGCCTTGCCGATGGAAGAGATAAATCTTCATTTTACCGGCGATCTTCATGCCGTTACGGCTGCCCATAACTTGCTCGCTGCGATGATAGATTCTCATATTCACAATGGAAACTCACTTAACATCGATGTGCGCGATGTGAAATGGCCCCGGGCTGTCGACATGAATGACAGAGCATTGAGAGAAATTGTCGTTGCGCTTGGAGGTCATTCAAATGGATTTCCCCGAGAAACAGGATATGTCATAACGGCTGCGTCTGAAATAATGGCAATATTGTGTCTTGCAGAAAGCATAACAGATCTTAAAGAAAAGCTTTCAAAAATAGTCATAGGTGAAACGGTAGATGGGAAATACGTTACGGCCGGAGATCTTCACGCGCAAGGAGCCATGACGGCTCTGCTTAAGGATGCCATCAATCCTAACCTCGTTCAAACGACTGAAAATACACCTGTTATAGTTCACGGTGGACCATTTGCCAACATAGCGCATGGTACTAACTCCATAATAGCAACAAAGATGGCACTCAAACTGGCAGATTACGTCATAACGGAAACAGGTTTCGCCGCCGATCTCGGAGCGGAAAAATTCTTTGACACCGTTTCAAGATATGCGAATTTAAAACCAGACACCGTTGTGCTTGTTGCAAGCGTAAGGGCACTGAAAATGCATGGCGGCGAGGACAAGAAAAACCTTAAAAACGAAAACATCGAAGCCCTCAAAAAAGGTATGAAAAATCTCAAAGTTCACATCGAAAACATCAAAAAATTCGGTCTGCCTGTCGTCGTTGCCATAAATAAATTCCCGACAGATTCTCTAATCGAAATCAAAACGGTCGAAGATGAGGTTAAAAAGATGGGAGTCAGATTTGCCTTAAGCGAAGGTTTTGAAAAGGGCGGAATTGGAACGGAAGCACTTGCGAAAGAGGTCATCGAATCCATAGAAAAAGACAAGAACACCTTCCACAGGATATACGATTGGGAAATGCCGATAAAAACGAAAATCGAAACGCTTGCCAGAGAAATTTACAGGGCAGGAAAGGTTGAATATGCTCCAACTGCGCTTTCGGATATCAGAAAAATTGAAAAATCAGGATACGGCAACCTTCCCGTTATAATGGCAAAAACCCAATCATCACTTTCCGACGATCCAAAAGTTGCAGGAGCACCATCCGGATACACCTTTACGATACGAGAGGTGAAGTTATCTGCAGGCGCGGGTTTCATAGTACCGATAGCCGGCGAGATAATGACAATGCCAGGACTTCCAAAAGAACCGGCTGCGATAAACATAGATGTCGATGACGACGGTCAAATAACGGGATTATTTTAACGTTTTTTTAAGCAAGAATTCTCCCACTTCTATAAGTGGTGAGATGAATTGCTCTTTGATTTGTGTTAGAATAGAATCAGATAGAATCATTCGTCAGCATGTATTACCATCTTGTCTTGATAAATAAATATAGATGATGCTCAAGTGTATTGAAAGTCAAGGTGATAAAGATTATAAAGCATAAGGCTTATCGCTTCAGGTTATATCCGGACAAAGCGCAGGAGGTGATCTTT
>JAJYYZ010000057.1 GCA_021800445.1 bacterium | reverse complement strand
CTCAGTCGAAAGGGCGGCGAGGAACGGACACAATCCGAAGACAGGAAAGACGATCAAGATAAAAGCAAGGAAGGCACCGAAATTTCACGCCGGCAAAAATCTCAAAGACAGCGTTGAATGAACTATTACCGTATGAGATCTATCTATACTGAAACATGTGTAAAATAGAATTATGATACCAAAACAACAAAGGTTATCGGATGAAGAATTAAAAAAACTTATAGAACTCTACGACAGCGTCAAAGATTCGGAATTTAAACTTGGTTGAGTATAAAATAGAGATGATGCGCAAGTGTATTGAAAGCCAAGGTGATAAAGATTATAAAGTATAAGGCTTATCGCTTCAGGTTATATCCGATCAAAGTGCAGCAGGTGATCTTTTTGAAGGTTCATAAGTTAGATTTTGTGAATTCTATGATGATGTGCGGTGATGCCCGAGATTTTCGTGCGGGATAATCTCGCATTTTGATAAATCAAGGGCACTTTCATTTGAAAGTGCCCTTTTTATTTTGGAGGTGATTTTATGAAAAGTTACGAGGAGATCAACGAAAAAATTCTCAAAGGTGAAGGTGTAGTCGTTACCGCTGAAGAAATTGTGAAGATGTCAAAAGAGATTTCCGTCAAAGAAATTGCCGAGAAGATAGACGTTGTAACAACCGGCACTTTCAGTCCGATGTGTTCAAGCGGTGCTTTCATAAATTTCGGTCATACGAATCCTCCTATGCGCATGGAAAAGATCAAATTGAACAACGTTGAAGTTTACGGTGGCCTTGCAGCCGTGGATGGTTACATAGGTGCCTCCGAAGAATCCGAAAATGACATAACCTACGGGGGAGCACATGTCATAGAACAGATCATAAGAGGAAACGATGTCAAACTCGAAGCCTACGGGAAAGGGACGGATTGTTATCCGAGAAAAGAAATAAAAACTCTTGTAAATAAGCACACAATTAATGAATTTTATCTTTTTAACCCAAGAAACGCTTATCAAAACTATGATGCCGCTACAAACGGATCAAATAAAACCATATACACGTACATGGGGAAACTCCTTTCAGATTACAGAAATGTCACTTACACGACTTCCGGAGAACTTAGTCCTTTGATCAAAGATCCTCAATTGAGAACTATAGGTATAGGTACTCGTGTTTTCATAGGAGGAACGATTGGGTATATAGCATGGAATGGTACACAATTTAACACAGATGTTGAAAAGAACGATCGTGGAATTCCCATCGGACCTGCCGCAACGCTGGCAATTATTGGTAATGCAAAGCAAATGAATGCTGAATTTGTAAGGGCTGCTTACTTTAAGAATTACGGTGTCACTCTTTACGTTGGCATAGGAATTCCTATACCCGTCCTTGATGAAGATATGGTATACCATCTTTGCACGGCAAACGAAGATATCTTAACGAATATCGTGGATTACGGAAGCGATGGAAGAGAGATAGTTAAGAAGATCGATTACCGTTCTCTTCAAAGCGGTTATGTCGAAATAAAGGGTAAAAAAGTACCGGCATCGATGATCTCGAGTCTTCCGGTGGCAAGAAAGATTGCTCTAAAACTTAAGGAAATGATCAAAAATGACCATCTTACACTTGTGCGGCCACAGCCTTTTGCTCAAATTGAAGAGTACAAAAAGTTGAAAATAAAAGGCGGAAATGCAAGTTATTTAAAATACAATGCTTGTGTTAATTGTGGCATGTGCACAGGGTTTTGTCCTACAAATGCGCTGAAAATTGTCGATGATGAACTCAAATTCGATTCAAAACTCTGTACAAATTGCGGTATATGCTCGGATGTCTGTCCAGTTGGAGTTAAACTTCCGCCATTATGACCTACAGATTTTACAGAAATATCCATTCAAAAGCGTTGGATAATTTTGTCGTATCGGTCAAAGAAACAGATCTCTGGATAGGCGTTAAGCCTTATCGCAGCGGAATGGAAAAATTCGTGTTGGATCTTGTAAAGGCACTTAGATCGGATTTAGAAACTTACATAATCAAAAATCCAAATTTCATGACTTCTCTCGTGCCTGTTGAATTTGACGAAAATGCTCCTAATATCGTAAAAGAGATGATGAAGGCAGGAAAACAGGCGATGGTCGGTCCTATGGCTGCCGTCGCAGGAGCAATAGCCCAGGAAATTGGCTTTAGACTTTTGAAAGCATATCAACCTGACGACGTGATAATAGAAAATGGTGGAGATATCTTTTTGAGTGCGAAACATTCGCTCGATGTCGCAATTTATGCCGGCAATTCACCGTTATCAATGAAATTGGCACTTGAAATTCCTTTCGAATTTCTTCCATGCGGTGTTTGCACCTCTTCCGGCACCGTAGGTCATTCGTTGAGTTTTGGTAAGGCAGATGCGGTTGTAGTTGGTCATAAGAATGCTGCCATTGCAGATGCATTTGCGACGAAACTTGCAAATAGAGTGAAGGTAAAAGCGGATATTCAAGATGTGCTTAGACTTTGCAAAAAATACGATCTTTTGTCCGTTGCCGTTGTTAAAAATGATGCTTTCGGTTTAGCAGGCCATTTCAAAGTGAAGCCAATACTGCTATATGTTAAACAAAATATTGAATAATCATTCGATTTTTACAGTTGATAGGAAGTGTTAATGGAAATTCAGTTAATATGGAAATTTATACAATTTCACGGGTACCGTCAATGATATTCGAAATTTAAAGGTGATCACCTAAAAAGTCAAGAGGTTAATGGGACATATTCTTCGTCTGTTTTCAGAATATGAAAGATTATCTCAAGTGCCTTTCTCGCAACTGCAACCAAAGCCAATCTTGGATTCTTTCCCCTCTCTCTTAGTCTTTTGTATACTTAAAGGATAGGAGTTGCCGCATGGCTGAAAGACCTTGGCATAGTCGCAGTAGAATGACTTCTTGTCACACCGCTGCTTTTGTTCATAGAAGTGCCGGAATCTTTGTGGGTATTCGAAGTGGAGCATAGCCTCTGGAAATACATCGAAGAGCAGATAAGCTTAGGTCTCTGACAAAGATATGCCCGTATACGCGTCATACAACGTCGTGGCTGCACGATTAAGGGTGAAAACAATTTATACACAAAACCGAAAGCACCTCTATTTTGGGCCTCTGTGAGCGTCTGGCGGGCTGATCGTATTTTGTTCTGTCTTTTCGATGATCTTTCTCATATTTCCGCCGAAAAGCGTATCACCGTCTTCGATATCTCTGAGATCTGCGCGTTCGCGGGCCCGTGTCACGGCCACATAAAGCAAGTTTATTTCCTCGACTATCTGTCCTATGTCACGTGAAGTCCCTTTGTTTTGCATGTAGATGAATCTTGGAATGCCTCCCGCTTTTCCTATTTCTTTGAGGATATTCGGATAATCATCCGAAAGGTATACTCCATCCCACTCAAGCCCTTTGGATGTATGCGCCGTCGTCAGATACAAATCCGCATCTTTCAGGCTGAACTGTTCTATGGCTTTCCGGAAACACTTCTCTATGACAGACGATTTGTGCTTTGCTATGCTTATCGCGGACATCAGCTCTATGTCATTCATATGCTTTGCATAATTTTCAAGATCGTCTGTATTTTTGAATCGTTCAAGGAAAAACAGTTCGGATGGCACCGCATAATCTATCCTTTTGTTTGTGAATAGTTTGGTAATGGACAGCGGAAGTTTAAAAAGTTCTTTCGGATCGCGGACTGTTTTCCAGTTTGTGTTTTTCATAATTTCTTCGATGACCTCGACGATCTTCGCATTTGTCCTTGTTATGATGGCATGATTCAGCACCTCTTTGTGAGGAGCCGTGCCGTGTATTTTTGTGCTTTCTTCCTTGAAGGCGGAAAGCAGATTGTTGGCAAGAGACGCTATTCCTTCGTGAAACCTGAACGAGTACGTCAGCGGCATTTCTTCGGCTTTATCCGAAAGGAACCTGCCCGAGATGTCAAGGCTGTTTCTGAATCCGTAAATCTTTTGATGTCTGTCTCCTATGACGACCTTCTGGCCTTTCATCCTGTTGACGATATCGTACGTGATAAGATTGCTGTCCTGTGCTTCGTCCAGAAGAATCGCGTCATATTGCACGCTGTCGGCTATCCCGAGACGCTGGAACTGTTTAAGGTAGAAATTATGTGTGACGGGAATCTTTCCCGCTTCCATCTTCTGATAAAATTGCCATGCATACCTTAAAGCCTTTCCCAGACTCACGGCGCCGGTCTTAACGAGCGAAGATAATTCCATGCTGTCGAAAACATCCAAATCGATATCCTCTATTTCCATTCTGCTGCCGTAGCAGAATTCATCGAAGATGATCCTGACGGATCTTGCGTAATCGTAATTTACGCCGAGGATATCCGCTATCGTGGGTATTCGATAGTTGCTCACGAGATTAGACATGTCCATGCGATTCGCCATAAATCCGAAAGCAAGAGAGTGGAGCGTCCTGACATTTACATTGCTGCCGAAATGTTTTCTTGCGTCTTCCGCGGCGGCCCTGTTAAAGACGATGTACAAAAATCTTCTTTTTGGATAGGCCTGAGCTATCATCCTGAGCGTGGATGTCTTTCCCGTGCCCGCGAAAGCGCGTATAAGCAGATTCTTCCCGCCTCCGAATCTTTTTATTATATCCTCCTGCTCATACGTAGGCTTTATTTCGCCATCCGAAGGCTGAACTGCATATACGGTTTCGTTAACCTTGTCTGATCTGCCCGCAAGCTGAGATGTAAACGAAGATGAGAGGATCAGCTTTAAAGTCGTGTACCTTGGCTGGCCGTACACGAAATGAGATTTTTTGCCGTTTTTATCCTTTAAATCGTTTTTGATAGGCCCGAAAGACCTTACTTTGCCAAGGATAAAGACAGTTTTTCTGTGATCATCTATTCCGAGAATATCCCTGAAATTCCCGTGTTTTGGGTCATCCGATTTAAGCTTGACATACCGTCCGAAAGATGTTTGGGATCCAGGGTAAAGATCATGTGCGAAATCAACGCCGTCAAAGACGGCAATAATCTGGGCCATAGACCCTATAATGCCTCTATCGTAGAAAGCGATGTATTTTGAAGGCCTGAAAGATTTTTTGTTTTTGCACACATACAGGCCATATCTGATTGCCGTTTCTTTGTTCTTGATGCCTGAAACTATAATGACATTGTCCTGGTCATCCCACTGTCTTTTGATCAAATTCTTTGCCTCTTTTGTGTATCTTATCATTACCATTATACCTGAGATGAGAATGTTAAATACTCATCATAGATGGTTGTTTTTGATTGATGTATTTGTTTTGTGTTTTTGTATTTTATTATTCTTATGAAACAACAACTGACTTCTTTTTTTTTTTTTAGTTCTTTCTTTGGTTCTTTCTTTCTTCTCGGTTTTGTTGTTGTTTTATATATTTTAAGTAGTTTTAAATAGTTTTCGGGGGGCTCTTTCGGCGTCCGCGAATGGCTTGAAATAAGAAAAAAAAATGAGAAAAAAAGAGTTTTTGGAATACTAAAAAAGAGTTTTTGGAATACTAAAAAAGAGTTTTTGGAATACTAAAAAAGAGTTTTTGGAATACTAAAAAAGAGTTTTTGAAATACTAAAAAAGAGTTTTGTACTTGATTACCTCTTTTTTATTTGGTATAATGTTTTTTAAGGAGGGACATTCCATATGATGAATAAAGATGAAACATTGTACCCTGTTACAAAAGTTGAGGATAAAAATATGGTTGTTTTAGACAATGCTCTAGTTGAAGCACGATATATTATGTCTCTTAATGAACAAAAATTGTTTCTTGCATTGGTTTCTTTAATAGGAAAAGATGATGAAGAACTCAAGAAATATTTTATTAATGCTAATGCTTTAAGAGATATTTTAAATATTAAGGGGAAAAACATCTATGACGACGTTAAGAAAGTTGCACGTCGACTTGTTAAAAAGACTTTGTTCATTGAGGATAAAGCAAGAAAAAGATGGATGGAATATCCCTTATTTTCTGTAATGGAATATGAAGATGGTGTTTTGTATGTTGAATTTAATCAGAAAATAAAACCTTTCTTATTAAAAATAAAGCAAGAATTTACAAAATTTCAATTAAAAGAATTTAAGCCATTTAAATCTAAATATTCTATACGAATTTACCAATTGCTTAAGCAATATGCTTTCTTAGGTGAAAGAAGTTTTGATATTAGTGATTTAAGATTAAAACTTGGCATAGAAGAAAATGAATTAAAGCAATTTGTTGAACTTCGTAGATATGTTTTGGATATAGCTCAACGTGAACTTAACGATACACCAATGGCTTTCGAATGGGAAGCAATAAAAGAAGGTCATAAATTTACTAAAATAAGATTTGTTTTGAAAAATAAACATGAGGCCGTTTCTGTTTTAGAAAATTCTCCCAGAAAAGATCAACAGCAAGAGGAAAAAACAGAAAAAGAATGTAACTCAAATACACTGCAACTTCAAAAGCAGGTTGATCTTGATTTAATAAACCATCCAGATCACAAAGAAATAATAGGGAAACTTATTTTATTGCTTCCGGAGAAAGAAAGAACTAAAAATGCTGAGCAAACGCTTTTGAACCTTTTGCAAAATTACAAAGAAGATTATATAACAAATCAAATTGAGTACACAAATAATCATAATACTAAGAACTATCTTGCATATTTGAAAAAAGCTGCTGATAATGATTACGCAAGTGCTGAAAGATCAGAATTGGAAAACAAAATGAAAATAGAGCAACTAACACAGCGGATGCAAAATGAACTTGAACAAATAAAAAAAAGGCAACAGCATGATATTGAATCTCATATTTTCGGAGAAGAAAAGAGAATTTACAAATCATATATGGATTCATTAACCAAAGAACAACAGGAAGAACTTTGGAATGAGTTTAAACCTAAAGCTTTGGAAAAAGAACCTGGATTGCAAGATTTTTCGTTAAAGTTTGAAGTTGAAAGGCTAATAACGACAAAAATAATTGAAGAAAATAAGGCATTGAAAGATAGGTTAGCTGATCTGAAGCATCGTCTTGAACAAAACGCTGCAGAAGAAATAGAACAAAAAAAAGAACAATTTGATGAAATAATAAAATCAAAAAAACTTTAATAATTCCTTAGAATTCTTGATCTTTTAGGTGATCAAACAAAGAATGATCCACTGTGCTCATTAAAAGTAATCCGCTCAATTATTTCTTTGTTACTTGCCTCCTTTTGTAATTTTCTCCGTTATAGGAAATATTATCTCGGTTTCCAGAAAGGTTTATTCAAGATAGTGGATCAATTTCTGTGAGCGGTGTGGATCGTTTTGATCTTAAAAAATACAGTAATGATAAAAAATTGACTTTACAAAAAAGAAGGAATATAATAAGTACAATAAGTACTTAATACACAACATGTATAATATACACAAGAAAGAAGTTGAAAACAAATGGGTTGGACAATAAGCTTAGCAAATCAAAAAGGTGGTGTTGGAAAAAGTACAACAGCTCAAGCATTATGGGCAGGGTTACATCTTAAGGGATATAGAGTATTACTAATAGATATAGATCCTCAAGGAAACACAACATACACAGTAGGTATAACAAGTACAACAAGTACTGCATATGAACTTTTAACGAGAAAAGCTCATGTAAAAGATACAATAGTAAATACACCAAATGGTGACATTATTCCATCTAATAAGCAATTGATAAAGTTAGATTTAGAATTAATATCTACAGGTAAAGAATATAAACTCAAAGAGGCATTAGAAACAGTAAAAGAAGAATATGATTTTATAGTTATAGATACTCCCCCAGCATTAGGAATACTAACTGTTAATGCTCTGACTGCAAGCGATAACCTTATTATACCTGCACAAGCTGAAATATATAGTTTACAGGGTATAGGAGATCTTTATGATACTATAAATGCTGTTAAGAAATATTGCAATCCAAATTTGAAAATAAAAGGAATACTCTTAACAAGACATAATTCAAGGACAATTTTAAGTAGAGATATGTTTGAATTAATAGGAGATATAGCAAGACAGATTAACACGTTTGTATATAAAACAATTATTAGAGAAGGTGTAGTAATTAAAGAGGCACAAGCAAGTCAAAGAGATATATTTACTTATTCATTTAAAAGTAATGTTAGTAAAGACTATTTATCTTTCATAAATGAATTTCTAGAAAGGAATGATAAAGATGATTAAAAAAAATTTTAAAAGCAATAATCCAGTCCTGGCCTTTATAAATACACAAAATGAAGATGAAGCGCAAAACGTACAAGAAGTACATGAAGTACCAATATCACACAGTACACAAGGTAGAAAAGGGAAAAAACTTCCCAGAGTTAACATGGCTTTTTCTGAATCCAACTTTGAGTATTTGCACCTTATAAGTCGCATAGAAGGAGTAAGCTTAACTGAATATGTAAATCGTCTTATAGAGAAAGATATGAAATCGAAAAATGGCATAATAGAGGAAGCTAAAAACATATTAAAAAAAGCTCAAATGTAACATTTGTAGGATGTTGAAATTTTTCCCTTCTATTTCTATAAAATTATCTCAGCTTTTGGACAAGTTTGGATCAATTTAATCTTACCGAATAAAATGTCAGCACCGGAAATTTTGATCAAGAACACCGAATTTTTTGAGCATTTTCGCTGACTATTTTTTATATGTCTAACTTTCACACAACTTTTTGTTTTTCTCTCAATTTATTTTCACAAAGATTATTATGCCCTTTCTCTTTTATACATTGAAAACAGTGTATAATAAAACTATGAGAATAAAGATCTTTTACGATAAGACATTTCATAAAAAACTTACGAATTTATCTGAAAGTTCAAGAAAAGAAGATAAAGTAATGTACGCCGAGATTGTGAGAACTATAGAATTACTCGAACATTTCGGGAATAATCTTGAGGAACCTTATTCTAAAACTTTCAACGATTACAAGTATGAAGGATGTGTTCTCAAGGAACTCAGAATAGTTACTATTGTGCAGTACAGAATATTCTATTTTATTTACAAAGGAAAAGTTGGCATTTTGTTGTATTCTGCTGTCAAAAAATCACAAAAATTGAGTCCAAATATGATTGATCTGGCTTATAAAAAAATGAAACGATATATAAATCTTATAAAGAAAGGAGAAATAGATATATGAAAAAAAGTAAAGCTATGTTGTATTCGTTCAATATCGAAAAAGAACGTGTTTTAAAAAATCATCCAGAAATTAAAGATGTTTATGATTCTCTTGAACTTAAATACAAGTTCATAGAAGTTCTAATTGAATACAGAATGAAAAATCATCTTACCCAGAAAGAAATAGCGGAAAAAGTCGGTTTAAGTCAGCAAAAAATATCCCAAATTGAATCTGGAAAGGTTAATCCTCGTATAGATTTGGTATCTAAAATTATTTCGAAACTTGGAATGGAAGTTACTTTAAATATTTAATGTTCATAATGCTACCCTATCATAAAAAATCATGTGTAAAAGTGAATTCCTAAAAACTTATATTCTGAATACTGTTGTAGCATTTTTACTTAATGTGATTCCACTCTCACAGAAAATTTAACATAAATCTCAATTTATCACAAAAGTCCTGTGTTAAATTCATCGAATTGGAAAAATAAAGTCAGCGTAGTGTGCTTTGATTTACTTTCATAAAAAGTATGATTCATAGAACTTAAGTCAATTTGACCTACGTGATGCCTCAAAATAAAATCTACATTTAGAATCTGACGGAATCGAGATGCCTCCTTTCCGTTTTCTTTTTTTCTTGAATTTTGAAGAGTTTATTAGCACATTTAACTATATTACGCTTTAAATCATATAAATCG
>JAJYYZ010000056.1 GCA_021800445.1 bacterium | reverse complement strand
TTATCAAGACAAGATGGTAATACATGCTGACGAATGATTCTATCTGATTCCATTCTAACACAAATCAAAGAGCAATTCATCTCACCACTTATAGAAGTGGGAGAATTCTTGCTTAAAAAGGGTTAAAATGAAGAAAGTATTTGCACTTTCAGCGTTTTTTGTGTTACTCGTTGTCGTGCTTTCAAGTTGTTTTTTACTTCAGTCTTATAATCTAACAGGCACATGGCTGGTGACAGTTACATATTCAGGTCAAGCTCCGACTAATTTAACCATGACGATAAATCAAAATGGAAATGCAATCACGGTTTATGACAGCGAAGACGGTTTTACTTTCACCGGAACCGTTAATGGCAACAACGTTCAATTTTCATACTCATCTTCTGGAGCAACCATTTCTTTTACAGGTACAATAAGTGATTCAACTCACATGGGTGGCAATTTTACGATAACATATTCCGGTGGCCAGTTAAATGGGACGTGGAGTGCTGTAAAACAATAAGCAGAAAAGGTGACATGCTCCCACCACTTATAGAAGTGGGAGAATTCTTGCTCAAAAGAGCGTTAAAAGTTCATTTACTTCATTAACCAAGATCCCTATGGCTTAAAAGCATAGGGATCTTATTTGTAAGAATTCATAGTTATCGATGCGTTTCTTAGGGAAGATTTGATTTTCTCATCTGAAATTTGAAGCAGTCCCGCATCTTTGAGTATTAACATATCTGTTGGATGAAGTGATATATTTTGAGGATTTGCCCATACGATACCGTCAACGTTATGACCTTTAAAATTCGTGGGTATCTCAAGATCGCTTTTAAACAGAAAAGTTATCATCAATATATGATACTTTCCCGCTTTCCATTCTCCGATCATCTCATAGGTGGCAATGAATTTACCGTCTTCGACTTTTATGCCTGTTTCTTCCATTATCTCTCTTTTTGCAGCATTCAAAGCGGTTTCTCCGTATTCAACGCTGCCTCCCGGCAAAAGCCAGTTACCAGCATAAGGGCCATTTTTTTGCTTTATGAAAAGTACTTCTCCTTTTGAATTTATGACAATACCAAGCCCACCGACAACTATTTTCGAAAATCTTTCGTTTTCCATTTCATCCCTTCACTGCCCCTGCCGTCATACCTGCTATTATCCTGTTCTGGAAGATCAAAACGAGTACAACAAGAGGTGCGGTAACTATGACGGATGCCGCCATTATCTGTCCCCATGGAACAACGTAATATCCTGTGAACATCGATATCGCAACCGGAACGGTGTACATGTTCGGAATCTGCTCAAAGGTTAAAGCAAAAAGAAATTCGTTCCATGAAAAGATAAAGGTCAAAAGCCCTGTTGCCACAAGTCCAGGCACTGCAAGTGGAAGTACTATTCTCCAAAAAGTGTTGAATTTACCACTGCCATCTATGTATGCCGCTTCTTCAAGTTCATGGGGCATATCTCTGAAAAAGTTTTGCAAAGTCCAAACTGTAAGTGGTAAAGTTAAGGCTATGTAAGGTATTATAAGACCCGGATACGTGTTTATAAGTTTAAAAGATCTCAATATCTGAAAAAGTGCTCCGAGAATTGATACCTGCGGAAACATGCTTACCATGAGTATCAAGATCATAACTCCAACTTTACCCGCAAATTTCAATCGCGCTATCGCATATGCCGCAATTGAACCTATCACAAGACAAAGTAAAGTAGCAGAACCTGCCACTATTGTACTGTTCAATATATTCAAAGCAAAAGGTCTTTCAGTGAAGACCTGAACATAACTTTCGAAATCGAAATGGAAAGGTATCAAGGTTGGATGAGAAGAGAAGAGTTCTGATGGCGGTCTTATTGAAGAAACAACAGCCCAGTAAAAGGGAAAAAGGAAATACAAAAGTACAATTATAACCCCTATGTAAAAAATTATTTTTCTTAAATTTTTATGTCTCATAATCAGCACCCTCAATCGAGACGTATTTTCATCATTCTAACGTAGAAGATGGCGAGAACCCCTATTATTAAAAATATCATAACCGACATCGCACTTCCATATCCAAAATAAGGTGTTATAAATCCCCTTGTGAACAGCGTCCACTGATTGTAAACGGAAAGAGTTTCTGTGTTAGCCGCTCCTTTTGTCATTATGTAAACTATATCGAATACACGCATGGCATCAAGACTTCTGAAGATCAAAGCGATACCGATGGTTGGTCTTATCATCGGCAATGTCACAGACCAGAATCTTTGCCATGCATTTGCACCATCTATTCGAGCAGCTTCGTAAAGTTCGTCAGGAATCATTTGAAGACCAGCGAGTATAAGCAAAACCATAAACGGGGTTGTTTTCCAAACATCAACGCTTATTATGGACGGCATCGCCGTTGATGGAAAAGCAAGAAAAACTATAGGCTGTTTTATTATATGTAAGGACATAAGTATGGAATTTATAACCCCATAATTATCGTTGTACATCCATCTCCACATCTCAGACGATACAACAGTTGGAATTGCCCACGGAACAAGGACAGCCGCCCTTACAAGCCCTCTTAATTTGAATTTTTTGTTAAGCATTAAAGCAACAAGTATACCCAAAATGGTTTCTATGCCAACGGACCACCCCGTAAATCTTACCGTATTCCAAAGATCATTTACAAATCTTGGATCCTGCCAAAGTTTAATATAATTGGAAAGTCCTGCAAATGTCTTGTTTTGTGGAAACATCAAGGCAGAATTGTAAAGGCTGTTGTAAAAAGTTTGAGCCAAAGGCCAAAATGCTATTATGGCTATAACAACAATAGACGGTATTATAAACATTAAGGCATAAACCGGATCACTTTTGTGGAGCGGATCTGATCTTGTCTTAGACATCAATTCCTCCTTTCTTTAAAAACCGTGCGGGAGATTTTTCCCGCACGGTACATGTTTATTGGCCAAGTAATTGTTTCAATTGAGAGGTCATATTGACAATTGCTTGATCAACGGTTTCCTGTTTTGTCAAAGCAGCGTTAACGTTGTCATATATTATTTGGGACATTTGAGAGTAAACAGGTGATTTGGGTCTTGGTTCCGCATTCATGAAAACGTTGTAGAGAGATTTGAAAAGTGGTACTGCCTGAATGACTGCGGGATCGCTGAAAACAGACAAAACAGATGGTGCTTGACCGGCATTTATTGCCTTGTATGCTTCCTGTTGAGGAGAAGTCAAGAATTTTATCAGTTTAACGGCCTCTGGGATGTGTTCGCTGTACTTGTTAATTGCAAGTTCCCATCCACCGAGAGTTGCAGAGTGATGAACTCCCGGGAAACCAGTACCTTCTGGAAGCACTTCAACTCCAACTTTACCTCTTACTGCTGAATCGGTTGCCTGAAGCAACGGCCAGCAATATGGCCAGTTTCTCATGAAAACGGCATCGCCATTCTGGAAAATATGACGCGCATCCTCTTCCTGATAGGTCGTAACACCAACTGGAGATATCTTGTACTTGTAGATCATATCGTACATTGTCTGAAGAGCGGTCTTTACCTGTGGCGTATCAGAAACAACTTTTCCATTTTCATCAAGAATATTTCCACCGTAAGAGTGAACATATTCCATGAAGTCGCATGTTAGCCCTTCATAAGCCGCACCCTGCCAGACAAACCCTTGAATTTTTTCTTTCTGAGAGATCACCTGAGCCTCTTGAATAAGTTGATCCCATGTTGTAGGTGGTTGAAATCCATATTTCTGAAGAAGATCCGCTCTGTAATAGAGAATTCCTGCATCGACAAACCATGGTATCGCAACCAATCTGCCGTTATAAGTGTCGTTGTTTATTGCCCCCTGGAAGAATTGTGCAAGTTCTTGATCTGTATAATATGGCTTAAGATTTACAAGAAAATCTGCAAAAGCCGGCGGATCTATGGTATCCAAGAAAAGCACATCAGGTTCTGGCATTTGAGCACTTAGATAAGTTACATCAAGATTGTATCTGTCCGTTGTCGAATTCGGCATTGGCATTAATACGACTTTAATGCCAGGATTTTGCTGCATGAATTCTTTGATCTGTGTTTGAAGGACTTGCAATTCAGCACCCACTGCACCTGCTGTCATAACGATGGTGACGGTTGCAAAAGAGGAAATGACAATGACTGTCATCAAAACAACCATCAAAATTAGACTTCGTTTCATCGGAACCCCTCCTTATTTGATTTTGCCCGAAGGCATTATTCTCCCTTAATGTGCCATTAAAAAATAGAACTTAAGATGATTCTCCGATTATTAATCTTGTCGGCAAAAGTACCTTTTCTTCAAAATCTTTTCCTTCTATTTTGTTTATCAAAACTCTCGCTGCTTCCATTCCCATCATGTGTCTCGGTTGTTCTATGGTCGTTATGCTCGGTGTTACAAGGTTGACGATGTCAACGCCGTCAAATCCGGTTACCGCAACATCATCCGGCACTTTTAGGCCGGATTTTATGATCCATTTTATGGCACCTGCTGCCAGCACATCTGACGCACAAACTATCGCATCAGGAATTTTTCTCTTGCCGATGACATATTCTATGTACGTTCGCGCGCTCTTTGGCATATCCTCTGCCAATTCTTCTCCAAGTTTAACGATGTCTTCATCGTAGTTCAAGTCTTTCTCGGCAATGATTTTCTTAAAAGCCATGAATCTTGATCTTTCACTTTTAAAGCCGAGAAACCCGATCCTTTTATGTCCTTTTGACAAAAGATGATCCAGGATCTTTTTTACGGCCTCAAAATTGTCGATATAAACCCATGGATTATTCATGTAAGGTTCTTCTATTGAAGATATATTCACATCTTTGGCAACAGAAAGGGCAGGATATTTTCTGTCATGACCTGTTGCAAGCACAATACCGTCAGCAGCCTTGGATTTAACAAGATGGAAATATTTTTCAACGTTGAAGTTATCAATGTTAAATCTGCCCATTAAAACGTTGTAACCTCGAGATTCCGCATAATCTTGAACTCCGTGAACGATATCTATGAAAAAAACATTTGAAACATCCGGTATAAGTACAATTATAGAACCCACTATCGTCTTTCTGAGAGTCTTTGCCGAATAATTGGGAATATAATTCAACTTTTGAGCAATCGAATAAACTCTTGCCCTCGTTTGAGGGCTGACAAGTTCCGGAGAGTTAAAAACCCTTGAAACCGTTGCAATCGAAACTTTTGATTCCTTTGCAACATCTTTAATGCTTATCATTGTACCTCCAATATCAAAGCCAATGAAAACATTTACATTTATAATATATCACAACAATTGAAATATAAAAAACCCAAATAATGACCAATTTTAACTTTTAACGACGTTATTTCGTTATTAAATTTGATTTACTCTTTTTCTCTAATTATTTCTCCCGTTTTTTTGAATATACTTCTAATTTTGAAATTTATATTTTTTTGATGGATGAGATTTTCAATCAGATCGAGGTCGGAATCATCCTTAAGAATTTCAATGCGATCCCGCATCTGATGCGGGATGACGTTGGAACTCCTGATGCCTTTTTCCACGTGTCATGTCTTGTAAGCAGGGGTATCTGCCGAAGCGATGATTCGAAATTTGAATTTTGTTTGGTATAATTGATTTCGAAAGGAAGCGATTTCCATGAAATGGGCAATAGTTGGCTTTGGAAGTATTTCAAAGAACAGATTTGTGCCAGCGCTTGAGGAAGCAAGAGGAACGTTGAGCGCGGTAGTTACGGGAAATCCTGAAAAGGTAAAGCACGAAGTCAGCAAGCATGTTAAAATCACAGATAAAATAGACGATCTTGAAGATGTGGATATAGTTTACATTGCGACACCAAATTCACTTCATAAATCTCAAACTATTGCATGTGCAAAACGTGGCATAAATGTTTTTTGCGAGAAACCTGTTGGAATGAATGCAGAAGAAGCAAAGCAAATGGCCGAGTTTTGTGATAAATCCGGTATAACTTTTGGCGTGGCACACATGGGAAGATTTAACAGTTACAACGTACTTGCAAGGGACATTTTAAAATCTAATGAACTTGGGAAGATCGGCATCGTCAAGGCAAGTTTTTCTTTTGTCAATACGGAACGGAATAAATGGAGATACGATCTATCTTTAAGCGGTGGCGGTGCGATAATGGATATAGGCATTCACGTAATAAATTCGCTGAGATTTATACTCGAAAGAGACGTTGAAGAGATAACGGCCATAAACGAAAATCTGGGTTATCAGGTTGATCAAAATGCCGCAGCCATAATGAAATTTGCGAATGGACCTATCGCACTCGTCGACAGCAGTTTTGACACTTATCCAAGTATCTCATTTGAGTTTCGTGGGGATAAAGGCATGATGTACCTCATGGATACACTCTTTCAAGATTACAAGGGAAGGATTATAGTTGCAAAAAATGGATCCTTTGAATTAAGAGATGTGATAGACAAAAAACCATACGTTTTAGAAATAGAAGATATGGAAAAGGCTGTTAAAAATCATACCAGACCTGCAACTGATGGATGGGAAGCCTTTAAAGACATGCAAATTGTCGATAACTGGTACAAATCCGCAAGAGAATCCAAAACAATGAGGATAATCTGAAGAGGCCGAAGTGGAGATATTTGAGATACCACCAAAAGATGTCGAAATACCCCAAAGGGCGATCGCCGCAAGGATGGGCTTTAAGGGAGTTGGCGAGATTCCCGATGAATTCAAGCACAGATACGACGAAGCGATGTCAATAGCAATGAAGATCGCAAAACCTGTTGTCGCCATTGAAAATTTTCCAGTTTATTCTCCAAAGACATCACAAAAAGGAATACTCATAGACACAATAGAGATAACAGGTACACTCGCAAAATCTCAACTTGGAAAGAGTGTTGAAGTAACAGCTATGCTTGCCACACTCGGAAGTGATCTCGATGATGAGATAGCAAAATTTCATGAAGATGGAGAAGAGTTAAAATCATTTATGCTTGATGCCATAGGATCAGAACTCGTGGAATATGTGGCAAGACATGTGGACGGCGAATTAAGATCAAGAAAATCGCTCAAAGGCAGCGCGAGAATCGCTCCCGGATATGTGGATCTTTCGATAAGTCTCAACGCGTGGTTCGCATTCAAACTCGGAAAATTCATCTCCGTCAAATCAGATCCGCAATCATTCACATTTTTACCGAGAAAGACTATATCTGCATTCATAGGGTGGTCGAATTGAACAGAAAAGCTATTGCCGATATTTTAAAAGAAAGAATTTTGATCTTAGACGGTGCTTATGGAACTGAATTTATGAGAAGAGGATTTAAAAAAAGCCCGGAAGAGATTTTGCTTGAACATCCGGAGGCAATAAAAAAACTTCACGAAGAATACGTTAAGTCCGGATCCAACGCTTTGCTTACCTCAACTTTCGGCGCGAATCCGATAAAACTTTCAAAGATAGGCCTCGAATCGCATCACAATGAGATAATTAGAAATGCCGTTAAAATAGCCAAAAACGCCTCGAAAGGCGCTCTCGTATTTGGAGATATCGGACCAACGGGAGACTTACCGTATCCGATAGGAGAAAGGTCTTTCGACGAGTATTACGAAAGTTTTCAAAAGACGGCAAAGATTCTGCTTGAAGAGGATGTTGATGCGATAATTCTTGAAACATTCACCGATATTTTAGAATTAAAGGCTGCGTATTTTGCCGTTCGTGATCTTTCGAATGACATCTTTTTGATAGCCCATCTTACTTTTGATGAAAACAGCAGAACTCTTACCGGAACCGATCCCGCTAATTTTGCGATAACTTTTGACGATCTCGATGTCGATGCCATAGGAATAAATTGCTCTTTAGGGCCTGAAGAAATGTTGCCCATTTTTGAAGAACTTTCAAAATACACGCATAAATTCCTCACAGTCGAACCTGATGCGGGTGAACCGATTTTAAAGGGAGACACCGTTGAATATCCAATAAAGCCTGATGAATTTGCAATTCACATGGATTCATACTGGGAAGCGGGGGCAAACATCATAGGATCCTGTTGCGGATCTAACCCTACTCATACTTCCAAAATATCGACTATCATAGGAAAAAGAAGTCCTGTCGAAAGGGACGAAAAGCATCTGTTCGCGATTTCAAGCCCATCGTCCGTCGTGAATTTTGACAAGTTCGTACTCATAGGAGAAAGGCTGAATCCCGCCGGAAAGAAAAAACTTACAGAAGCAATGCGAGGAGAAAACATCGATTACATAGTAGATCAGGCAAGAGAACAAATTGACAAGGGAGCGAACTCTTTAGATCTTAATTTTGGAGTAGAACAGACGATATCAAAAAAATTCATGTCAAAGGCCGTCTCGGCTATAACCTACAAAACGGGATCTCCACTCTCTTTAGACATCCAAACGCCTGAAATACTCGAATTCATAATGAAAAGATATCCTGGCAGACCACTTGTCAACTCTGCCAGAGCCGTCGACGAAGAATTTTTAAAACGTGCCAATTTCATAAAGAAATACGGTGGCATTTTGATAACGCTTTCGATGGGTGAACGGGTACCTGAAAATTTTGAAGACAGAAAAACATCGATAAACCACATTTTGGAAATGTTGAATTCGATAGATTTATCAAAAGACCGAATCATTTTCGATCCGATAGTGCTTGCGATCGGTGCGGGCGCAGATGCGCGCGAAACTATAAAAACAATTTCTTATCTCGATTCGATGGGTTTAAAGACAACTTTTGGCCTATCAAACGTTTCATTCGGAATGCCTGACAGATCTTACATAAACGGCGCTTTCCTGACGATGGCGATTTTAAATGGTTTAAGTTCTGCGATAATGAACCCTCTTGACGAAATCGTCATGGGAAACTTAAAGTCTTCACTTTTACTTTCAAAAAGGTCTCAAATTGAAGTTGAAAGAGTTCAAGGCACAGACGAACTTTTGAACTTTGTTTTGACCGGCGCAGAAGAAAAACTGCTGGACGAAGTTGATAATCTTTTGAAAACTCAAGAACCTGTTTCCGTCATAGAAAAACATCTCAAGCCAGTTATGGGAAAAGTGGGAGATCTGTACGGCGCAGGGAAGATATTTTTGCCGCAGTTAATACTTGCCGCTCAGACGGCACAAAAGGCCTTCGAAAAAGTCCAAAAACTCATTCCATCCGGAGGCGATTATGGAAAGTTCATCATAGCGACGGTTAAAGGAGATGTTCATGATATAGGCAAGAACATAGTGGCGACGATAGTTAAAAGTGCCGGATACAAAGTGCTCGATCTCGGACGCGATGTCTCTTCTGAAAAGATAGTCGATATAGTCGAAAAAGAAAAGCCTATAATGGTGGGCCTTTCAGCCATGATGACGACCACTGCGCCGAGGATAAAAGATGTAACGGACGAAATGAAAAAAAGGCATCTTCAAATTCCGGTGATAGTTGGAGGTGCCTCTCTTAACGAATCTCTTGCGAAGGAACTCGGCGCTGATTTCTACGCCAAAAGTGCAACTGATGCGATCAAGTACCTGAAAGAATTGAAGACTTGATCTGGATGAAAACACTAAATTGCTGCAGCAACAATTAATAATCCTGAACCAACAAGCATTACTATAAATCCCCATGATGAACTAGAAATGAGATTAGAAAGATCATTAGACCACTTTTGTTGAAAAATAATATATGTATACACTAATAATAAAATAGATATCAATCCTGTGGCCCAAAGAGCTTTGAACCATGTGACATGCTCCCACCACTTATAGAAGTGGGGGCTTCTCGCTCAATAGCACCCCTGTGCTAAGTATCAACGAGCTATCCCCGTGTGCCCCACGGTTCTCAAATTCATAACTAATCATGCGTAATCCTTGACGCTTTATATTTATCGCGGCGTTTA
>JAJYYZ010000016.1 GCA_021800445.1 bacterium | reverse complement strand
TCATCTTCTCACCCACTTTAATATTGACATTCTGAGAAGATTATCCGTCATTCATCCATATTTTCGTGTAGATTTTTATTTTGATTCATCGATTCACTTTCATGTAGATTTTTTATGAGTCAATTCGATTGCTTGACAAATTCTTTCGATATGTTGTAAAATACGCAAGGAGTGCCAGCGTAGCTCAGTCGGTAGAGCAACTGATTTGTAATCAGTTGGTCGGGGGTTCAAGTCCCTTCGCTGGCTGTTAAAGGAGAGGTGCCCGAGTGGCCAATGGGGACGGACTGTAAATCCGTTGGCGGATCGCCTTCGATGGTTCAAATCCATCCCTCTCCACCATTGAGAGGTGCAAAATGGCTAAAAACACTAAAAATTTCGTGTCTTTGGAATGTACTGAATGCAAATCGAGAAATTACGTTGTGAAAAAAAGCAAAGGGCAAAAAGAAAAATTAGAACTTAAAAAGTATTGTCCGAAATGTAAGAAGCATACTGTTCACAAAGAAGTTAAGTGAAAAGTAGGCCCGTAGCTCAATTGGCAGAGCACCGGTCTCCAAAACCGGGGGTTGTGGGTTCGATCCCTACCGGGCCTGCCATGTTTTTGTGAGGTGAATGAGATGGCAGATGTAGGTAAATTTGTAAGAGAAGTCAGAAGTGAAGCTCAAAAGACCAATTGGCCGACAAGGGCGAAGTTGTTTTCTTCGGCAGGAATAGTGCTTTTGATCTTGATCGTGACTGGAGTTTATTTTTGGTTTCTTGATCTTGGATTTTCAAGTTTAACGACGTGGTTGCTTTCGGCGCTTGGCATAAGATAAGCGGATCGACAGATCAACTCAAGGGTGATCGAATCACTCTAAAATTTTGTTTTTGGAGTTAAAATGAAAAAATCATGGTATATAGTCCAGACCTACGCTGGTCTGGAAGAAACGGTAAAAGAGTCGATAGAACAAAAACGGGATCAGATGAACCTTTTTGATTTCATCGGAAGAGTTTTTATACCGCAGGAAAAAGTTGTGGATATAAAAAGCGGACCTGTTGAAAAGATAAGAATTCCTTCGACGGCAAAATTTCACGTTAATTCAGGTGAAGACATCGCAAAAGATCAAATGATAGCAGAACTTCCTGAAGTGCATTCGAAACATGACGGAAAGGTCATCGAAGTCAAAAACATGAGAAAGCTCGTCATAGAATCTATCGATCGAAAAAATAGCAGAACTTATTACATTCCTTCCACTACCGGTATAGAAAATGGCATAAGGTTGGGTGCCAAACTGACCGAAGGAATGCCAATTGCAAAGGACAAGTCTGTTTTTTGCGAAATCGATGGTAAGGTTGTTCAAAACGATCGTGTCAAAAAAGTTGTAATTCATCCTCAAGAAGGAGAAGACGATTTTTATTTCGTTCCGCTTGAGTGTTTTAATAAATCTATAAGAATTAACAAATCAACACATGCCGGAGATAAAATAGCAGACAAGAAGATATTCACATCTCCGACGGCCGGTATAGTTGAAATAGATGTTTTCGGCGCTTACAAGGAAGTCAAGATCTCCAAAGTTATATCCAAAAGGCTTTTCCCTGGATACGTTTTCGTTGAAATGTTTATGAACGAAGAAAGTTGGGAGATAGTCAAAAATACCGAGCATGTGATAAATTTCGTTTCAAATGCGGGTCAGCCTATTTCACTCAAGACAAGAGATGAAAAATTGATCTCAAGTTTGATGGTTGAAAAGAAGAGTTCCAAGACTTCTGAAGAGGTAAAAATTAACATAAATCTTGAGATAGGAGAACGTGTCAAAATAAAAAGCGGACCTTTTGAAGGCTTTGCCGGCACCGTTAAAGAGGTAAAGCCTGATAAAAAAGAGATAACAGTTATGGTTACGATCTTCGGAAGGGAAACTCCGGTTGTTTTAAACGTTTCCGAAGTTGAGAAAGCAATTTCATAGAATCAGTGGGAGGGTTTAGTTCCCGAAAATACCACAAGGAGGTTTTTATGGCATCAAAAAAGTTGATAAGGCAAGTGAAACTTCAAATTGCCGCAGGTAAAGCAACACCAGCCCCACCGGTAGGACCGGCTTTAGGGCAACATGGCGTGAATATAATGGCTTTTTGTAAACAATTCAACGCCGAAACGGCAAAACAAGGCGGAATGATTTTGCCGGTGATAATAAATGTTTACGAGGATAGGTCTTTCACTTTCATAACAAAGACTCCTCCGGCTTCGATATTGATAAAAAAAGCCGCCGGAATAGAAAACGGATCTGGAGAACCTAACAAGAACAAAGTTGGAAAAATAACCAAAGCCCAACTTCTCGAAATAGCAAAAGTCAAAATGCCTGATCTTAACGCTCAGGATCTTGAATCTGCCGCCCGTATAATTGCGGGAACGGCCAGAAGCATGGGCGTAGAAGTAGTCGGGTGAGGTGAATAAAATGGCAAAGCATTCTAAAAGATACATCGAAGCGGCCAAAAAAGTCGACAGAAATAAACTGTATTCTCTTGAAGACGCTGTTAGATTGATAAAAGAAACCTCAACCGTCAAATTCAACGAAACGATTGAAATGTCCATCAAAACAGGCATAGATCCGAAAAAGAACGAACAGCAAGTTAGAAACACAATAACCCTTCCAAACGGGACGGGTAAAAGCGTTAAAGTGCTTGTTTTTGCCGTAGGACCAAATGCCGAGGCCGCAAGGACTGCCGGAGCGGATTACGTTGGCGGTGAAGAACTTGCTCAGAAAATAACATCCGAAGGATTTTTGGATTTCGATGTTGCCATAGCCTCTCCGGATACCATGGGTTTTGTCGGCAAACTCGGTAAAGTGCTTGGTCCGAGAGGTCTTATGCCGTCTCCAAAATCCGGTACCGTCACTCCTAACATCGCCGAGGCCGTTAAGTCTTTTAAAGCCGGCAGGGTTGAAGTGAGAAATGATAAGACTGGCAACCTTCATTTACCGGTTGGAAAGAAAGAATTTGAATCTGACAAACTAAGCGAGAACATAAAATCAGCAGTCCAGCAGATAAATGCGTTGAGACCGCAGGGAGTTAAAGGAAGATTTTTACAAAAATTAGTTGTGAGTTCTACCATGGGTCCTGGCATAAAACTGGATATCAGTCAGTTTGAAGCCTGATTCACAGCCAAAGACAGCGGGATTTTAAAGGTTGATGCCTTCCCGCCGAGGCACGTGATCTTGAATTTTCAGATAATGAAGATCAACGGCCTTAAAAGGGCCGTTTTTTTGAAGGAGGTACACCATGCAAAAACAGCAAAAAGCCATGATAATCGATGAACTTACCGATGCGCTTTCCAAGTCTCAATTGGTACTTTTCACCGATTATAAAGGTATGAGTGTCGAGACGATAAGCAAGTTGAGAGAAGCACTTTCAAAGGTTAATGCACAATACAGAGTTGCAAAAAACACGCTGTTGAAAATATCGCTGAAAAAGATCAATCTCTATCCGGATGGGATTGAAAATCATCTTCAAGGCACAACGGCGATAATGTACACTCAAGGTGATCCTGTTTTGGCTCTCAAAGCGCTTTACAATTTTCTTGATGAAAACGCAAATGCTCTGGTTGTGAAATCAGGTTTGTTCGAAGAAAAATTCATAACCGCCGATCAGGCAAAAGAATTTTCCAATCTGCCACCGAGAGATGTGCTCATCGCTCAACTTGTTGGCCAATTCCAGGCACCGATATACGCTTTACACGTTGTGCTTTCTGGCACGCTTAAAAAGTTGCTTTACGCTTTGAATGAAGTTGGAAATAAAAAATCAAATTGATCTTTGAATATCATGGAGGTGTTTTAAAATGACGAATGAAGAAATAATAAAGGCAATTGAAGAAATGAGTGTAGGGGATCTTGCGAAACTCGTAAAAGCGCTTGAAGAAAAGTTTGGCGTTAGCGCTGCTGCTCCGGTTGCGGTTGCCGCCGCACCTGTGTCCGGAGACAAGAAACCAATTGAAGAGGAAAAAACATCTTTTAACGTTGTGCTCAAGGAAGCCGGAGACAAGAAGTTGCAAGTCATAAAGGTCGTCAGAGAAATAACGAATCTTGGACTTAAAGAAGCGAAGGATCTTGTTGACAAGGCCGGTGCTCCGGATGCCATCGTCAAGCAAAATGCAGCAAAAGAAGAGGCGGATCAAATAAAAGCTAAACTTGAAGAGGCAGGAGCGGTCGTAGAGTTAAAATAATTTGATCTAATCTTTTCGTACAAAAAATCATATTCAAATTGAAACTCAACCTCATCGGAATTGTAAAGATTCTGATGGGGTACTTTTGCTTAAATATATTGAGAGACATTTTGCATTTAAAAGAAAGGCATGGTGAAAAGGTGGAAAAACGGGAAAGGTACTCTTACGGAAGGATGAAAGATGCCATTGATGTCCCAAACCTTATATCCGTACAAATCGATTCTTACAAAGAATTCGTTGAAAAAGGCATAATGGAAGTTTTGAAAAAATTTTCTCCGATAGAATCAAAGCCACATAAGGCCGATGTTAAAAAAGGAGAAAAGGGTTTTAAACTCGAATTTGTAAGTTCAAGAACGGGCGAATCGAAATACACCGAAGAAGAATGCAAACTGAAAGATACCACCTACAGCGTCCCGCTTTACATAACGATAAGGATAAAAGACATCCATTCAAACGAAATAAAAGAAGACGAAGCCCTTTTCGGTTACCTTCCGATCATGACAGAGCGTGGCACCTTCATAATAAACGGTGCCGAGAGAGTCGTTGTTCATCAACTCGTCAGGTCTCCAGGTGTCTATTTCGTTCAGGAATTCGAAGGTTCTGAGAGAGTCCCCACTTTTTTTGCGCATTTTCTTCCCGAAAAAGGCGCATGGCTTGAGATTTTACTGAACGTTAAAAAAGGCATCCTTCAGGCAAGAATAGATAGAAAGAAAAAGATAAAATTACCATTGTTGCTTAAAATTTTTGATTACGTTACACCCATGGACATGATGAAACTATATCCAGTTACGATTACGGCAGATGAAGATGAACTTGTTTTTCGAAGAGGTTCTGTATTGCTTGAAAATGTAACCGATAAAAACGGAAATGTCCTGATAGTTGCCGGTGAAAAGATTGAGGAAGAAATGATTCCTTCAATACTTGAGGCCAAAGTTCAGAAGATGACCATAGCGCATCCTTACCTGCAAAAAACCGTTGAGAATCTTGATGATGTTGAAAAAAACATGACTTCGGATGATGCGTATATAGAATTCTTCAGAAAATTAAGACCCGGAGAAATTCCGAGGATAAACGTGGCTAAAAGTTATTTTAACAGTCTTTATTTTGATCCCGAGCATTACGATCTCACAAAAATAGGAAGGGCAAAGATAAACGCGAAACTCGGACTTAAAAACGATTCGACGGTACTCACCAAAGAAGACATAATCGCAGCGATCAGATATTTGATTGACATAGAAAATCACGAAGAAAGGCTCGATACCAAAGATCATCTTGGCAACAAAAGAGTCAGAACAGCCGGAGAACTTATGAGACTCGAATTTGAACGCGGCTTTTCGAGAGTTCAAAAGATGATAGAAGACAAAATGAACATGTACAATTCGCTTGATAAGATAAACATTCAAAGTCTTATAAACGTAAGGGCGGTCATGGCGACGCTTCAACAATTTTTTGCTTCAAGTCAACTTTCTCAATTCATGGATCAGGTAAATCCTCTTGCCGAATTAACTCATAAAAGAAGAATATCTGCCCTTGGACCCGGAGGATTAAGACGTGAAAGGGCAAGATTTGAGGTACGCGACGTTCACCATTCTCATTATGGACGTATGTGCCCGATAGAAACTCCAGAAGGTGCAAACATAGGTCTTATAACCTCGATGGCCATATTTGCCGAGATAGATGAATACGGCTTTTTAAGAACTCCTTACAGAAAAGTCGACAATGGCAAAATAACCGATAAAATAGATTACCTTATGGCTGATGAAGAAGGAAATTACAACATAGCACCGGTAAACGTCAAGATAAATGCCGATAACACTTTAGCCGATGAAAGGGTAACGGTAAGATTCATGGAAAGTTATCGTTACGTCAACAAGGCAGAAGTTGACTACATAGACGTTTCCTCAAGACAGATCGTTAGCATATCGGCCGCTCTGATACCATTTCTTGAAAACGATGATGCCAACAGGGCTTTGATGGGTTCAAATATGCAAAGACAGGGTGTTCCTCTTGTGAATCCTCAAGCACCTTTGATAGGAACAGGAATGGAAAAATATGTTGCAAGGGATTCAGGTTTGATAGTCATGGCAAAACATGCCGGAAAGATAAAAAAGGTTTCCTCAAATGAAATAATCGTTGAAAGGGATGATAACTCCGGAGAGGATGTTTACAAACTCATAAAATATTCGCGAACAAATCAGGACACATGCATAAATCAGATACCGATAGTTGATGTTGGAGATCATGTTGACGCCGGAGATTGTATAGCGGATGGGCCGGCCATGGATATGGGAGAACTCGCCTTAGGCCGAAATGTATTTGTCGCTTTCATGTCGTGGGAAGGATATAATTTCGAGGATGCCATAATCGTCAATCAGTCTTTGATAGAAGAAGATGCTTTCACATCTGTGCATGTCGAGGTCTATGAAACTTACGCGCGCGAAACGCGCTTGGGACCCGAAGAAATAACCGCTGACATACCGAACGCCTCAAAAGAGTTGTTGAAAAATCTTGATGAAAACGGCATAGTAAGAGTCGGTTCACTCGTTCATCCCAAAGACATCCTTGTTGGTAAGGTAACGCCAAAAGGAGACAGCGAATTGACAGCCGAAGAAAAGATCATGAGATCGATCTTCGGAGAAAGAGGAAGAGATGTCAAAGACACATCGCTCAAATTGCCTCACGGAGTCGATGGAAGAGTCATAGGAGTGCATATATTCGAAAAAGGTGATATCTCCGAACTCGATTCGAGTGTAAACAAAATGGTGAAAGTTTACGTTGCGACCAGAAAGCCTCTTGCCGTTGGAGATAAACTTGCCGGACGCCATGGGAACAAGGGTGTCGTCTCCAAAATTGTCGCCAAAGAGGATATGCCGTTTTTACCGGACGGAACACCGATAGAGATGATATTAAGTCCGCTTGGAGTTCCGTCAAGAATGAACATAGGGCAGGTGCTTGAGACGCATCTCGGATGGCTCGCAACGTTAAAGGGTATGTATTTTTCCACACCTGTTTTCAATGGTGCTACCGAAGGTGATATTTTTACGCCTCTTTACGAAGAGCGTGCAAAATATGGCTTAACTGACGGAGACGATGCGAATTATCCGAATGGAAAAGTTGTGCTTAGAGACGGCAGAACCGGTGAGGTGTTTAACAGTCCTGTTGTGGTTGGCGTGATGTACATGATGAAACTCATTCATATAGCGCAAGACAAGATTCACGCGAGATCTATAGGCCCCTATTCTTTGATACATCAACAACCTCTTGGCGGAAAGGCTCAATTTGGAGGCCAGAGGTTCGGAGAAATGGAGGTCTGGGCGCTTGAAGCGCACGGCGCATCTCATACACTTCAGGAAATGCTCACCATAAAATCAGATGATATCGAAGGAAGAAACGAAGCCTACAAAGCGATAATGCGTGGGAAAAACATTCCGATTTCTAATCTTCCCGAAAGTTTTAAAGTGCTCGTAAAAGAATTACAGGGTTTGGCCCTTGATATTAAAGTTTACGATGACAACGGCAACGAAATTAAATTGGATCGTTAAGGAGGGGTAAAATGGCAGAGGACAACCCCAAGATAATTTTGAACCCTTCTCAAAATAAGATAGGAAGGGTGGAAATAGGACTTGCCTCACCGGAGACAATTTTGAAATGGTCTAAAGGTGAGGTGAAGAAACCGGAAACCATAAATTACAGAACTTTCAAGCCTGAATCCGACGGCCTTTTCAGCGAGCAAATCTTCGGACCTGTCAAAGATTACGAGTGTGCTTGCGGGAGGTACAAAGGAAAGAAATATGAAGGCACAACTTGCGAAAGATGCGGTGTCACTGTTGAATCCAAAACGGCGCGCCGAAGAAGAATGGGACATATCGCGCTTGCCGTGCCGGTGGTTCATATTTGGTATCTAAAAAACATTCCCAATTATATATCTACCTTACTCGATATAGCTCCAAAAGATATAGAACAGATAATATATTTTGGATCGAGAAGAACTGTCGAAGCGTCTTACATGGTGACAAATCCTAAAAGCACTAACTTTGAAATCGGGGATAAACTTTACATCACTGAATACAACATATACAAAACCAAATTTGAATTTGACGTTGAAAATTCCGTGAGAATAAAGGCTCCTCATGGTCCGGTAAGGTCGGAGATAGACGGATTGGTTTCTATAAAGACCGAAAAGACAAACACCGGCAGGATCATCACATGGGTTAACGTTTCCCAATCTATAAAATCAGAAGATTCAAAAAGCGTTGAATACAACATTTACCGTGGGATGGAATTGGTTGTCAAAGAGGGAGATAAGGTTAAGGCCGGAGATATCATGGCAAATGAACTCAAAGTTGAGCCTTTCAAAGCCCCTTTCGATGGAACGTTCGAAATAGACGAGATAACATCGACCATAAAAGTGCTTCCACTTCCCACATCCAAATTTCAACCGGTAACTTACACGCTTCCTTATGGATCAAAAGCAACTGTTCAAAGCAATCAAAAAGTTAAAAAAGGAAGAGTGCTTACCACAGGCACACATATAGATGCTATAAGAGCCACAATGGATGGAACGATATTTTACGGGAAAAATCTTTCCGTCGTTCAAAGAGAAGACGGCAAAACCGTTGCAAACTCGAGTGACAAGATAAGCATCGTGGAAAAAGGAGAATTGCAAAGAGTCGAAAGATCATACCCGCTTTTCGAAGGCATCACACCTTACGTTGAAGACGGACAGGAGATAAAAGCGGGAGATTACATAGCCGATAGATTCGTTTACGAGGATGAAGATCTAACGGTTAAAGAACTCGAAGTGTTTGAAAAATATTATCCCGGAATGTTTGATAAAGAGTTTGAGATAGAAAATGATAGAACGGTCGTCATGATAACTGACATAGACGAAGCGGTGGCAAGTGAAATAGGCAAAAAGATCGGGGATGTTATTCTTGACAACGAGTACGATGCTTACAAAAACATCTATGAAGATAAGATAACGGCAGATGTTGGAGCCTCTGCGATCAAAAGATTGCTTGAGAAAATAGATCTCGGAGAACTTGAAACCAAACTTGAAGCGGAGTTGAAAAATATCCCGGAATCCGCTTCAAACAAAAAAATGAAGATTCTCAAGCGTCTTCATGTGGTAAGAAGTCTCATCGAAAGCGATCAAAGACCTGAATGGATGGTGCTTGACGTGATACCTGTCATTCCGCCGGATCTTAGACCCATGATCCAGATCGACGGAGGTCGTTTTGCCACAACAGATTTGAACGATCTTTACAGAAGAGTCATAAACAGAAATAACAGGCTGAAAAAACTGCTTGAATTGAGCGCTCCGGATATAATTGTAAGAAATGAAAAACGTATGCTTCAGGAAGCGGTTGATTCTTTGGTCGCCAACGGAAAACGCGGCAAGTCAGTTATGGATAAATCCAACAGGCCATTGAAATCTTTGACCGATCTGCTTAAAGGAAAAAGAGGCAGATTCAGAAGAAATCTGCTTGGCAAGCGTGTCGATTATTCCGGTCGTGCGGTTATAGTCGTAGGACCCACTTTGAGGATAGATCAATGCGGTATACCGAAAAAAATGGCCATGGAATTGTTCAAACCATTTGTGCTTCAGAAACTTGTCAAAAGCGATCCTGACAAGTCGGCAAGAAAATGGGGACGCATGATGATAGAGCGAGAAGTGCCGGAAGCATGGGAAGTACTTGAAGATGTCATAAAAGGACATCCCGTTTTGCTTAACAGGGCACCCACTCTTCACAGAGTCAGCATTCAGGCGTTTGAACCAAAACTGATAGAAGGAGACGCAATTCAACTTCATCCGCTTGTTTGTCCTCCCTTCAATGCCGATTTTGACGGAGATCAGATGGCAGTTCATATACCACTTTCCGCGGCGGCGCAGGCTGAAGCAAAGTTCCTGATGCTTTCCAAATACAACACCATCAGTCCGGCTCATGGTCAGCCACTTTCGATGCCAGGCAAGGATATCATACTCGGAATGTACTACTTGACCATGAAAAACGATAAACTTCGAAAACCGAAAACTGTTTTTTCATCCGCTGAAGAGGCGATGTTGGCATACAACACAGGTTACATAACCTTGCATACGCCGATTGATGTGCTGTTGCAATTTACCAGCGGTGAAAAACTTGTGAAAGACACAACGGTTGGTCGGGTCATATTTAACGACGGTTTAGTTGAAGAACTTGTCGATTACACAAAAACTTACGATAAAAAAGAGATAAAAAACATCGTTTCCAAAGCCTTTAAAACTTTTGATATAGACGCAACGGCCGATGTACTTGATAGAATAAAAGATTTCGGATTTAAATATGCGACGATCTCCGGTGTTACGATTTCCGTCAGGGATGTGCTTATATCCGAAAAGAAGCCAGAGATAATAAATAAGTCTCAGCAAAAAATAGATAAAGTTGAAGAAGCCTTTTCTAACGGTATGATAAATCAACAGCAAAGGTACGAGCAGATCGTCAGAATTTGGGAAGATGCAACCAAAGCAATTCAGGATGTTACATACGATGAATTGTCCAAAGATATATTCAATCCTGTTTTCATGATGGTCAGATCTGGAGCAAGGGGAAGTATTGACCAGATAAAACAAATAGCAGGTATGAGGGGTCTTATGGCAGATCCATCCGGCAAAACGATAGAAGTTCCGATACTTTCCAATTTCAGAGAAGGTCTAAATGTCATGGAATATTTCATATCCACACACGGTGCCAGAAAAGGATCTGCGGACACGGCTTTGAGAACATCCAATTCCGGTTATCTTACCAGAAGACTTGTCGATGTTGCACAATCGATGACGATAAAAGAAACAGATTGTGGAACCAAAAATGGTGTAGAACTCAAAACCTTGAGAGACGATGATGTCGTGATAGAAAAATTGGAAGATTCTCTCTTTGGTCGCGTGCTTGCCGAAGACGTCGTTAATCCAAAAACAAAAGCGGTTGTTTACGAGCGTGACACGATGATGGAAGAAGACGATGCGCATAAAACCGTCAGTACAATAGAAGAAGTTCAAGTTCACAAAACAGAAGATGTCAGGATCGACACGATAAACGATCTTAAAGATTATGCCGAAATTGCCGATGATCTTTACGATGATGATAAAGGCACGTCTTCTGGGGTACCATCCAAATTGATTTTCAAAAAAGGCGAGCCTTTGAGAAATGTCGTAAACGTGGCCAGAAAGTTGGGTCTGTCCAAGATAAAAGCGGATATCTATCCTTGCGTTGGCGGAGTAACGGTTTCCCCGATACTTTCCAAAAATGGCAAAAAAGAGATTGTAACGTACGAAGAAAGGGTTACGCCAGAATTGGCCAAGAAATTCTTTGAAGAGGACATCGATACGATTACGTTAAGGCCTTACATAAAGATAAGATCTCCTATGACTTGCGAACTTTCAAATGGTGTTTGCGAGAAATGTTATGGAATGGATCTTTCAAACCACAGGATCGTCCATGTTGGCGAAGCCGTTGGAATAATAGCCGCACAGTCAATAGGAGAACCCGGCACCCAACTTACCATGAGAACTTTCCATACCGGCGGAATAGCGACAACAGGAGACATAACTCAGGGTCTTCCAAGGGCTGAAGAATTGTTTGAAGCAAGAAAGAAACTAAAGGATGTTTCAGGCATATTCAGTCATGTATCCGGTTACGTCAAACAGATAAGTCAGGAAGAAAACAAAACCGTTAAAATATACATCGAAGATGATGAAGGTAATCTTCATGATTACACGGTTCCGAAGAAAACCCAAATACGCGTAAGGGAAGGGCAGAGAATCGTAGGTGGCACTCCTTTGACAACCGGAACGATAAGGCCAAGGGATTTACTCGAAAAAGTAAACACCGAAAGTTCTTTTCAATATTTACTTCGAGAAGTCAAAAGAGTTTACGCTGAACAGGGTGTGGACATCCATGACAAACATTTTGAAGTCATAATAAAACAGATGTTCAACAAAGTCGAAGTCACAGACGCCGGAGATACAAACATACTGCCTGGCACTTTGCTTTCTTTGGAAGAGGCCAAAAAGGTAAACGAAGACATAAGAAAAGAAAATTTAAAAGTCGATGAAAACAGAAAAAAGATTGTTGGGAAAGAACTTGCCTACTCAGTCCTTAGCATAGACGAAATTGGCAAAGAAATTGCCAAAGCCGGAGAAATTCTGACTGACGCGGTTGTTTCAGATATGGTGAAGGCAGGTGTAAAGGCGGTCGTAATCAAAGATGGAGAAAAACGTGATAGATACATAATAAACACGAAGAACGAGATCCAGTACAAACAAAAATTACTTAGAATAACAACGGCCTCTCTTGAAAGCGAAGGATTTTTAAGCGCAGCGTCATTCCAGCAGACACCGCAAATACTTGCCGAGGCGGCAGTTGAGGGAAGATCTGACCTTCTCAAAGGGTTAAAAGAGAATGTCATAATAGGTCAACTTATACCATCCGGTACAGGACTTTCAGTATACAACAACATTCAAATCGAAGAACGCCCTGCCGCAAAAATATCGAGAGAAGAGATGAAAAAAGAACAGCAGGCGTAAGATAAAATCGGTAAAGTCAAAAGGGGCATGTATGTGCCCCCTTTTTATACTCTAAAGTCTTTGTTTTTGCCATCCCATCTTGACAGGGAATATCCGTCTTTTCCATACGCCATGCGCTATTCGCCATATGCTTTTTGTGCGTCGGCCACATCTTAGCATCATGCTCTCCGCCTCCGTCCGTCTTTTCAGCGCGTTACGCGTTACTTGTATGCTTTAACATTTTCGAAATTCACCTATGATTGAGTATAATAATTTGACGGGAGATGATTTTGTGGCGGAAGATATCGGCAAAACCCTTGACTTCATGGTTGATACCGCGGCCGCTCTTATGAGAACAGGTTCTCCTACGACAAGAACGGAAATATGGATATCCAGAATCGGAAATAAATTAGGTTTCGAAGTTGACGTCGCGATAATTTACACGGTCATCTACATAACGATAAAAGACTCGAATGGAAATGCCATGACGATGACGAAAAGAACCGGCAATCTCTCAAGTGATTTTGACAAATTCATAAAAATAGATGCACTTGTAAAAAAATTCGTTGATGGAAAGATGAATCTTTCAGGTGCGCATTCCCACTTGAATTTTATTCTCAACGCCGATTTTTCATATCCAATTTTCATTCGGTTAATAGCCGCCGCTCTTGCATGTGGAGGATTTGAATACATACTTGTCGGAGGATTGATGAGTGCCATTGCATCGATGGTGCTTGGGGCCATGGTTTACGCGGCAACGAATTACATCCGTTTACTTGACAACAGGTTTTTTCAACAATTCAGTTCAGGTGTGATTATAGCGATAGGATCATGGATATTGATGCCTATTTTCAAAGGATCCGCCTTGAACGGGATCATATCCGGATCGATAATGTTGTTTGTACCTGGTTTACTTATAACCAATGGATTTTCAGAGATATCTCAGGGAAGTGTCATATCCGGGACCATAAAGGAAAGTGAAGCACTCGCACTGTTGGTGGCACTCGTTTTTGGAATATCAGTAGGCAGCGTCTTTGTCGGAGGTATGAAATTTTGAATTTAATCGTTCAATCACTTATTGCGGGTCTTGCAAGCGGAAGTTTTACGCTGCTTTACAACGCCAGACCTTTAGATGCAGTACTTGGCGGAAGCATAGGCTTTATAGGGTGGTTTGTCTATTCTTTAACCCTCGGATATGGTATGGTGGCATCGGCTTTACTTGCGGCATTGGCAATTGGATTGGTTGGAAGAATTCTTTCACGTCTAAGACATATTCCATCTCAACCTTTGATAGTTGGCGGAATAGTGGTTTTGGTACCAGGTTTTATGGCATTCAAGGCCATGAACGCCTTTGTGATCGGCAATTCAACTCAGGGTGCAACGATGATGATTAACGTGTTTTTGATTGCCGCTTCAATAGGTACGGGTCTGGTGGTTGCCGTTGCGATCACGACGATAATTTTCAGAAAGAAGTAGGAGGTTATGTATGGAAAAAATAACTTTTTTAAGTTACGACGGATTAAAAATAGAAGCAGAGATTTTTGGTAAATCGGATCATGCGGTTATCTTGGCGCACGGTAAGATTTTCGATATGCAAAGTTGGGAGGCATTCGCGAAATTTCTTGAAGATCAGGGTTTTTCCGCGATTCCTTTTAATTTTCGTGGCTATGGTAATTCACAATCGAAAGATTTTAAGTACGAGTTTGACGTTGTCGGAGCGATAGATTACGCGCTGAAAGATCACAAACGTGTTTCTGTCATCGGTGCAAGTATGGGAGGCGCCGCAACTCTCAGGGCTTTGGAAATGGGCAAACCTATTGACGGTCTTGTGCTACTTTCACCGGCCGGATTACCAAATAATTTTTCCGATCTTGGAGGAAAAGCTAAAAAAGCGCTTGTCGTTTTTTCAAAAGGGGATTTTGTTTTTGATACGGCCACCGAGATTTCAAAATCACTTCCATTTGAGACGGAAACCCTTATTTTCAACGGGAATCTCCATGCTCAAAACCTTTTTAGAGATTCAGAAATTGCCACCGAACTCAAAAGCAAAATATCGACGTTTTTAAGATCGGTTGAAGGTATTTAAAAATGCAGGTCAAATTCTCAGATTTTTTGAATGCAAACGTGCCGATGCTCGAGGAGATCGTCGCTGCTCTTTCTAAGACTTACGGCTACGCTTCAATCCTTGGAAGTGATACCCACGGAAAAAGATATTTGGTAACGGATGTCGAGACAAACATAAACGATAGTGGTTGGAACGAAAGAGGATTCGTGCTAAGAGTGTTCAACGGACTTAATTATTCAGAATTTTCTTTCAACGAAATTAAAAATCCTTCTTACGTAATTGACTTTGTAAATGATGATCTCATCAACTCGTTTGAAAAGTTTAAAAGTCACGGTGAAGTTTTAAAATGCCCTTGCGTGATCGATGAGCCTGTTAAAAGCAGTTTTGAAGGTGAAGTTGAGATTCTTCCTGAAGATGTTGATCCCGGCACAAAAATAGAAAAACTTTTGAAGATGAAAGCGCGTGCTCATGAATTGTCAACGAAGATCGTGAATTTTTGGTCTACATACGAAGAGGTGCAGGTAAACAAAGTGTTTGTTTCCTCTAAAAAATTGCTTCGCCAAAGTTACATATGGTCGCAAGGTTACCTTCAGGCGATTGCCCGGGCTGAAAAGACGAAGTACTCGTATGAAGGTTTTTCCGGCATGAAGGGAGTTGAAATACTTGATGAAATGATCCACGGTGTTGATAAAGTCGTCGCAGAAGCCGAGATGTTGCTTGATTCGGAAAAAATCCCTCCCGGAGAATACGACGTGATATGTGCCCCCGATGTCGCCGGAGTCATAGCACACGAAGCATTTGGACACGGCGTGGAGATGGACATGTTTGTAAAAAACAGGGCAAAGGCCGTTTCTTACCTTGGAAAAAAAGTCGCATCCGATCTTGTGACGATGCATGACGGTGCCATTGCCGCCAAACAAGTTTCTTCATATCTTTTTGATGACGAGGGCACATTCGGATCGGACACGGTTGTCATAGATCACGGCATACTTAAGACTGGGATATCGGATTTGATGTCTGCTTTAAGGCTTAGTACAAAACCAACGGGAAATGGGAAAAGAGAATCTTTCGAAAGAAAGGCTTACTCAAGGATGACAAATACTTTTTTCGCTCGGGGAAATGACAAACTTGAAGATATGATTTCATCTGTTAAGCATGGTTATTTTCTCGAAAAGGTCTCAAGTGGAATGGAAGACCCGAAAAATTGGGGAATCCAATGCTGGATTCTTTATGGCAGAGAAATAAAAGACGGAGAGATAACAAACAAGATATTCTCTCCCATCCTCATGACGGGATACGTTCCGGATCTGCTCAATTCGATTTCGATGATCTCAGATGATCTTGAATTGTCAGGGGTCGGAAGTTGCGGCAAAGGTCATAAAGAATTCGTCAAGGTTTCTTCGGGAGGTCCATACATAAAAGCCAAAGCGAGGTTAGGATGATGATAGACGAAATAATCAACAATCTGCGACTTCAAAAGGAGATCGATGATTGGAAGATAATAGAGAAAAGAGTCGATGGATCAGAATTGTTTTTCGTCAAAGATGCGCTCGATATGAACAGATCCAAACAAACTCAAAAATTTTTTGTCACGATATATCACGATTTCGAAGAAAATGGAAAAATGTACAGAGGATCGTCTGAATTTACGATTTACCCCGGTGAAATCGATGTTGAATCTTTGATAAAGGAAAATATCTTTTCATCCAAATTCGTCAAAAACACGCCATATCCGCTTGCAACACCGTCAGAGAAAAGAAAGGAGTCTTCTGCAAAGGCAGCACTATCGAATTCGATCGACGAAGTGGTTTCCTGTATGTACGCCGAGAGGTTGGAAAAGACATGGATAAATTCTTCCGAGATTTTTATGAATCACATTCAAGAGAGAATAGTCAATTCGAAAGGCGTGGATGTGTCAAATGACCTTCTCAGCCTTTACGTTGAATTTGTAACGACTTCTCGTGTCGAAAAAGAAGAAGTCGAACTTTATTGGAGTTTTCAATTTTCAAAATTCGACGATGAAATTATAAAAGACAAAATCGCAAATGCCATGAAAGCGACAGAAGATAGATCCCGTGCGGTTAAAATTCCCGATATCAAGGATATTCCCGTTATTTTAACCGGAGAATCCGTGAAAGAATTTTTCAAATATCATCTTTACAAAGTATCGGCAAGATATATATACGAGCATCTTTCAAATGCCAAAGTCGGCATGGATCTTCAAAACAACACGAAAGGTGACAGAATAACCATGTGGATAGATCCCTTTCTTGAAAGATCATCTTATTCCGTCGATTACGACGAAGACGGTTTTCCCGCGAAAAAAGTTAAGATCATCGATAATTCTGTCGTTGGAAATATATGGGGCGGTATCAGATACGCACATTATCTCGGAATTGAACCGACGGGTCATATGACGAATTTTGTCGTTGAGGCCGGTAAAGTTGGCGAAGACGATCTTCAAAAGAGTGAGTACCTCAAAATTCTCTCATTTTCAGACTTCGGAGTAGATCCCATGACGGGAGATTTTGGAGGAGAAATAAGACTTGGCTGGTACAGCGATGGTGAAAGGTTGATCCCTGTAACAGGTGGATCGATCTCGGGCAATGTATCTGATGTGGAAGAGATCATACTTTCAAAAGAAACACAGCAGGAAGATAATTTTTTCGGCCCTAAAAGTTTGAAAATCAGCGGCTTGAAAATTTCCGGAAGTAAAGAGTTATAAATGGCGCATGGCGAATGGCGTATCTAAAGTTGGCTTGGTATAATGATATAATTTATTTGTCATAAAAATCGAAAGAAGGTAAAACATGAAAGAAAGCATAGCGATACTGGAAGCGTGCCAGCAAATAATAGATTTAAAACTTGTTTCTGGCACATGGGGAAATGTATCTATGAGACTTGAAAGCGGAAATATACTCATAACCCCAAGTGGCATACCCTATGATGAAATAAGGGAAGAAGACATCGTTTTGTGTGATAAGACGGGAAAGGTCATTGAAGGAAAACTTTTGCCGTCAAGTGAATTGAAAATGCACCTTGCCCTCTACGCTAAACGTGAAGACGTGAATGCCATAGTTCACACGCACAGCCTTTATGCTTCTGTGGCATCCTCCATCTTCAAAGAAGTACCGATTCTCGTCGAAGACGTTGCGATGGTTATAGGCGGTACAATAAAGGTTACAGAATACAAATTGCCCGGCACCGAAGAACTTGCACAAGAAGTTGTGGTGTCCATAGGCAATAACAACGCGGTCATAATATCAAATCATGGTCAGGCCGCTGTTGGTCAAACGATGGAAGATGCTATGCTTTCTGCACAGATGTGTGAAAAAGCGGCGCAAATGTACATTGTAGCCGTTCAAACCGGAAAAATGCCGCGCACGCTTTCGGATAAAGATGTGAAGATGCTTTACGAAAAATACGTAAACTCTTACAAGAAACTGAAGGAGAAAAGATGAGTAAAGTTTTGAAGAACGCGTTGGTGTTGAAAAATGATTTTTCATTCGAAAAGCGAACCCTCTACATCGAAAATGACAGAATAATTGATTTCGCAATGGGAGAAGTCGAGGACCTCGATGGTATGCTTATCATGCCCGGGCTTGTTAACACACACACACATGCGGGAATGACTCTGTTCAGAGGTGTTGCTGAAGATGTGGATCTTAACGACTGGCTTTTCAAATATATCTTTCCGCGAGAAGACAAATTGACGGAAAAAGATGTTTACATCGGAAGTCTTGTTGGATTTATGGAAATGGTCAAACACGGAATAACGACATTTGTCGACATGTATTTTTACGAAGACGCGATATATCAGGCTGCAAAAGATATCGGCATAAGAGGAATCGTGGCGAGAGGTCTTGCGGACACAGATGAAAAAGGAGAAAAGAAACTGCGCCTCGCCGAAGAATTCATAAAAAAGCATCGCGACGATGATCTTGTAAAGGGTGGCTTTGGCCCGCACGCACTTTACACGTGTTCGATGGATTACTTTAAAGAGATAATTGAAACTTCGAAAAATTACGATCTGCCCGTTACATTTCATTTGCTTGAATCACCTGATGAAAGGGCCAACTTCAAAAGAGAAAATGGAATAGAATCCGTTGAGTTTCTTGACTCGATAGGAGCATTTGAAAAGAACACCATCATAGCGCATGGAACCGATCTTAACGATGATGAATTGCGTTTGATATCCAAAAGAGGATCGACGCTTTCTTACAACCCTATCTCAAACGCCAAACTCGGAAATGGAATAGCACCTATAAAAGCGGCTATTGAGTTGGGTGTCAACGTTACACTCGGGACGGATTCGGCCGCTTCGAACAACAGCCTTAACATTTTCAGCGAGATGAAGTTTGGCGCCCTTCTCCAGAGGGCAAAATTTCATGATCCAAAGATATTAAAATTGGAAGAGATAATTAAAATGGGAACATCGAATGCAAAAAAATCTTTGCCGTTCGATGTTGGAACCCTCGAAAGCGGCATGCTCGCAGATCTCGTCGTGATAGATCTCAATAACTTTTCCATGGTACCTATGGAAAACATGCTTGCCAACATCGTTTATTCATTTGATGCCGCTTCCATAAAACGTGTCATGGTAGGAGGAAAATGGATCTATGACGGAGAATTTCTCACCGTAGACGGCAAGAAGGTGATAGAAGACTTTGAAAAAGCATACAGCGAGGTTAATTCTCGTCTTTGAATTGATACCGCTGGCCTTGATCTTAAGTTCATGTTTTTTGACGAAATTCAACATAAGCACGCTTAGATCTTTTGTGCCGGCAGGGTATATCGTCAAATTTTACGAGATAAAAGTGAAACCCGATCAATTCATCGGATACAAATCTTCCAAAATATTGAGGACGGTATCTGCGACTTACGCCTCCACTGGATCAACCGTTTATCTTAACGTGGCAGAATTCGATAGTTCTTTCGACATGCATGGTCTTTGGTATGCGTTCGCAAAATCCAAAATTGGCACATGGAACGCTCTTAACAGCAGTCTTTGGTGGTTTTCCGGCACTTTGAAGACCTCA
Source organism: bacterium (assembly GCA_021800445.1). Classification (GTDB taxonomy): domain Bacteria; phylum Thermotogota; class Thermotogae; order Mesoaciditogales; family Mesoaciditogaceae; genus Athalassotoga. The sequence continues at coordinate 20,138 of JAJYYZ010000016.1, read as the reverse complement.
AAATATCTCGCTTGGTATTCCAATTACACGATCTTCATACTCGAATCAAGTGGAAATGCCGATCTTGAATCCGTAAAAAAACAGATCGAAAATTTCATGAATGTTTTCGGGAGCGTGAAAAATTGATTTACAGGGAATTGGCGCCTTATCTTAAAGAAAAATATGGCACAAGGGTTCAAAGAATTTCCATATCTCACTTTAGAACATGTCCAAATCGCGATGGCACCGTTGGCGTTGGCGGATGCACCTTTTGTGAAGAAACCGGCAGTGGTTTTGCCAATAGATTCAGAAATCTTGAAGTTAAAACCCAGATAGCAGAAGGCATGAAGATAGCTCGAGGAAAATACAAAGCCGCAAAGTTCATGGCATATTTTCAATCTTTCACAAACACATACGGCCCTATTGAAGAACTTGAAAGAGTTTACAACGAAGCGATCGTCGACGGCGTAGTGGCTCTTGATATTTCAACAAGACCCGATGTTTTTTCCGAAGAGATAGCGCAACTTTTAAAAGAGATATCTTTTAGAAGGAAGGTTGACATATTTGTTGAGTTTGGCCTTGAATCTGTCAATGAAAACACACTTGCGGCGGTTAACCGTGGTCATTCCGTTGGAGAATTCATAGATTCAGTTTTAAGGGCTAAAAATTACGAATTTGAAACTGTCGCACACGTAATCTTGGATTTCCCTTCCGATACGATAAACGATGAAATCGCGTGCGCAAAGATATTATCGGCGCTTAAAGTGAATGGTGTCAAAATGCACTCACTTTATCTGATTGCCGGTACCAAAATGGGGCAAGATTACATTGAAGGCAAGATAAAGCCTTTAGATGCAAAAGCATACATTGACAGGGCTGTTGCCTTTCTCTCTCATCTCGATCCTCAAATCGTCATACACAGAATAATATCGACACCTCCGGAGAATGCGATTCACTCAATTGGACTTTCTTCCGCTCAGGCAAGAAATTTAATGGAAACAGAAATGATTAAGAATTCAAAATTTCAGGGCAGCGATTTCAATTATCTTGACGGCGGCAGTTGGAGAAAGAAATTTTTCGAAAGGAGCAATTCAAATGGAATACGTTCAGATGGTCAAAGAATCGGTTGAATTTTTGAAATCGAAGGTAAATGGTAAGCCTCGAATTGCCATAGTGCTCGGTTCTGGACTCTCTATCATAAAAGAAAGTTTAGATGTCGAGACGAAGATCGGATATTCGGAAATACCGCATTTTCCAGTTTCAACTGCCCCTGGTCATGCCGGCGAAATGATCTTTGGCAGATGGAATGGTGTGGACGTTGTGCTTATGAACGGTCGTTTCCACTTTTATGAAGGCTATTCCATGAAAGAAGTTACAATGGCAGTGCGTGTCTTTCAACTTATGGGAATCAAGTATTTGTTTCTTACAAATGCGGCCGGCGGACTCAACCACGCATTTGAACCGGGCCATCCCATGATAATAACGGATCACATAAATTTCATGGGAGATAACCCTTTAATAGGTAAAAATGTTGAAGAATGGGGAGTAAGATTTCCGGACATGTCAGACGCTTACAATTCAAACCTTGCATCAATTGCCGAAGACGTGGCCAAAGAATTGCCCGTCGAATATTACAAAGGGGTTTACGTTGCGGTCGCGGGTCCGTCCTTTGAAACGCCCGCGGAATTGAAAATGTTCAGATATCTTGGTGCCGATGCCGTTGGCATGTCGACGGTACCCGAGGTCATAGTGGCAAATCATGCCGGCATCAAAGTGCTTGCGATCTCTGCCATCACGGATCGCGCCATACCGGAAGGCTTAGCCCCCTTGACAGCGGAAGAAGTGTTGAGAGTTGCGGAAAAGACAGGAATTCAAATAGCAAGCATTTTTGAAGGCGTCATAAAAGAAATCGGAGACGAACTCAAATGATCGAAGAAACAGTCAGAGTTTTAAAATCGAAAATTGGAGAGGTAGATGTCGCGATCATTTTAGGATCCGGACTTGGAAAACTTGCGCATCAGGTTGAAGACCCCATTCGCATTTCTTATTCAGAAATTCCAGGATTTTTAAGATCGACGGCGCCGGGCCATGCAGGCGAATTGGTGTACGGCACCATAAATAAAAAACGTGTTTTGCTTATGAATGGACGCTTTCACATGTATGAAGGTTATGCTCCAAAAGATGTCGCCTATCCCGTTGAAGTTATGAAGGCGATAGGTGTTAAAAAGTTGATGGTGACCAACGCGGCTGGAGGCATAAAACTTTCATTTGTTCCGGGCCAACTTGTTTTTATAAAAGATGTGATTAATTTTTCATTCAGAAATCCTTTAATCGGACCAAACGATGAAAAGATAGGCCCAAGGTTTCCAGATATGTCGCAGCCGCTTTCTAACGAATGGATCGAAAAAGCCAACGAGGCACTTTATAAAAATATGGACCAAAAGTTAGAAACAGGCATTTACGCTTTGATGCTCGGGCCAAGTTATGAAACTCCCGCTGAGATAAAGATGTTAAGGAAGTTGGGCGCGGATATGGTCGGCATGTCGACGGTACCTGAGATAATAAAGGCAAATCATGTTGGACTGGAAGTCATTGGCATATCTTGTGTTACCAACATGGCTGCCGGCGTGCTCAAACAGCCACTATCTGAAAAAGAAGTGCTTGATGTCGCAAATAGCGTTTCATCCAATTTTATATCCATAGTTAAAATCATAATAGAAAAAACTTGCTGAAGGTGATATCGTGAGAGCTTACGATGTGATATTAAAGAAAAGAGATGGTCATGAACTTTCCGAAGCGGAAATAGAATTCATGGTTGATGGATTTGTCAAAGGTGAGATTCCGGATTACCAGATGGCGGCCTTTCTCATGACGATATATTTCAAACACATGAATGCCGAGGAGAGGTATAACCTTACCGAGATAATGGCAAAGTCCGGTGACTCTATAGATCTCTCTTTCGTTCCGGGTATCAAAGTTGACAAACATTCAACGGGAGGCGTCGGAGACAAAACAACGCTTGTGCTCGCACCCATGGTCGCTTCATGCGGGCTGCCGGTTGCAAAGATGTCTGGCCGCGGACTCGGCCATACCGGCGGCACCATCGATAAACTTGAAGCCATTCCCGGTTTTAAAACATCTTTAACGGAAACGGAATTCAAGAAAAGCGTTAAAGATCATCTTATAGCCGTGGTAGGTCAGACGGCCAATCTGGCCCCTGCCGATAAGAAAATATACGCCTTGCGCGATGTAACGGCCACCGTCGATGAAATATCTTTGATATCTTCCAGCATAATGAGCAAAAAATTGGCTGCCGGTGCTGACGCAATAGTTTTGGACGTCAAAGTTGGATCCGGTGCTTTCATGAAAGACATCGCCTCAGCCACGGATCTGGCACGTGCAATGGTAGACATAGGAAAAAAGCACGGCAAGGCGATGGTCGCACTTATAACCGATATGGACAAACCTCTCGGCTACACCGTTGGGAATGCCATAGAAGTTGAAGAAGCAATAGACACGCTTAAAGGCAAAGGCCCTGCGGATCTTGAAGTGCTTTGCATAGAACTCGGTGCTCAAATGCTTAAACTCGGAAAAATAACCGGAACTTTGGATACGGCAAGAAAGATGCTTGAAGACTCGATTGAAAGCGGAAAAGCGATCGAAAAGATGAAAGAGATGATCGAGTCGCAGGGAGGAAATTCATCCGTTGTCGATGATACCGCGTTGCTGGGCATTTCAAAAAATGCTTTTGAATTGAAATCGTGGAAAGATGGTTACGTAACGTCCATGAACGCGGAAGGCATAGGCATCGCCTCGATGAAATTGGGAGCGGGAAGAGAAACGAAGGAAGACAAAATAGATCTTTCGGTTGGGATAAGACTTTCAAAGAAGACCGGAGATTCGGTAAAGGTCGGTGAAACGCTTTGCACATTTTATTACAATTCCGAAGAAAAACTGAAGGCGACGATTGAAGTTGTCAGGGCATCTTACATTTTGTCAGATGTTAAACCGCAAAAAACAAAAATAGTGCACGGTGTCGTTGAATGAATTTGAATTTTGACATCTAACATACAAAAATTTGATATAATTGAAACAGATTGAGACATAACGGTTAACAAAAGAAATATTTATTCGGGCAAATCGATAAAACAACTGGAGGTGTTGACAGGTGATCGCTGTCGAGAAGAAAAGAGTTATCGCATTCATCGGTCATAACGGGAGTGGAAAGACGACTTTGTGCGAATCAATACTTTTCACGAACAAAATAATTGAAAGGATGGGAAGTGTTGATCAGGGAAATACGGTATCGGATTTCGATCCCGTTGAGATCGGGAGAAAAACAAGTGTCAATGCAACCGTGCTTAATTTTGAAAAAGCAGAATACAGGTATTTCATGATCGACACGCCTGGTTTTTCAGATTTCATAGGCGAAGTTATATCATCTGTGTTTGTCGCGGACAACGTGTGTTCAGTACTCGATTCATCAAGCGGTGTTGAAGTTCAAACGGAGAAAACATGGAGAATAACGCAGGAATATAACCGCCCATCGATGGTTTTCGTTAACGATATCGATAAAGAATTTTCCAATTTTGATAAAACTGTCGAACAATTCAAAAAACTTTCGAAAAAACCTGTTGTGATTGTGAACTTTCCTCTCGGCGAAGGTACAAATCTCAAAGGCATCGTTGATGTTGTCGCTCAAAATGCACATCTTTATTCTAACGATAAAGTTTCTGTTTCCGATGTGCCGTCCGAATTCAAAGAAAGACTTCAAAAGTACAGAACAGATCTCGTCGAATCCGTCGTTGAACTTGACGAGTCGCTTATGGAAAAATATCTTGCCGATCAGCCTATAGAGGCGGCAGAAATATCGAAAGCACTTTCAAAAGGATACAGAACCGGCGAAATAGTGCCGGTGTTGTGCGGATCGGCTTTGAAAAGAATGGGAATAAACGAATTCATAGAAGGAATCCAAAGTTTTGGGGCTTCTCCGCTTGACAATCCCAAAATGGGGAAATTGGATATAAAACCGGATTTATCGGGTCCTTTTGCGGCTTTGATATTCAAAGTCGTCGTTGATCCTTTCATAGGTAAACTGACATACGCGAAGGTTTTGCGCGGCCAGATGAAAGGCGGAGACACGATTTACAACGGATCTACCCAGTCAACCGAAAGGGTAAATCACATTTATTTCCCAATGGGTAAAAAACAAAATGAAGTCTCGGATGTCAGTGTGGGGGATATAGTTGCCGTTCCCAAACTGAAAGACAGTAAAGTCGGCGATTTTCTCAGCGATCCGTCAAATCAGTTATCGGTAAAGGGAATTTTCGAATTTCCGGAGCCTATGATCTCAAAATCCGTGAAGGCTAAAAACACGTCGGAAATAGATAAAATAACGAATGGCCTTACGCGACTCGCGGAATCGGATCCGACCTTTCATATGGAATTCAACCCCGAAACCGGTGAGATCGTTATCTCGGGTATAGGTAACGTGCACCTTGAAGTCACGCTTGAGAAATTGAAGAAAAATTTCGGGGTCGAAGCAGAACTCGGAAAGCCTAAAATAGCTTACAGAGAAACGATAGTAAAAAAATCGAATGCCGAGTACAAACATAAAAAACAAACCGGCGGACATGGTCAGTACGGTCATGTCAAGATAGAATTAGAACCGCTTGAAAGAGGAAAAGGATTTGAGTTTGTGGATAAAATTTTCGGGGGCGCGATACCCAAAAACTTCATTCCATCGGTTGAAAAAGGGATAAGAGAAGGATTGAAAGGTGGCGTGCTCGGAGGGTATCCCGTCGATGATGTTCGGGTTATCCTTTACGACGGTTCTTACCACGAGGTTGATTCATCCGATATAGCGTTCCAGATAGCGGCAATACAGGCATTCAAAATAGGACTTCAAAATGGGAATCCCACTTTGCTTGAGCCAATAATGAGCGCAGAGATATACGTTCCGGACAAATATGCGGGAGACATCATGGGAGATCTCAATTCGATGCGAGGAAGGATACAGGGAATGGAACCATCCGAGAATGGCTATCAAGTGATAAAGGCTGAAGTGCCTTTGGCTGAGATACTCGATTTTTCTTCGAAATTAAATTCGATGACAAGCGGTCAAGGATATTTCACGATGAAATTTTCGAGGTACGAAGAAGTTCCGAGAAACCTGCAAGACAAAATAATTCAAGACAGAAAGGCCGATCTTGAGGCAAACAAATAAGGCAGATTTTACTCTGCCTTTCTGGTGGAGCCGATGGGATTCGAACCCACGGCCTCTTCCTTGCGAAGGAAGCGCGCTCCCAACTGCGCCACGACCCCTTTTTAAAGAGTTTAACATATAAGGCCTCTGGCCGTCAAGAATTCGGAAAGTGGCATGGACTTGGTTAAGAGCGACGAAAGAAAGGGGAGATCAAATTGAAAATTCAGTACAAGTCAAGAAATGTTGAACTTAGCGACGCGATGAAAAGTTATTTCGAAAAGAAAGTTGAGAAACTTGAAAGGTTAATAGAAGATCCTTCCGCCGATATCGAAGTTAAATTTGAAAAAGAACGTGAAAGCAACATCGTGGAAGCGACTTTGAAGTTAAGATCCATAATAGTAAGGGCAAAAGAGACGACGACCGATTTTTACGCTTCAATAGACGGTTGCGTTGAAATCCTTGAAAAGCGTTTTAAAAGATTCAAAGAAAGATATACCACTCTCAAGAGAGAAAAAGTTCAGCCCGCTCAACCGGAAGTTGAAAAAGAAGAAAAGGTTGTTAAAGTAAAGAAATTTGTGCTCTCACCCATAGACGTTAACGAAGCGATAGTAGAGATGGAGATGCTCGGGCATGAGTTTTTCGTTTTCAGAAACGTCGATGATGGTCAGATAAACGTGCTTTACAAAAGAGAAGATGGGAATTACGGTCTGATAATTCCCCAATAAAGGGATTTGTGAAATTTAGAATGTAAGGCAAGTGCCAAATTCTTTCAAAAATAGGCATATAAGATGTTTATACATCTTTAAGAGCAAATAAACTGTGTAATCGTTTATTTGCTCTTGTTTTCTTTACTATTTATCGTTTTTACAGCATTAAAGGATATTTGACAACTTTGATTTTTTGTTGTATATTTAAGCAATACCGATATTGATTCGAATTTAGCAGTAACAACGGACATTTCCAACCACTTGATGAAAGGGGGAAACAAAATGAACAAGAAGGAACTGATCGATAAGGTAGCAGAAGAAACAGGATACCACAAGAAGGAGATCAAAGATGTAGTTGAGAGCGTTCTCGCAACCGTCTCAAAGTCACTTGCCAAAGATGAAAAAGTTCAACTCGTTGGTTTTGGAACTTTTGAAGTCGTCAAAAGGGCAGCGCGCGAGGGCAGAAATCCTCAGACTGGCAAGAAGATAAAGATCTCCGAAAGAAAGGTTCCGAAATTCCGCCCGGGAAAAGCTTTTAAGGAAGAAGTGAAGTGAAAAAACGCGCCGCATCGGCGCGTTTTTCTATGGTGAATTGAATGCTGGTTCTAATTTTAGTATTGATTGTCGGAATTACCTCGCTTATTTCTCTTTTATGGAACGCTCATGTTTTAAGGCATTTTGAAAGAGAAAAAAGAATCGAAGGAAAAATATCGTTGATTATATACATATCTTTAAGCGTTTTTGGAGTTGCGATATCGGTGTTTTTGGTGTTTGTCATTCTATTTATCCTTTTTTGAGCAAGCACTCTCTCACTTCTATAAGTGGTGGAAGTGTGTTACTTTCTTGTCTGTATGTACATGTTTCCTCCGCCGTTAAAAGCATAAAAAGATCTTTGATTTTCTGAAATTGAATAGGGTTTGAAAGATAAAGAAGGCTCAAAGGCCACGACATTTTCTTCTGAGATGAAATTCGTGCCTTCTATCCATTTTTTGTAGATTAAGCCACTGGGAGCAACGAAAACTCCCCCCTTGCCGGTAATCTTAAAAAGAGATTTGTTTTGATCTTCAAAAAAATCTTTTGACCCTCCCCACTCACGGTCTATCGACACATCACCGTAGAAGGCGAATATCGAGTCCGATCTGACGTACAAAGATTGGCCTGAAAGTTCTATAAGATATATATCCCCGGATTTTTTAGAGGCAAAGATCACCTCCGACGGATAAACATCGACATAAAAAAGAGAAAAACCGTGATCGGTATCTTTCCATTTTGTGTTCGTATCAAGAGAAATCACACAATCCATCTTTGAAATGAATCTGTCTCCTATTTCTATAACCACTCTCAAAACCGGATAGTATGGCTTGCCGATTATTTCATATCTCATAAAAACACCTTCTCAAGTGAAATCAACACATTATACCATAACGGCGACAAGTAATGTGTGATCAGAAATCGGCGCATGACAATAGAAAAAAACAGAGAAAAAGTTGTAACATTTAATTCATTTAAAAGTAAAATTTAAAAGATATAATGAAATTGAAAATCATTAGCGTTTAATATAAGGAGGAATTAAAATGGAAGAAACAAGAGAAGTAAGAATACCGTTGATAGGTGAAAAGGCGCCGGAATTTGAGGCGGTGACGACAAAAGGTAAGATAAAACTTTCCGATTTTTTAGGCAAATGGGTAGTCCTGTTTTCCCATCCTGCCGATTTCACGCCAGTTTGCACGACAGAATTTGCCGCTTTCGCGGAAAAACAAGATGAATTCAAAAAACGCAACGTTCAACTTATAGGACTTTCCATAGACAGCGTATATTCACATATAGCATGGATAAGAGAAATTCAAAAGTATTTCGGCTTTAAAGTAGACTTTCCTGTCATCGCCGATCTCGACATGAACGTGGCACATCTTTACGGCATGATCCATCCGGGAAGCGGAAAGACCTCAACCGTAAGAACGGTCTTTGCCATCGATGACAAAGGCATTGTCAGGGCAATTTTGTACTATCCCGCCACAAACGGAAGAAATGTAGAAGAGATCTTAAGACTCGTTGACGCGCTTCAGTACACGGACAAACACGGCGTCGCGACTCCGGCAAACTGGAAAGTGGGAGAAAGGGTTATCGTTCCGACACCGCTTACCGTCGATGATGCGGAAAAGAGAATGAAAGAAGATTACGAGAAAGTAGATTGGTTCCTCGCTTTTAGAAAATACGAAAAATGAGAATGAGGCGCTCAAGCGCCTCATCTTTTTTAGGGATGACGGATATGGAAAAGATCATGAAAAAGATGGATCAAAAAACGCTTTCAGATGGCAAATCCGTGCTCGATAGGACAAGCAAAAAACGTGGCATGAACAGATTGCTTCCCTTTTTAGGCCCTGCTTTTATCGCTTCCGTTGCGTATGTGGATCCAGGAAATTTTGCAACGAATATTCAAGGCGGCGCAATCTTCGGATATGAATTGTTGTGGGTCATCCTTTGGGCAAATTTAATGGCCATGTTTATTCAGGCGCTTTCGTCCAAGCTCGGAATAGCGACGGGTAAAAATCTTGCCGAGTTGATAAGCGAGAGGTATCCCAAAAGAATTGTTTGGTTTTACTGGATTCAAACTGAAATCATAGCGATTTTTACCGATCTTGCTGAGTTCATAGGGGCATCGATCGCTTTCCAATTGCTTCTCGGAGTTCCACTTGTGATAGGGGCGGCACTTGCAGGAATTGCAACGGTTTTCATACTTTTATTTCAAAATTACGGCTTTAGACCGTTCGAAGCGATCATAACTGTCTTGCTCGGAGTTATAGCCTTTTCTTACATAAGCGAGATTTTCTTTAGCAAACCAAACGGATTTGGGATTTTGAATGGTACTTTAATTCCGCAATTCAGCGGTGTGGAAAGCATATACATGGCTGCCGGTATCCTTGGAGCAACTGTTATGCCCCACGTCATATATCTGCATTCCGCCCTGACCGAAGACAGAATAAAGGCTGATGATGAAAACCAAATGAAAAGGTTGCATAAATTCAACATGTTAGACGTTTTGATAGCCATGGGCATAGCGGGTTTCGTTAACATGGCAATGCTCATGATGGCGGCATCAACCTTTCATTTTACAGGTCATCAAGAGGTATCGAGCATATCGACTGCTTATATGACGCTTATTCCGTTGCTGGGCGCAGGCGCAGGCCTCATATTCGCCTTATCTTTACTTGCTTCCGGTCTTTCGTCTTCGGCTGTTGGAACCATGTCGGGACAGGTACTCATGCAAAGTTTCGTGAAGTTCAAAATACCCATCTGGATAAGAAGACTTGTCACGATGATACCGTCATTTGTGGTGATCTTTTTGGGAATGAAGCCAACTGATGTGCTTGTTTTCAGTCAGGTGGTTTTGAGTTTTGGCATAATCTTTGCGCTTTTCCCGCTCATTCAGTTCACGAAAAACAAGAAAATCATGGGAAATCTCGTCAATACGAAGTTGACAAACGTCATGAGTTGGATCATAGCCTCTTCCATAGTTTTTTTGAACATCTTTTTGATATACCAGACAATCTAATCCCGGCCAAAATATCTGTCAAGCCGACCGAACTCAATTGAATAAACGAGAGGCCTTCCGTGCGGACATGACCAGACTTCCAATTTGTCAAGATCTGAGAGCAACTGCAATATCTCCGCGTCAGAAATTTTTTCTCCGGTTTTTACCGCCATCTTACATGCGACATCGGCGAAAAATGCTGCTTTCGGATCCTTTGCAAAAGATATTCTGAAATTTTCTATCGTCGAGACAAAAAGCGCTGCCCAATCATCCACATCTTTGATCGATGGGACGCTAAAAAGTTTTCCATCCTTGAATTCAAAGCCGAATGATTTTATTTCTTCCTCGTGATCGTTGAAGACATCCGTTTGAATTTGATTCAGATCAACTTTTACCGGATTTATGAGTTTTTGAGACGAAAGAGTTTGAAATTTTATCCTGTCAAACAAAATTCTTTCGTGCGCGGCGTGAATATCCGTGATGTATATCGCACTTTGTCCGTAAGACAGCAAATACCTTCCTTTCAAAACTCCCATGGGTTTAGTTTGAGAAAGTTTTTCTCTTTCAACTTTTTGTTGGGACATTTCAGATGTACGATCGAGATCAAAATCAAAATTACCCCCATCTCCGGATCTTTCATGCTTTTCGTACGTTTGAAAAGATGATTCTTTACTTTCAAAGTTAGACGCTCTTTCAACGGGTATTTGAAAAATGGATGGAGAGGCCAAGGCGTGCTTTACAACGGTGGCTATACTTCCAAAGACCCGCGATTGATCGCTGAACTTCACCTCTAACTTTTGCGGATGGACGTTAACATCGATGACCTGAGGCGGGACTTCTATAAAAATCACTGCCGTCGGGAATTCTCCTTTTTTAAGATGCTCTGCATATCCAGTTTCAACGGCTTTGAGCAAAAATGGACTTTTCACATACCTGCCATTTACAAACACGACTTCGTTTAAACGATTTTGTCTTCCGACATCAGGAGCACTGATGTACCCGTATATTCTCATGCCGCCCATTTGTTCGTCTATTTTTGTTAAATTTTGATCGCCGAAGATGACCTTGACTCGATCCTCAAGCGTTGATTCTTTTGCGATGTTGTATATTCTTTCTCCGTCTCTTGCATATTCAATAGATATGTTGGAAGATAAAATGAATTTTTCGACTATCTCGGTTACCATTCTTGATTCGACTGTGACGGAACTCAAAAATTTTCTTCTTGCCGGAACGTTGAAGAACAGATCGGTAACGGTCACGCGTGTACCCTTGGTTTTGGCTATCGAAAAAGTTTCGCCGATTATACCGCCTATAACCTCTATGCCATGACCCGTTCCATCCTGTGTGTTTGAACTTTCGATCTCCATTTTAGAAACGGCCGCCATCGAGGCTATAGCCTCTCCGCGAAAGCCAAAGGTTGTGAGATCGAAGATATCGTCAAAATCTTCTATTTTAGATGTTGTGTGCGGAAGCACGGCCATCTTCAAATCTTCCTCATTCATGCCGATTCCGTCATCATCGACTGTTATGGAAGACTTTCCTCCGCCCTCTATTGAAACCTTTACCTTCGATGCCTGGGCATCCATTGCATTCTCGACCAATTCCTTTACGACCGAAGACGGATGATCCACAACCTCTCCCGCCGCGATCCTCCTTACGACCTCTTCTGGCAATTTTATTATCATGATCTTTCCTCCATAGCCTTGAATAAAATGACGGCCACGCTGACGGAAACATTCAAAGAATCCATTTCACGAGCCATAGGTATGGAAACTTTGTCATCGCAATTTTCGGCGACAAGTTTTCTTATTCCTTTGCCTTCATTTCCGAAGACAAAGGCAACAGGTCCTTTGAAATTCATTTTGAAATACGGCTTTCCATCCATCGTCGCGGCATAAACCCAGATATTCCTTTTTTTCAACGCTTCTATTATCCTCGATAAATTAGTCTCCACGCAAATTGGCATTCGGAACGCGTATCCGGCAGAAGCCTTTAAAACCGCGGGTGTAACCATGACGCTTGAATGTTCGGGAATTATAACAAGATCCACACCGGCTCCGTAAGCAGTTCTGATTATTGCACCGAAATTTTGGGGATCCTGAATTTGATCCAATATAACGATAAACGGATCATGATCTATCGCGTCAAGCACGTCAAAAGTTTGAGAATAGACGAAATCCTTTATCTTCGCTGCGATACCCTGATGATCCTTTGAATGCGTAACCTCATCAAGTTGCTTATCGTCAATTATCTCTATCTTTAGATTCTTTTCTTCTATTTTCTTTCTAAGTAACCTCATGTCTCCTGAAAAATCAGCGTCAGACATGAAGATTTTTGACATGTGTATGCCGTTTTTTAAAGCCTCACTTATGACATTTCTTCCATAAATTATCATGATCCACCTCGGTTAATTATAACACGACAATAGCAGGTAGCCTGTGGCGGGTAGGTTGTGGCAAAGACAAAGAATAGAATTAGGGAATAGGGATTAGAGAATAGAGATTGGGGATTGAAAAGCAGCGTATAGCCAATACAAAATTTTCCTTGCTTTATGCCCTTTTATGTGTTATACTATTTGAAGATCATGAAAAATTTGATTGAAATATCAATAAACCTCCGTAAATGATATACTGAATTCACTTTAAAAGCCGAATGCTTATTTACCGAAGTGGAGGGCAGGATGCCCCTCGAGATGGCTTGCGAGGGCCAGATATCGAGCGGGGTACCTACCGGAGCGATAATGCGAAATTTGAATTTTGTTTGGTATATCTGAAAATCAAAAACAATGTGATATAATTTGTGAAGATCCTGCCGAGGTGGTGGAATTGGCAGACACGCAAGATTCAGGTTCTTGTGGGTGTATAACTCATGCGGGTTCAAGTCCCGCCCTCGGCACCATAAAATTCATTTTTATTTCATAAAACCGTTGACAAATAAAGGATTTAAGTATATAATTTCTTGAAAGCACTTTTATCTCCCATAAAGGGGGTTTGATAGTATGCAATGTGTTTTTTTAAATGAAAAAATGTATTTACATCTCGAAGGGAGGTGTTTTCCTGCAACCCACAGGGTGAGCAGGGAAATCAATGAGTAAAAAGATCTTGGGTCTCGTTGTCTCTGTGGCGCTGCTTATGGTTGTCCTCTCGGGCTGTTTCCTTTTGCCCCAGATAGACACATTCACGCCGGTCATTAAAGTTATATCTCCGACTGCGAATCAAACCATAATAGTGCCTACATCGACAAGTTCCACTAATGTCACGGTTACAGCATCGGTAGTAGCGCACAGTCCACTCCAGTCGGTCGTTGTATCGCTTTCTAAAGGAAGCCAGGTTTTGGTAAACAATACACCGGCCAACGGAAATTTAGGACAAAATACTGGCGTGTTTAATTACACATTTACAAGTCTAACTCCTGGAACTTACAGTGTGCAATTTCAGGCTTACAGTTCTGCAAAGAATCCAGGCACCGGCGGTGTGAGTTTTACAATCGCTTCTTCACAATCTGTAACTCCGCCATCTACCAAGTACAGCGCTCCGGTTGTCAGCCTTATCAACGTTGCTCCTAATTATCAGGGCAAGTACTACGTTGCAAATGCTCCCATAACCTTCAGCGCAACGGTTACAAACCCGAATAACGTCGGGCAACTCGCTGTATGGGCAAGTGTAACTGGTCAGACAATACAACCTAACAACAGTTCCAATCCATACAAATTTACATGGACACCATCCGCAACCGGAACTTACACACTTTACGTCAACGCGACCGTCACAATAGGCGCATCGACAGTTTCCGGATCTAACTCGGTCGTCATTAAAGTGCCATATGTATCTCCTACAGTCACAAGTGGTCCAGCAACTCCATCAAGGCTTGTCATGGCGACAACGATTCCTGCGTCTTTCACATTCACAACAACGCCAGGAGTTAACGCTTATTTGTCCATAAACAGCGGAGCCGCTGCAACCTACACGAGTCAATCGCCTATTTCCAATTCCAAACTCACTCCGAATGTTTGGAATACTTTGACGTTGACATTCAAAGATCCATGGGGATATACAATCAAGACTGCCGTCGCGACAGTACTTGGAGTTCAGACATCTAATCCCGCCAACACACCATACGTCTTCTTGATAGACAAATCCGGTCACGTTGTCAACACCAATGACTGGATATCGATACCTGCCGGATCAAATCTTGATCTTTACGGATACATCCAGGCCGGATCCCAACCTATCACATCATTCAATTTGACACAGCAATATTTCACAAGCAAGATGTTAACAACATCCATAGCGGGACCGGGAACAGTTTTGTCGGGAAGTTATACAACTCCACAAACTATCGTTCCTGTCAAATTACTTGCATACTTATTTAATCCACAGGTCGCTCCAAATCATGCGTATGTCAAATTCAGCATAAATGTCAACAACACATCTATTGCATTCTTAAGATACGATGTTTCTCCTGTAACTGCACCTCCGGTTGTAACGCTTAATTCCAACGGAACATACGAAGGAGTACCGGCTCAGGTTACAATCAACGTTAATTCTTTGCAGCCTGTAACTGGAATAAAACTTGGAATTCCATCCAAAGTCAATTCCCCGTTCACCGGCTACCCTCGTAACTTCACGAACTTTGCGACCGCTGTCGCATACAGTAATGCACAAAACGGAACGAACTCGATGAGTTTCAATTATAGCCTCATTGAACCTGTCAGCGCAGTTCAAACTTACGGTGCAAACGCTTACGGATTCGTTTATGGAAGCCAGAATTACAACGTTGCTTTCTACGGACCGTCCGGCATATACACAATAGGCGCAACTGTTACGGGCATTGCAAGTATGACAACTTTTGCAACGACCAATTATACAGTTCAAGCCGATACAGCCGCTCCTACCGTTAAAGTTACATACTCAGGCTCTTCCGTTTCGATATCAAGTATTCCAATGCCGGTTTACTACGGACCAATGACGATTAAAGCAACGGTTACCGATGATCATGCGATATACTGGGCTATGATGACATCTCCTGCCACAGCATTTCTTGTGTATCCTAACAACACAAATATCAACAACTATGGTCAGACGGCAACCTCGATAACCGCAAAAGTTTCATTCACAAAGCCAGGAACTTACAACGCTTACATAATGGCCTCTGATAAGCATTTTGATCCGACTACCTTTACTCTTAACCAAACTGTCCTTGGTACCGGAAACACGGTAAGGACTCCAAACTATCTGGTGCTTTACTCCAGCGCTGCTCCTCAGGCAACTCCAGTTGGTGGACAGTATCAACAGACCGTTAACACGGAAAAGTATGCATTCGCCGTCTCTGCTCAGGATAGCGTTGGCGGATACAGTTTGCTTTCTCCAACGGCATTTGTAAAACTCATTCCTATAAACAATCCAAATGCCACGACGGTTACATTACCTGCGACATTTGGAACAACGCTTCCGCAGCAGCCAAATTATTACTCTGCGACGATAAGCACATACGGGAATGGATTGGTCAATCAGACCCAGTATAACGTGATGATCGGCGTCAAAGACCTCATTTACGATGCTCTTGCCGCCCAGGGTGCGCCGCAATCTATACTCAATCAGCACATCACATGGGTTAACTGGGGAGTTATAACGATCGATCTTGTGTATCCGAATGTTACGCTCTCTGCCGGTGCACAATACGCGCCTCTCGGAGCAACCCCAACGACTGTGAGCACGACGGTCTTCAGGGTAGATATAAACAACGATAGATTCTTCCCATGGGGACAGTTTGCAGAGAATAACTTCAATCAACTTCTCAATTACATAAACGTTCAAGTTGGTAACACAACCAACGGCTTCAACACGGCCGCATACGTCATACCACTTCAGGTAACCCAGACATCCACGCAATCCGGATACTTCCTCTTTGCAATTCCTGGACTTTACCAGAACGTCGGAATGACAAACGCAGTTGCAACGCAGACGATACAGGTCTCTGTTTACAACTCGATACAACCATCTAAAGCAATATTTGGTCAGGTTGTAAGGACGGTCAAGCCTGCATTGCCATTCACGATTTCTATATCCGGGGCCGGTGTGACCAACACGGCAAATGGCATGGCTGCGACACCGGTTATTAATACCACCGGTACTTACACATTGCCAGTAACAGTTTCTGGCCTTACACCGAGTCCACAGCCGAACATGACATTAACATTCATGGTCAATAACACGCCAGCGCTTGTGGTAACCGCTGCCAATGGAACATATAGTGTACCGGTTCCAACACCTGCCGGAACTACGCTGACAAGCGTTAGAGTGCTTTACGCTCCAGTGTATTATCAAGTGCCGGGTGCGGCAAAGGTTTCTGTGCAGTCTTTCAACATACCGTCAACGTACCAATACTTCAGATATTTCTCAACACTTTACACACTTGGCGACAACGTGACTCCATCTGCATCGCTGGTACTTAACGGTGTGAACATAAATAACCAGGCAACTGTGTTGACAAAGCCATACAATTACACGTATTACATAAATGGCGTACTCTATTACCTGCACGATTTGGCAGTTACTTCCAAATTTGCAACAGGCAACAACACAACGATTAGCGGTGCCGTTGAATTCTCCTCTTATTCAACATCAACAACGACACTTGCGACTCCGACTCTGAAGGCAACATCATTACTTGCCTCTGTAGGATTTGCACAAGACACTCCATGGACGATATCCAAACTCTCCAAGACCTTCTCAATGCCAGGAGTCTACAACATATCCTTCACGGGAAACGATCCAAAACTTGGACCTACGACTGTCAGCGCAACTGTTGCGGTTGATCCATATGCGCCTGTCATCTCCGGTGTGATTCTCAATGGAAGTTCAGTTCCTAACGTTACATCCGGCATAGTTCCGACAATAGCCAACGGCGACACGATAAGCGCAAATGCAACAGATTACGCAGGAGTCAATTCTGCAAAGATAACCGTATTAGATCTTATAGATAATGCAGCAACATCTTACGCGATGACGAATCACTTTGGTCTGAAGGTCTTCAGCGCAACGGCGAAGGCTACCGTGACATTGCCGTCTGTCTTTGCTCCGCAGTATCGGAACCTGCCATATGAGGTTACATTCTACGCAACTAACGTGGCCGGTCTTGGCGCACAGCCTGTTACAAGGCTCTTTGTGACCAATGTCGATCACAGCCCGAAGATACTCAACATAAAAGCAGTGGCAGCCAATCAAGCGGTAGTAACGCTGTCTGAACCCATGTGGGTTAACGGCTTCAAAGCCTTCGTGGCGAATTCCGCAACATATGGTGGAACGATAACATCTGCCAATATTGTGCCAACAACGGTGCTTACCAACTATCAAGGCTCTGAAATAGCCGCCCAGTTCACAGTTACATTCGGATACAATGTCTGGACACCATCTCAGATCGGCAATTCTGTGTTAACGGATCTTTCAAACGTCGAACTTTCATCGAGTGTCTCGAGTTACGTGCCGATAGTCGATCTTGCCGGAAATGTTTATGGCATGCCGATATACACAACGACACCACCGACACTCTTTGTAAGCCCAACATCAACGGTTGTTGGAAAGGGTGGAAATGTAACATTCACAGTTAACGCAACAAGTACGGCTGGTATTAAAGAAGTGGTTGGCGGTTTCAATGGTCAGACCAAATACGTCTACGGACCAACCGGTTCAATGACCTTCGTTGCTCCGACTACCAGCGGAACTTACACGGCATCCTTCACAGCCCAAGACGAATCTGTCAACCAGAACAAAACAACGGTTACTGCGCTTGTCTACGTCAACACCGCCGCTCCATCTCTTACACTGACGGCACCGGCAACGGTTGGATCTGGTAAGACATTTACTGCAACAGTTAAGGCAACGGTTGGAGATTATCACGGCAACAATAAGATAGTTTCCGTTAAAATCGGTGGAGTTTCAGCCACATATTCGGCTCCTAATCTCTGGACAGCATCTGTTACCTTAACGGGTAACGGAGTCCAAACCTTGACAGCCATTGCGACAGATCTCTACGGAAACAGTGCGTCGACATCTAAGAGTGTCTACGTTGATGGTCAAGCACCGACGATAACGGTAACATTAACTGATGGTACTGGTTCTACACCGTCGCCATACACGTTGACTAACGGTGCGTCCGTTACCATGTATACTTCAAATTCAGCAGGACTTTCTGGTAATATGAATATCACCGACAATTCCAAGATGCCTGTTACCGCGATCGCAACTGAAGGAATTACTGGTAAATCGACAGCACTTACATTCACAACAACATCCGGCGCGACCTTTAAAGCAACAGGAACTAATCCTGGTAGTTTGAAATACACGATTAAGGCTTCTTCGACAGATGCTTTCGGCCACAACGCAACGTACCTTGCAACATTTACACTTGTGGTAGATCCAACAGGTCCGACAGTCGCAGCAACAGCACAGACGCAACTTAGCACAACTTCCACTTACGCATCGGTAACTTACAAAGCATTTGATGATATAAGCGGCCTAGTTGGCAATCAGGCAACGTTAACTATAATATCGAAGGCAGCAGGAACATCACCAGTAACTATTTATGTGCCTTCATCTTCTTCATCAAAGACGATCAACGTGCTTCCTGATTTGCTGAATAATGGTTTTGCAGGTAAATCCGGAAGTGCAACGGTAACTGTTACTGCCAAGAGTAATTCCGGTGTGGTTAACCATACTACAAATGCCGGTACTGTGATCACTTTCGATTTCACATTCAATATTAACAGTGTTGAACGCTTGAATACATCCGCCGGATCTCCAGTTGTCATAACATTCAATACAGTTGCCAAAGCCAACAGCAGTTTCACACCATCGAATGTCTACTTTGTCAATACCAGTACTGGCTACACATACGCTGCTTCCGCGATCACGTTACCAACCGGCACAACCAAAGTTGCCACAATCACACAATTTGTTTCGGGTGGTGGACTTGTGACATCTGAAAATCTTCCATCAGGTTCCTACAAAGTTTACGTTTCCAACATAGTAGGTGCTACTCCGACAACGAATGGTGCACAGGTTGCAAATAGTCCATATTCAGGTACTTTATAGACACTGAGATTCTTGAATAAAATTAACCATTACAACCCCGCTATACGCGGGGTTGTTTTTTATCATGCCTTTTGTCTTTGCCGATTGCACGTTACTTATCACAATCTTTATCACGCGTTATTTTTTGTTTTGCCATAGCTATTGGCAATGTCGCTTTTCAATCCCTAATTTCTATTCCCTAATGTCTGTTTTCTATTTTTGACACAACCTGCTACCCGCCATTTTGGTGTTATAATGAATCGAGGTGATATGATGAAGTTCATAGTGACAATTTCTCAGGATGAAGATGGGATGTACATTGCAGATTGTCCATCGATTCCGGGTTGTGTTAGTCAGGGAAGAACAAAAGATGAAGCCATTCAAAATATACGTGATGCAATTGTTGAGTGCCTTGAAGTTAGATCTGAAAGAGGTATACCTTTAACGTTTTTTTAAGCAAGAATTCTCCCACTTCTATAAATGGTGAGATGAATTGCTCTTTGATTTGTGTTAGAATGGAATCAGATAGAATCATTCGTCAGCATGTATTACCATCTTGTCTTGATAAATATAGATTATGCTCAAGTATATTGAAAGCCAAGGTGATAAAGATTATAAAGCATAAGGCTTATCGCTTCAGGTTA
>JAJYYZ010000055.1 GCA_021800445.1 bacterium | reverse complement strand
GCGCTTTGTCCGGATATAACCTGAAGCGATAAGCCTTATGCTTTATAATCTTTATCACCTTGGCTTTCAATATACTTGCTAATCATGTCTATATTTAATCAAGACAAGATGGTAATACATGCTGACGAATGATTCTATCTGATTCCATTCTAACACAAATCAAAGAGCAATTCATCTCACCACTTATAGAAGTGGGAGAATTCTTGCTCAAAAAGGCGTTAAAATAGATCTGGTATAATTTGATGCAAAAGTTGTATCATTAAGATGACAGAGTTGAAAGGAGACCTTTAAATGGACAATCATTACATAATAACAATCAGTCATATGATAGGCTGCGGAGGATCTGAAGTCGGTCAAGGACTCTCAAAAGCATTGTCTATTCCATTCGTTGACAGGCAGATTTTAAAGCATGTTGCGGACTACCTTAATCTTCCGGAATCGGATCTTCAGGAAAGAGAGGAAAAATTGGTCTCTTTTTGGGAACAGTTCTTCATAGGCGGACCGGTAGGTACCCTGACGGTGACTGGCGGAGAAAAGTACCTGCCAAGCGATAGAGAACTTTTTGAACTTGAATCCAAATTCATAAAAGAAATAGCACAAAAAGGATCTGCTATCTTCCTCGGCAGGGGAGCAATGTGGGTTTTACGAGATTTCCCAAAGAGATTTAGCATTTTCGTCTATGCGGAATTGGAAGACAGGATCAAAAGAGTTTCGGAACTCTACAATATTTCAAGAAAAGAAGCCATCGATATGATAAATCAAAATGATCGCGATAGAGAAAATTACATGAAGACTTTTACAAAAATTCCTTGGCTTGATCTTAGAACGTACGATCTTTGCATCAATACCTCCAGCATAGGCTTTGACAACGCCGTCAAATATGTTATCGATGGAATAAATCAAAAACTCAAAATATATTAAAAATGAAATACACCGCTCACTTTAACGGAGGACAGGATACCCTCGAAGTGGCCTCCGCAGCGCAACGAGGACCAGACACCGAGGGGGGGTACCTGCCGGAGCCAATACTTCAAAATTAAAGTTGAATTTTTACTGATCGAAGATCGAAGAAGTTTTTTCCATCGTTTCTTTGGTTTTATCGTAGAGTTCTTTGTATATTTCGTAATATTTTTCGTAAACTGCTTTGTTCTTCTCATCAGGCTCTATTTCCGTTCTGAACTTTACCCAATCTTTTATTCTCTCGGGTTTATCTATGACCTTCGTTCCAAGTCCTGCAAGGAAAGCATCTCCAAACGGTGCTTCTACGTCATTTGCGAGTCTTTTCATAGAAAAGCCCGTGACATCTGCAAAGATCTTCACCCAGTACTCCGATTTTGCAACACCACCAACTATCCAGCAATCGCGATTTAATTTTATTCCGGATTTTATCGCTACTTCCATGTTGTGCTTTAAAGAGTATGCCGCCGATTCCAACATCGCTTTGTACACATGAGATCTCGTGTGATACAAACTCAAGCCAAAGATAACTCCTCTCGCGTCCGGATCCCATATCGGAGATCTCTCTCCCATGAAGTACGGAAGCACGATTACTCCGTCGCTGCCTGCCGGAATGTTTTTCGTCTCCAATTCAAGCAAGGTGTACGATGGAATACCGGTCTTTTCGCTTATCTCTTTTTCGTACTTTCCAAAGTTGTCTCTAAACCACCTTGCAAGTTCACCCGACGTTGCTCCTCCTCCGAATGTGTAGATCAATCTATCATCGTAAACGACATACGGATAACTTACAAGTTCGGGTGTGAGGTACTTTCCGTCGTGGACTGTGCCCCAGCACATTGAAGTTCCGGCCATTGCGACATGTTCTCCTTCGAACAGAGCGCCGGCACTGAACTGGGCAACGGGTGCATCTATGCCACCGGAGACAACAGGAGTACCTTCAAGTAATCCCGTAAGTCCGGCGTATGCTTTGTTCACATGACCGACGATATCCGATGAACCGACGATCTTTTGCGGTAATTTGTGTCTGTCTATTCCCAACATTTTACACATCTCGTCCGACCAATTTTTTTTGCGAATATCGAAAATGCCTCCGATATTTCCGGCCGATGTGTAATCCGTGAGCAGTTCACCCGTCATTTGATAAATCACAAAATCTTTCGGCGTTACAAATTGATATGTTTTCCCCCAAATTTCCGGCAGATTGTCCCTTATCCACATCATCTTTGTAAAACCAAAATAAGAATCGACGTAATTTCCGGTTATGCCGAAAATTTTATCCTTCGGCACGTTATCTTTGACCCATTTCGTCTCTTCCTTTGCACGTCTGTCCATCCAGATAAGGCATGGGTAAAGCGGTTCAACGGTTTTGTCCACAGGAACTCCGGAACCGCCATAAAGTCCGCTTATCGAAAGGCCAGCAATCTCTTTTGGAGATACTTTTGATTTGGCAAGAGATTCTTTCATCGTTTCTATAACAGCCTTAACCCATACGCCCGGCCATTGTTCGGCCCAAGACGGACGCGGCGTTGTAACCTTGTATTCGCGAAAACTGTCGGATATCAATTTACCTTTCTCATCGACTATGATCGTCTTTGTTCCCTGAGTTCCTATGTCTGTTCCCATCAGATACATATTTTCACCTCTGTCCGTAATGTGTGTGGTGGTACTCGTAAAGCCTTGCAACTTCATCTTCATCTAACTTTTGGGGCTTTCCCATCGTCTTTGCGAAATATGCCGTCTTTGCAACCTCTTCCAAGAAAATGGCTTCTCTCAGCGTGTTTTTAAGATCTTTTCCAAAGACGAGTACGCCGTGTTTTGCAAGCAAAACTGCTCCAGATTGATTTGCGACCTTTAAAGCCGCTTTGCCTATGGCTTCAGATCCGACGGGTGCATATTCGGAAATCGGAATTTCGATTCCAAACACGTCTGCGTGTGCCGTGCTGTAGACCGGCAAAGGTTCATTTAAAATGGCAAAAGCAGATGCGTATGGAGAATGCGTGTGAATTATGCAACCGATATCCAATCTGTTTTTGTAAATGTAAAGATGCGTAGCCGTATCAACGGATGGCTTTAACTTTCCATCTATAACCTTGCCTTCCAAATCAACGACGACGAAATCTTCGGGTCTCAACTCATCGTAAGGCACACCGGATGGTTTTATCACAACGCGATCGTCAACCCTAACGCTTATGTTTCCGCTCGTGTACATGACAAGTCCGTAGTTTTCAAGATTCATGTGGGCCTTGTGAAGCGTTCTTTTGACATCTTCGTACATTTCATCACCTCTATCAATATTTTACCGCAACATAACATTGAATCCTATGTCATCTGCAAGTCTGAATATCGTGTACCTTTTTGCCATATCTTTTTTATCTTTGATATACTAAAACAATTTTAGATCCCAAATTTCGGCTCTGGCAGGTACCCGTCGATCTGTCCCCGCCGTACATGTTCTGTGTATGCCCTTCTGTTTGGTAATTCATACGCTTATCCATCTTTCCTATTTGATAATCCTTGTCCAAGATGAGTTTGGCTTTTGAACTCTCTTTCATAAGATTGCATCATTTTTCGATTAATATTCTAACTTCTAATGGTTTTATATGTAAATTTTTTTCAACTTGTTGACCGCTTAGAATATCTATCATAGACTTATTCAAAATTACCGATGATTCTTCATTATTAAAATTAAGCACAAAGTATATGTCTTTACTTTCTTTGATCTTTCTTACGACTTCTACACTTTCTTTTCTTTTAATAGGTATCTCTTTCAAACTTATATCTTTTAAAACCTTACCCATAATGATTTGAAGAATTTTATCATTCGGAAGCGTTCCTACGTAATAAGCTTTGCCATTTCCATAGTTATTTACTGTAAAAAATCCCCTCCCTTTTAAATATTCAGATTCATATGTCCCTAAAACTTTTGCCGTGTTGAATTTAACAACATCGTACCAAAAACTCGCTTTACCTATTTCCGTCC
This sequence comes from bacterium, assembly GCA_021800445.1. Taxonomy (GTDB): domain Bacteria; phylum Thermotogota; class Thermotogae; order Mesoaciditogales; family Mesoaciditogaceae; genus Athalassotoga. The sequence continues at coordinate 5,925 of JAJYYZ010000055.1, read as the reverse complement.
CCACCTTAATTGATATCTCTTCGCCGGTTGGAATGGCACCGTATTCATCTATGTCTATTCCAACGATATCTTTTAAGTCTCCTAATAAAGAGGTACTATTCATTCTGTTATCCCATCTTTTGGCCCCCGCCCTAAATGTTGTTAAAAATACCCCTCCCTGTTTTATATAATCTGAAATATTTTTTGCGATTTCATCATTCACCATTATCAATCCAGGAGCTATAACAAGTTTATATTTTCTCAAATCATCCCATAAATTTATTATATCTACTTGAATATTTCTTTTATAAAAATAGTTGTAATACTTTTTCAACTGTTCCATGTATCTGAATCCATGGGCGTGCGGTTGTATTTCAAATACCCATTCGTTATCAAAAGAACGTATAAGTGCAACTTCAGAATTGACTACTGATCCCTCAACATATTTTTCAATTCTTTTGAGTTCTTCGCCAATTAACCTGACTTCTTCATAACGTCTTCTGGGAACGGCATCATGATCAAGTATACCGTGCCAATATTCTTCTGTTCCAGATGTTGATGTTCGCCACCTGAAATAGATAATTGCATCTGCTCCGTGTGCAATAGATTGATATACCCATAACCGCATCTCTCCGGGCCTCAGTTGTCTTCCAACTTCTTCCCACCCCGTCGGGCCACTTTGGTGTTCCATCACCCAGAAATTTTGTTTTTTCAGTCCTCTTGTTATATCATGTGATAATGCGACGCTTGCCGATAATTTCTTTATATTAAATGTGATATCTCCAAAATTTATAACTGGATAATTATCCCAAGAAACAAAATCAAGATCCCTTGCTAGATTATAGTAATCAATTTGATTAAATTGCCCCATGAAATTATGTGTTATTTGTGATGATGGTATGATTCTTTTTATTGTCTCGATCTGCATTTTTTGATACTTCACAAAAGAATCAGACATGAATCTTTTATAATCAAGCAGTAAAGATGGATTATGTGATGTAACTGCGCGACGTGGACTAATAACACTATCCCAATCATTATATGTTTGGCTCCAAAAGATCGTTCCCCATGAATCGTTTAAATTTTTTATTGTACCGTATTTCTCTTTAAGCCAAATTCTAAAGGTCTTTAAACAATTATCACAATAACAGACAGATTCGTGGCATCCAAATTCATTGTCTGTTTGCCAAGCAATAACATTTGAGTTATGCTTATAATGCTCAGTCATGGCTTCAACGATTTTTTTGGTGTATTCGTGGTAATTATGATTATTCGGACAATAATGTCTTCTCGATCCAAATCCCATAGTAAGGCCATTTACGTCCACAGGTAATATATCTGGATATTTATCTATAAGCCATTTTGGAGGCGCAGCTGTTGGTGTACCAAGAACAACTTTTATACCGTACTTTGATAAGATATCGATCGCTTTGTCGAGCCATTCAAAACTGTATTCGCCTTCTTTAGGTTCCATTTTGGACCACGCAAATTCTGCCATTCTGACGATATTTATGTGTGCATCACGCATAAGTTTAGCATCTATTTCCCATCTTTCTTCCGGCCAATGTTCCGGATAATAATCTGCTCCATAAAACATTTAAAACACCTCCTCGAATTTAAATCAAAATAAAACCCACGGTTGTTTTTCTGTCACAACTGTTTCTTTACTTTTATAGGCCTTACTTATCATTAACGCCAGGTAATAATCTTGCGATGCTTCTGCAAGATCGTAAAATGATTTTCCACTTTTAACATATTCGTCCATTTTATCCAAACATGAAGCGATGGCAATTTCATCGTCAGTCAATCTTGAAGGAACATACTTGTTTTTGTAAATCCATTCTTCACCTGCAAGTATTCCTTTTAAGAAATAACCTTCAAGATTTCCATTTTCTCCTGCGTTTTGTCTTTTGAGATCTAAATATATAGGGTTTTTGAAATCTTTCAAGTATGAAATATGATCATCAAATATTTCGCCTCTGCTCCCACGAACAAGTAAATGGGGTGATCTTACCCACGAAAAATATTGTTCATATGCGAAGTCATAGATCCCGATCTTACCACCAAAATCAAGGATAGCTAAAATCCTGTTTGAATTTGTAACTTTTTCTGACATCGGCAAAATATAATCATCCGGTTCAAATAATTTTGATGAAAATTCACGTGCCATTATAGACGCATTTTCAAAGCCAACTCCTAACAATTTCCTTATCAAACTTATAGCGTGATAATCATGACATACAGAGATCATAATTTCACTGATTTCACCTAATTTACCTGAATTTACAAAAGATATACGTGCTGCATGCAATGGCTGAAGATGATATTGTTCGGCAACTTGGATTTTACCGTTATTTTTCTTTATAAAATTGTTTAACTCTATAAGACCATTTATATCTGGAGCAGGCGGAGTTTCCGATAGTACTGGAATACCCCGCTTTACCAATTGCTTTGTAATTGATGGAGCGACATCTCGTGGAACTGCCACAACGACAAATTCGGGAATATTTGCGTTAAGTAGTTCGTCAATCGTACGATATGTTTTTACTCTCCATTCTTTTTCTGTTTTCATTCCCTTTGTTTCATCTCTGACAACTATGCCAGAGATTTCAAACTGTTCTGGAAGAGCTTTTACAACTCTTAGATAAAACTGAGATCTCCATCCGCCACCTATCATTCCGAAAATTATTTTTTTCATATATTCACCTCATTCATTATTTTATGGCTCCTACTAACTTTGGGGTAAGAAATTTTTGAAAAGCAAAGAAGATCAAAATTAATGGTAATATAGAAAAAAATGAGCCTGTTATTATAACAGGATAAAGTCCAGATTGACCTGGAAGTCCAACCAAAGAATTTATATTTGACAATCCAAGTATAAGCGGAAACTTATCTGAACTGTTTAACATTATCAGAGCTAAAAAGTAATTGTTCCATATTCCAATAAATCCTAGCAAAAACAATGTTACAAATGCAGAAAAAACTAATGGAAATCCGATTTGAAAAAAGATGCGCACATCATTCGCCCCATCTATCTTTGCTGCATCGAATATATCTTGAGGCACCTGATTCCAATACAAAGTCATTAAGTAAATCCCAAAAATATTCGAAAGTGCTGGAAATATGATAGCCCAATAAGTATTCAATAAACCAACATTTTTAAACATTTCGAATAAAGGAATTATCCCTGCAACTCCAGGAACCATTGAAAATCCTAAAATTAAAATAAATAAAACCCTTTTACCTAAAAATCTGTATCTTGAAAATGCAAATCCTCCAAGAGATGCCATAAATGTTCCAATAAATCCACCTATAAATGAATAAAACAAAGAATTTAAAAACCATGTTCCATATATACCATCTGAATAAGAAAATGTTTTTGATATATTTTCTATAAATTGTGGCAAAGATCCAAAAGAAAGTGTGCCTAAAAAAAGTTGAGATGTACTTTTTGTCATACTTTCTATCATCCAATAAAACGGAAAAAGAAAATATACACTTGCTATTATCACGATTACAATTAAACCAATTTTTCTCATTTTTATGGGCTCCTTTTTTACTCTATATTTTCTTCCAATTGTTTCATCGAGAGTCTAAGGAAAAAGAACGAAAAGACAAAAATAACAGCGCCTAAAACTATTGCGGCCGTTGTGGCATAAGTAAAACTTCCATAACTGAAAGCTTGATTATAAACGTACATGCTCGGCGTAAAATTTGGAGGAATGTTCGTTATTCCACTTAGCATCATAGGTTCGTTAAAGATTTGAAGGCTTCCAATAATGGAAAATATAAACAAAATTAACAAGGTTGTTTTTAACAAAGGTAATTTAATATATAAAGCCGTTTGAAAGTCATTAGCACCATCTATTTTTGCTTGTTCGGATATTTCCCTTGGTATAGATAATAGGGTTGAATAAATAAGTACCAAATTATATCCAGCCCATTCCCAAGTCATGATATTTAACATAATCCATGGTAGAGACCCAGATGAAAGAAAATTAACATTTATTCCAATTGACTTTAGTAAAGGAATAAATGGACTTAAAGCACTTGAAAACATGTACCCCCAAATCAAACCTGAAACAATCGTAGGAACTGCATAAGGCATAAAGAAAAAAGTTCTATAAAGCGAAGGATATTTAAGCCTACCGGAATCGAGAATCAAGGATAAAATAACGGCTATTCCTAACATTATAGGTACCTGAACCAAGAGAATAAAAATTGGGAGTCCAAAACCTCCCCAAAAACTTGGATCTTTGAGAACGGTTAAATAATTATAAAATCCTACAAACCACATGCGGGGTCCTCTTTGTCCAAATAAAGATAAATATATACCAAAAAACAGAGGATACATTGTAAAAACCGCTATTCCAATTAACGGTAAAATGAGAAACAACCATGCTTTTGAAATTTTTCTATTCATATTTTTCCTCCGTCAAATTATAGAGTCAGAGAATATTTTTTATTCTCTGACTCTATGAATATGCAACTATTGGCCAACTATTATATTGTTATATCCCTGCGTTTTCATGAAAGAAACAACTTTGGTTTGCATATTTTTCAACACATCTTCCCAACTTTGTTTACCACTCGCGGCATTTACAACTTGAGTTTGAAATTCTGATTGTACATAATTCATGACTGGTAACCATCCAAAATAGAATTTAACCTGTTGTGCAGCTTGATCTAGCACACCCATAATCTTTTGTCCACCAAAGAATGCATTGGGGGTATCTAATCCGTTTATTTCTCCAGAAAAAACATTGGCAACAGGCCATAACATGCTATCTGCATAAAGATCTTTGACGGAATTTGGTTCACTATTTATCCATAACGCAAACAATGCCGCTGCTTCAGGATGTTTAGATTGTGTAGTCACACAAAAAGCAGATCCTCCAACGTTCCCATTCTGTGGCTCTTCAGGATTCCATTGCGGTAACAATGCCACTCTCCATTCCCCAGAACTTGTCTTGGCAAGATCAGTTAGAAAAGTTGGCATCCATGCTCCACTTACAAAGGCAGCAAGATTCCCTTTAGCTATGAAATTATACCAATCTGAGGACCATGCAAAATCAGCGGGAACAACACCTTTATTTATCAAATTCCCCCAAAAGTTTATCAGTTTCATGGCAGTTGGATTTGTGAAATCTACATAGTAATTTCCATTTTTGTAGTTAAACATCGTACCACCATCTTGCCATACCAGTGCTGCAAAAAGCATGAAATAATTCTCTTCAAAATCAGCAATATAAACATTTGGATCCTTGCTGTGAAGCGTTATAGCTTCCTGTTCAAATTCATTCCAAGTTTTCGGTACAGTAAGTCCATATCTGTCGAATATATCTTTTCTGTAAAAATACGCTAAAGCCCCGCCATCTTGAGGAATCCCATAAACTTTATTACCGCGGGAAACTGATTCCCATGCCCATGTTGGAAAAAGATCTTTATATTGTAGAACCCACTGGGAAATATCCCTGACTGTCCCATAATCTATAAATTGTGGCAAAAAAGTATACTCAATCTGTGTAACATCTGGAAGTCCTGCTCCTGAAGTTGTTGATGATAATAGTTTCGAATACGTTGGTCCTGCGCCTCCCACATTTACAAGATTTATCTTGATATCAGGATAAGCTTTTTCAAAAAGATCTATTGAATCCTGAATATTGGGAACCCATGACCATACAGTTAAAGTTACGGGACCACCCGTATATTTTGGATACGCAACATTCGTGTAGTTCAAAGATGTCTGCGAAAAAGTTACAACTGCCAAAACCAGAAATGTTGAAACCAGAACGAACACTTGAATCTTTCTCATCTGACACGCCTCCTCGTATAATGTATTCGAAGATATAAGAAACATATTTCATTAACATGTAACCTGTGGTCATTGAAAATTTAATACTTACACATACACATTGAATGGAATATTGCGTTTTATCTCGGCAT
>JAJYYZ010000015.1 GCA_021800445.1 bacterium | reverse complement strand
AAAAGCAGCACGTGGCAGGTAGCCTATGGCAAAAACAAAACAGTAACGAGTGACGCGTAACGCGTTGAAAAGACGGACGGAGGCGGAGAGCATGATGCCGAGAGGTGGCCTCCGCAGCAACGCGAGGACCAGACACCGAAGGGCAAATGCTGGAGCCGACGCACAAAAAAGCACATGGCGTATAGCGTATGGTGAAAAAAAGCACGAGGGACTGATTGAAAAGCAGCATATGGCAAATGGCCAATAGCAGGTAAAAAACAAAACAATTTCATCCCGCGGCCGATGCGGGAGCGCATCTTTAAACGTAAATTCACAAATCATTATAAAATAAGGAAAATTTTGACTTCCAAGATCGCGTTTTTTAGGGGGGGTAAGACGGGGGTGGGTAGATCATACTCAAGGGTGTCCAAAAGTGAAAATGTGGTGATTTTAGAGCGAAATGCTGGAAACGATTGCCATGTAAGGGATTGCGTGATCTGAAAATTGAAAAAATCAAGATTTTGCTACAAAAATTTACAATCATTTTACCAACAATTCTTCAAAGATTATTCTTTATGGATCGTGAATGCAATAAAAGTCATGAATGTAATTACAAAAACATTCATTATAATCATAACATACATATAAATTGAAGTCTTCGAAGTTTTAATTTTTTAACGTTTTTTTAAGCAAGAATTCTCCCACTTCTATAAATGGTGGGAGTATGTCACGTTCATCTTCACGATCGTATAAATTTTCCTTCGATCTTTTTGATTCAATTGAAAAATACAATTTTTACCTCCTTTGATCACTCAACCTATATTGTATAACACTTTTTGAAATATGAAAAGTGAAGAGTAACGCATGATGTGTGTAAGCAGAAAAAGCAAAGACAAACAGCGATCTTCATGTATGGTATAATTTTATGAATGTTAGCGAGGTGAAAAGTGAAATCTGGATTTGTATGTGTTGCCGGTGCACCAAGTGTTGGAAAATCGACTTTAGTTAACGCGTTTGTTGGAGAAAAGGTTTCGATAGTTTCCCAAAAGCCTGGCACAACGCGAAACAGGATAAATGCAATTCTAACCTCAGATGATGCTCAAATCATCTTTGCAGATACGCCCGGCATTCACAAACCTCTTCACATGATAGGAAAATATCTTTTCAAAATAGCGGTCTCTGCCCTTGAAGGAAATGATCTTATACTGTTTGTGATATCTGCGACACGGGTCGGCAGTGCGGATAAAACTGTTGCTGCGAAAATTAAAGAGTTAAGGATGCCGGTTATAGGTGTTATCAACAAAATGGATATCGCAAATGAAAGTTATTTAAAAGAGGCGAGATCTATTTTTGATGACTTAGATGTGAAAAATGTTTTTGAGATCTCTGCCATTCAAAATAAAGGCACTGACATTCTTCTTGAAAGCATCAAATCTATGCTTCCGGAGGGCCCGAAGTATTATCCCGAAGATATCGTAACCGATAGACCAACCGCCTTCATGGTTTCCGAAATAATAAGAGAAAAAGTTTTTGAATTGACTCACGAAGAAATACCTTATTCAAGCGCAGTCGAGATCGATCAAATCGAAGAAGATGATAAGATTACGAAGATATACGCCACCATATTTGTTGAAAGAGACTCACAAAAGGGTATTGTATTAGGTAAAGGTGGCAGGATGATAAAAGAAATTGGCACGCTTGCGAGGAAGGATATAGAATATTTGATTGATAATCATGTTTTTCTTTCTTTGCATGTGAAGGTGAAAACAAACTGGACCGAAGATGAAAAAATGCTTGGAAGAATGTTCAGGGAGGAAATAAATTGATAGATCTGAATTGTGATGCCGGAGAGGGATTCGGAATTTACAACTTCGGTGCAGACGAACTTATCTTCAAGTACGTTACTTCTGTCAACATTGCCTGCGGTTTTCATGCCGGCGATCCTGATACCATTAAAAAAACTGTCGATATGGCCGTGAAAAATAACCTTTCGATAGGGGCACATCCGTCTTTTCCGGATCTTTTAGGTTTTGGAAGAAGAGAAATGAATTTATCTTACGATGAGATAAAAAATTATGTGCTTTACCAGATTGGTGCTTTGAATGCTTTCGTCAAGATCTCCGATCATATGACACATGTCAAACCCCATGGTGCCCTTTACAACATGGCGTTCAAAGATACAAAGATCGCTCGCGCCATCGTCGATGCCGTGAAAGCATTCGATTCGAATCTTATAATCGTCGGCCTGCCAAAATCGGCACTTGTCATGTACGCACTTGAAGAGGGTCTTAAAGTTGCACTTGAAGGTTTTGCCGACAGAACATACAACGATGACGGAACTCTCGTGTCAAGAAATGTAAAGGGTGCCGTACTCGAAGATGCAAATGAAATTGCTCAAAGGGCTTTGCACATGGTTAAAGAAGGAGTTATCAACACGCTTTGCGTTCATTCGGACACACCTAATGCACCGATGATCGTCATGAAAATAAGAGAAACCTTTGACAGATTTGGTGTGGAGGTAAAAGGTCTTGGTAATTGAGACACTCGGCGATAGAGGATTGATCCTCAAATTTTCAGACGAAATAAATCAGATCGCACATCTTTTGGTTATGAAAATTGACAAATTACTTTTAAATTCCAAAATAGAAGGCGTTATTGAATGGATTCCATCTTATTCGTCGATCACTCTGATTTACAATCCTGAAATCATCAAATACAAATGCCTGCTTGAGAAATTAAAACATTTTGATGAATCTTCCGTTGATTTTGTCGTTGAAGGGAAAACGGTGGAGATTCCTGTTTTGTACGGCGGTAAATTCGGACCTGACATAGAGTTTGTCGCAAGTGCAAACAAAATATCTGTCGAAAATGTTATAAAAATTCATTCTGGTGCAAATTACGAAGTCTGGATGATCGGCTTTATGCCAGGTTTTCCTTACCTTTATGGCCTTCCTCCCATCATAAATACTCCAAGATTGAAAAATCCAAGAAAATTCGTGCCATCAGGCAGTATCGGAATCGCCGGCGGCCAAACCGGCATATATCCCATAGACAGTCCTGGTGGATGGCAGATAATAGGAAGAACTCCTCTTAAAATCTTCGATGTGAAAAAAGACCCCCCTGTACTTTTTGATGTTGGAGATAGAGTGAAATTCATTCCCATAGATGAAAAAGGATATGAAAAATTATGTCGATGATGGTCAAAATTCCCGGATTACTTTCGACGGTTCAAGATATAGGCAGATTTGGCTTTCAAAGGTATGGAATTCCACAATCAGGACCGATGGATGATCTTTCATTCAGAATTGCCAATTTACTTGTCGGAAATGGTAAAAATGAAGGCGCGATAGAGATAACAGGCGGGATTTTCGAAAGTGTCTTCGATGACGATCGCACAATCGCAATTTGCGGTGGCGATCCTGTGGCAACGATCAACGGTCGTGAAATTGCACCATGGTGCAGCATCGATGTCAAAAGCGGGGATATGCTTAGACTTTCAGGAATGAAAAATGGATTCAGGGTTTATCTTGCCATCGGCGGGGGAGTGAAAGTTGAGAAGATTTTCAAAAGCAAATCGACTTGTCTGCCGGCCAAATTCGGCGGATTCAAAGGTAGAAAGTTAATTGCAGGCGATCTGATAGCATTTGAAGATAGTCATTTGAAGGTAAAACATGAGATGAATCGTGTTTTTGAAGGAACCACGAAGATCAGGGTAATCGCTGGACCTCAATGGGGATATTTGAAAAATGACGGTGAATTTTTAAATTCCAGATACAAAATAACGTCTGACAGCGATAGGACCGGATACAGACTTGACGGCCCGAAATTGGATCTTGACCGTTACGATATAGTCTCAGAAGGTGTTACAAATGGTACAATTCAGGTGGCAGGTAATGGTCTTCCCATCATCATGATGGTTGATCATCAAACAACGGGAGGATATCCAAAAATAGCAAATGTGATATCCGTTGATATGCCTGCACTCGGTCAAAAAAAACCGGATGACGAAATAGAATTTCAATTGACAGATGTTGATATGGCAAGAAAACTTTATGTTGAAAGAGAAAGATGGTTGAGATCTATCGAATACGATCTCAGATCGGTTGAATCGAAATTTTATTTCGTAAAGGTCGACGGTACACAATTCAACGTTGAGGTGAAAGAATGAACGAATTTATGGATCTTTCTTTAAGAGTAAAAGAGGCGATAAAATCGCATATGCCAATCGTTGCGCTCGAATCGACCATAATCTCTCATGGTATGCCGTATCCCACAAACGTACAAACCGCCAAAACGCTCGAAAAGATAATCAAGGACAACGGCGCTATTCCTGCTACCATAGCGGTCATAAAAGGGCGCATAAAAATAGGCCTTGGCGATGATGAACTTGAATACATGGCTACTCAAAAGGGCATTTTGAAACTCAGCAGAATGGATTTGCCATATGCCGTGGCGAAAGGGCTCGATGGCGCCACAACGGTTGCAGCCACGATGATATGCGCAAATATGGCCGGAATAAAGGTCTTTGCAACGGGAGGCGTTGGAGGGGTGCACAGAGGCGTTATTGATACCTTCGATATTTCTGCGGATCTTTTTGAACTTTCCAAGACGCCGGTAATTGTGGTCTCGGCCGGAGTTAAATCTATACTTGACATTCCAAAAACTCTTGAAGTGCTTGAAACTTTGGGTGTGACAGTCGTGGGGTATAAAACAGATGACTTTCCATCATTTTATTCTCAAAAGAGCGGATCAAAACTTTACATGCGCGCAGATAGCCCAAAAGAGATGGCAGATATTTTCAAGGCAAAATTGGCGTTGGGTCTTGAAGGCGGTATGCTTGTCGCAAATCCAATAGAAACATCCAAGGAAATTTCTCATGAAATCATAGACAAAGCCATAAATACCGCACTTGAGAAGGCAAATAAATCTGGCATTCACGGAAAGGATGTTACGCCATTTTTACTTACTCATATCGTTGAATACATTCCAAAAGCGCTTGAGGCAAATGTTGAACTCGTCAAATCGAATGCCGTTTTGGCCGCAATGATATCTAAATCAATTTGAAACCGAAAATTCTTTGAACAAAATTCAATGACCTTCGTCTAAGTAAGTGAAATACCCCCCTATCCCCCTTAATTATACAAAAGGGCCCCTTATTAGGGCCCTTATTTTTATTTATTTTTTCAAAGAAGACTCCGTCGTTTATACGATGGGGTAGTTCACTTATATGATAAAATTATATTGCTTTACGAGAGGAAAGTGAGATCATGATAGACAGATACACACCGGAATGCATGAAAAAATTATGGTCTGATGAAGCAAGATACGAAAGATGGCTCAAAGTAGAACTTGCCGTTATGGAATCTTACGAAGCGTACGGACTTATTCCGAAAGGATATTCGGATCTTGCAAGAAAAAACGCCATTTTGGACGATAAGAAAATTTCTGAGGTTGAAGCACAGGTTGGTCACGATGTCATAGGTTTTGTAAAAGTCGCAACATCAAACATGGGAGACGAAGCGAGATATTTTCATTATGGACTTACCTCTTCGGATGTCGTGGATACATCTTTTTCCATGGCGATCGTTGAATCTGCGAATTACATAATTTCGAAGATCGATGATCTTATGGATTCAACTTTCGCGCTCGCACAGCGGTACAAACATACACCTGTAATTGGGAGAACTCACGGTGTTCACGCTGAGCCGACAACTTTTGGGCTCAAAGTGTTGAACTGGTATGACGGCATATCAAGAGGAAAAGAAAGGTTAACGGCAGAGATAAAAAGAATAGGGGTTGGCAAAATTTCAGGCGCTGTTGGTAATTATGCCAATGTTCCTCCGGAAGTTGAAAAACTTACCTGCGAAAAACTTGGTCTTGCACCTGCGAATATATCAACCCAGATCCTGCCAAGGGATCTTCATGCAAGTTATATCACCGTGCTTGCCATAATCGGGAGCGAGTTTGAACGAATAGCAACCGAAATAAGAAATCTTCAAAGAACTGAGATAAGAGAAGTGCAAGAGCCATTCACAAAGACACAAAGAGGATCGAGTGCCATGCCACACAAGAAAAATCCTGTGAACTGCGAGAGAATAGTCGGCCTTTCGAGGATCATAAGGGGATACGCTTTATCGGCGATGGAAGATATTTCACTTTGGCACGAAAGGGACATTTCTCATTCTTCGGTAGAACGTGTGATCTTTCCAGATACAACATCTTTAATTTATTTCATGGCCGAAGAACTCAACAGGATGATAACGAGTCTTGTTGTAGATGAAGAAAGAATGAGATCGAACATATACATGACAGGCGACCTTGTGTTTTCCGAAAGAGTTTTACTTAAACTCATAGAAAATGGCATGAGCCGTGAAGAAGCATATCTAATAGTTCAGAAAGCTTCCATGAAAGTGTGGAATAACGAATCTTCAAGTCTAAAGGAGGCTCTCAAAGCGTACGTTGGAGATATCGACTTGAACGATGCCTTTGATCTTTCTTGTTATTTAAAACATGTCGACGATATCTTTAAAAGGTTTGAAGGGAGGGATTAAAATGGATTCGATAGTTGTGGGATTGCAATGGGGAGACGAAGGAAAAGGGAAGATCGTTCAAAAGCTTTCAAGATCGCACAAATGGATCGTCAGATTTTCTGGCGGACCAAACGCAGGGCATACAGTTTACCATGGAAGTGCAAAAACGATTCACCATTTACTCCCGTCGGGAACAGATGAAAATTTTCTTTTCATAAGTCGTGGTACCCTTGTTGACCTTGAAACTTTAAATTCGGAAATAAAAGAAATTTCAAAGATATATCCGGATATCAAAGACAGATTGTTTGTGTCACCATATTGCAGGGTGATAACGCCTGTTGAAAAATGGCAAGACGGGGTTATTGAAAAAATCAAAGGCAAAAATTCCGTCGGCACAACAGGACGCGGAATCGGGCCTACGGTTTCAAACGATGCCAACAGGATAGGCATCCGCCTCTTTGACCTTTTCGATCAGAATCATCTGAAAGAAAAAGTTTCTTTGCTTGCCGAAATATCTAATTTTGGAGATCAATCTATTGCAGATCAACTTTTGAGCCATTTTGAAAAGATCAAAGACAGGATTTTGGATCCAAAGGTCGAAGGTCAAATTTTGTTCGAAGGAACGCAAGGCATAATGTTAGATCCGATGTACGGAACTTATCCTTACGTGACATCAACTCCTACGATACCTTCATTTGCATTTTATGGATCAGGTCTGAAATCCGAAAAATACGAAGTCTGGGGTGTTTTCAAAGCATACACCACACGCGTTGGATCAGGTCCGTTTCCGACAGAGATTTTTGGGGAGGCCGGAAACGATCTCAGAAAAAGAGGTTCGGAATTTGGCGCCACAACGGGAAGACCAAGAAGATGTGGCTGGATAGATCTTCCGCAACTCGAATACGCATCCAACGTTTCAAATGTAGATTATCTTGTCATGACAAAGGCAGATGTACTTAATGGACTTGAAAAGATTGGCGTGTGCATTTCTTACGATAAAAAAATCGTTCCATACGATCTTGAAAGTTTGAAACCAACGATTGAGTATGTAAAAGGATGGAAAAATCTGGAAAGTTCGGAGTTTGCAGACTTCATTTCAGCCATAGAACATCATGTCAGGCGACGCATTAAATACGTATCTTACGGACCGTCTGAGGAAGAAATCTTTCAAAGGTGAGAATCAAGTACGCGTGACATGCTCTCCGCCTCCGTCCGTCTTTTCAATGTGCCATATGCTTTATATATGTAACTGATGATTTATGAATTGTGGTGAAAGAATTCACAAATAAAACAAAAACATTTAACCATGAGATTGTAAAATTTAAGTGGAGGTGGAAAATATGCCAGATATGAAATTTTCTGTAACGGCAAAGTGTGAGAATCCGACGAAATTGATCGTCAACACGTCTAAGTTCAAGATTATAGTCGATGAACCGCCGAACCTTGACGGTACAGATGAGGGGCCAAATCCGGTTGAATATGTTCTTGCGGCTTTGGGTGGTTGTCTAAATGTTGTCGGTCATCTTGTGGCAAAAGAAATGGGAATGGAACTTAAGGGCCTTGAGATGACGATAGAAGGAGACATGGATCCTTCTAAATTCATGGGCAAGCCAACAAAGGAAAGAACAGGATACAAAGAGATAAGAGTAAATCTCAAACCGGTTACGAGTGCCGATAAAGCAACCCTTGATAAATGGATTAAGGCCGTTGAGGACAGATGTCCTGTCAGCGATAACCTTAAAAATCCAACGCCTGTTAAGATATCCGTTTTAAAATGATTAAAAAAAAGATAAAACCGCTTTCGGGCGGTTTTGTCTTTTATGATCCACATCCTTAATGATTTATTCAAAATCGGTATAAGCGAAAGACAAATCATGTCTGTATACTTGAATTAAACGATCCATACAAGGTAGGTGTAATTATGAAATTCAAAAACGTCGTTAACAATCCGAGGATCGTATCCCAGTTCGATCTTTTAAAGATGCTTCGTTTTAAAAATGATGAAGCGAAGGCTGAGTTCATGAAGCGTTCTCTTGAAGGATGTTTTGATCAGAAGATAGATCAAAAAAATGGGCAATCCTCTAATTGAATTTAGAGATTTTTCACTTAAGATCGACGGAAATTCGTTGCTTGAAAATATTTCTTTAACAGTTGAAGAAAAAAACGTTGTACTTATTTATGGCCCGAGGAGTTCCGGTAAATCTGCGCTCCTCAGAAGTATTGTGCATTTGAATGAAGAACTTTTTGATTCGCTTGATTTCAAAGGTGATATTTTTTTTCATGGTCAAAGCATAATGAATGCCGATAGAAAATTCTTAAGGCGTAAGATAGCCTACGTTGATACCTCGTTCATAGAAAGTTTATCCTCTTTAACCGTTAACCAGATGATAACCCTTGTCAAAGGAAGGAATGTGGATTTATATTCGGATGAGATGGTGAATTTGTTGAAACAACTCGGGGTTATAGATCTTTTGAAAGCAGGAATGCATACCTACGTTGAAGATCTTCATGGAAACACCAGGGTGTTGTTTTTGCTCATGTTGGCAATTTTAAGAGAACCGGAAGTTATAGCGCTTGATTGCATCGTGGATCATCTTGACGATGAGGCCGCTTTGAACGTTCAAAATGTCGTGCTTTCTCTGAAGCAAAAGTACACTCTCATTCTTGCTACAAGAAAAATGCCCAATTTTTTGCCGATATCTGATAAAATTATCATGATGAAAAATGGTAGGATAGAATTTGAGGGCACAAAAAAAGAGATGGTTTTCAAATTTTCCAATCTAAACATCTGAAAGAGGTTAACGGTGAAGTACCATATTTACACCCTTGGATGTAAATTCAACCAATATGAAAGCGCAAAGATATCCGAATTGCTCGAAGGTATCGGATATGAAAGAACCGATTTCAAAGATGCCGATGTTGTTGTGGTTAACAGTTGCGCCGTAACATCCGAAGCGAAGCGTCAATCTTTGCAGATAGCAAGGCGTTTTAAGCGAAATTCCAAAGCAAAGATAGTGCTTGCAGGCTGTGCCGTTCACGATGGAGAAGTTCCGGATTTCGATCTTGTACTGGGAAACGGAGAAAAGATGAGAATCATCGAATATCTAGATAAAATCGGGAAAATAGAGTCGTCCGCTTATTTTCTCAACGATGCGATGAACTATTCAATTTCGAAAAATCCCGACCGAACGCGTGGCTTTTTAAGTGTTGAAAATGGTTGTAACTGGGGATGTGCCTATTGTGCCGTTCCGCATTTTAGAGGTACAAAGATACGTTCAAAATCTCTCGGCATGGCGCTTGACGAAGTACGTCATATGGTTGACTCTGGAATAAAAGAAATCGTCGTAAGCGGAATAAATGTTGCACTTTACGATGACAACGGTTTAAAATTAAGAGATCTACTCGATGCGATATCGAAAGTAGACGGAAAATTCAGAGTGAGACTTAGTTCAATAGATCCTCTTAATGCCATGACACTTGAAAATTTGTTTGAAAATGACGAAAAACTCTGCCATCATCTTCATCTATCCGTTCAAAGTGGATCTGACGCTGTGCTACGTGATATGGGGAGAAATTACACTGCCAACCATGTGATGAAAACCGTTCAAAGGTTCAGATCGATAGATCCCTTATTTGCATTTTCTGTTGATATCATAGCCGGTTTTCCAACGGAAAAGAACGAAGATTTCGATAAAACCATCGAATTACTTTCAAATATAGATGTGATGAGAATACACGCATTTCCATTTTCCCCCAAAAACGGGACGAAGGCTTCCAGAATGGAAAACGGCGTTGGTGATTTTACCAAAAAGATCAGAGTAAAATTGTTGAAATCTCTTTCAAATCATCTTGAGAAAAAGTTTAGAGAAAAATTAACGGGATCCAGCCAAAGAATTCTTGTCGAAGAAATCAAAGATGGGTTTTGCGAAGGTTTCAACGATTACTATCTCAAGTACAATTTCAGAAGCGATGCCAAAGTTGGAGATTTTGTTCAAATCGATGTCTGAGGGGGTGTACGCATGAGAATATACTTTGATTCGAAATGGCACGATGAAGAAGTGCTTATAAGTGCTGTGGATCGCGGATTCATGTACGGAGAAGGAGTTTACGAGAGTTTGAGAACCTACAATGGTTCACTGTTCGCTCCTCAAAAACATTTCGATCGCTTTAAAAGGTCATCTCAGATTTTGGGAATACCTTTCAGAATGGATTTTGAGGAATTCAAGTCCATTCTTCTTGATGGAATAAAAGATGTAAAAGAAGACTGTACCATAAGAGTCGTCCTGACAAACGGTGATGGTAAGAAACCCCTTTTTCTTGTCTATATCATGGAATTGCAGGCCCCGACTTCAGACATTTACACGTATGGAGTGGACATCGGCATATCAAAGTTAAGAAAGATGGATGAATCATCTCTTCCTTCTGCCCTTAAAACCACCTCTCACGCCAATTTGATGATCGCCCGACAGGGAAAAGAAAATTTCTACGAGGTTTTGATGCTGAACAGCCGTGGATTTGTAGCCGAAGGATTTATGAGTAACCTTTTTCTTGTCGAAAACAACACGCTTGTCACGCCATCGATTGAGACTGGCATATTGGATGGGATAACAAGAGAAGTTGTTATAGATCTTGCAAAATCGCTCGAGATAAGAATCGATGAAAGACTTGTCAATGTAGATGAACTTTTTAACTGTTCTGAATGCTTTTTGACAAGAACAAGTGCCGGCATAATACCGGTCAGAAAAATAGAGAATCGTTCTATTTTTCAAGACGAACCTGGAATTATTACCCAACTTTTGATTGAAAATTTTAAACCTTACATATTTCAAAGATCGGATTTATGGTAATTAACCAAAAAAATGCCTAATTTACCTGAAAAATAACCGTTAAAGACACTTAAAGACTTTTATTATATCTTTTCTTTTGCTATTTCATTTTTCCTTTGATTTGTGTCATAATACACGAGAGGGTGATTTGTTTGAAGAGCATGACGGGATACTCGAAAATCAACAAAAACATAAACGACGTGTTTTACACCGTGGAAATGAAGGGAGTTAATCACAAATATCTTAACATCTCTTTCTTTCTGCCTTATCTTTTTTCTTCCTTTGAGGCAAGATCTCTTCCAATAGTTCAGTCGGAGATCAAAAGGGGAAGCATTTCCATAAAAATAGACATAAGGGGAAATTTTGAATCCAGTCTCGTCATACCGGATCTTGAACTTGCAAAGTCTTATTTCAAAGCATTTAAAGAGATAGAAAGAGAAATAGGGGTGGAACTGAGACTCGATCTTGGACAATTGCTTGAGATAAAGGATATTTTCAAGATGTCTCTTGATATTCAAACCGAAGATAAAATATGGGAAGGGTTTCAAACTGTACTGACTGAAGCCATCGAAAATTATAATAAAAGCAGAGAAGCAGAAGGAGAAAAATTAAAAAAATACCTTGAAGATCAAATGGTTAGTCTTGATGAAATAATGAAAAAGATGAACACATACGAATCTCAAAACAGAGAAAAATACAAAGAGATGATCCTTCAAAGTTTAAAAGATAATTTTTCGGAAATACAGATGGATCCTCAAAGAATAGAACAAGAGGTTATCATGACAATTCAGAGGGCCGACATAGGCGAAGAGATATCGAGGATATTCGTTCACATGTCTCGAGCTCGAGAACTGATGGGATCAAAAGCGGATGTCGGAAGTGAACTTGATTTTATCTTTCAGGAAATAGGTAGGGAAATTAACACACTTTCGGCTAAATCTAAGATTCCTGAAGTTTTAAGTCTTGTTGTGGAATCCAAAACCATTGTCAAAAAATTAAGGGAACAGGTTCAAAATATCGAATAAGAAGTACGGAGGGAGGAAGTATGTACGGGCTTATAAACATAGGATTTGGAAACGTTGTAATAGGAGATAGAGTTATAGTGATCGTTAACCCGGAGTCGGCACCTTTGAAACGTCTTAAGGATGGAGCGAAAGACGATGGGAAACTCATAGACGCGACTTATGGCAGAAGAACAAGGTCTATTCTCATCACCGACAGTAACCACGTCATATTGAGTGCTATACAACCAGAAACGATATCTGAAAGATTTCAGTCTTCGTTCCAGGAAATGAAAGAAGTCATGGAACAAACTCCCGAAAATAAGGCAAAAAGCAAAGCAAAGTCATGAAGGGAATGCTTTTTGTGATGAGTGGCCCTTCAGGGGCTGGTAAAACTACAATAGTTAAAGCCGTATTGTCTGAATTGGAAGGAGTAGAATTTTCGGTGTCTTACACGACAAGGCCGAGAAGAGAAGACGAAGTTGATGGCGTGGATTATTTTTTTGTTGATGAAAAAACCTTTAAATCTTTGATCGAAAAGGGAGAATTTCTTGAATGGGCTGAGGTTCATGGTAATCTTTATGGTACATCCAAAAATTTTGTCGAATCTTGTCTGAATAATGGAATTAACATGCTTTTGGATGTCGATGTAAAAGGAGCGTTGAACATCAAGAAAATTTTTAAAGACGGCGTTTTCATATTTGTGGCTCCGCCATCGTTTAAAGAATTAAAAGATAGGCTGGTAAAACGTCATACGGAAGATCCAAATAACCTTGAAAAAAGAATAGAAGATGCCAAATTCGAACTTTCTCAAATATCAAAGTTTGATTATCTTATAGTCAACACGGATATTTCTGCATCCGTTAAGCAACTTGAATCTATAATTATATCCGAACAGTTGAAAATTTCGAGATTTGGCGAATTCGTTGGAAAGTACAATTTTTACAAGTCAAAGGATGGTGTGGATCTGTGAAAGATAAACTTTACGAAGTTTTGATGAACAGATACGGTAACAAATATGCAATAGCGATGGCCGTTGCAAAAAGGGCGGAATCCCTTAACGAACTTTCAAAACCGATGGTGAAAACGGAAGATTCAAATCTCATAACGATTGCACTTGAAGAAATGAGAGCGGGATACGTTGAAATAAAGAACGCTGAAATGTTAAAAGTGCTTGTTGCAAACGTGAAAACGGCCAAGAAAAAATGAAGGTACTTTTGGCTGTCACCGGCGGAATAGCAGCCTACAAGGCTGTAGAACTTGTCAGTATTTTGAGAAAAAGGAAAGACGAGATTAAAGTTTTGATGACCGAAAGTGCGACGAAATTCATTTCGCCGCTAACTTTTTTTGCAGTCGGTAACACAGAAGTTTACACAAATGAATTTGACTACACTGGCTTGATATCCCACACGGGCTTATCCGCATGGGCTGAGATCATGGTTATCGCACCTGCAACCGCGAATACGATTGCGAAAATTGCGAATGGCATAGCGGACAACATCGTAACCGCGAGTGCACTTGCCTTCAAGGGACCCAAGATCGTCGTTCCGGCGATGAACGTCAGAATGTACGAAAATCCAGTTACACAGGACAACATTCAAAAATTACTCAATTACGACTGGACGATAGTCGACCCCGAAAGTGGTCATCTTGCTGATGGAGAAGAAGGAAAAGGGAGATATCCCGACAACGCTAAGATAATTTTTGAAATAGAAAGTCTTCTTACAAAAAAAGATATGAGTGGTTTAAAAGTGCTCATCACTGCAGGACCGACAAGAGAGTCAATAGATCCAGTAAGATACATCTCAAACAGATCTTCTGGAAAAATGGGATACGAAATAGCGAAAATGGCGACGCTTCGAGGGGCACAAGTAGATCTTGTTTCAGGACCTGTGAACATATCGGCTCCTTTCAAAGTCAAAAAGTACGATGTTGAAAGTGTTCAAGAAATGGCCGAAAAAGTACTTGGCCTTTTGGAAAATGAAGACATTGTGATAATGGCCGCAGCAGTTTCAGATTACAAAGTCGAGCGAGTCTCAGATCAAAAGATAAAGAAAATCAACGAAGAACTCAATTTGAAACTTATCAAGACGACTGACATACTGCTTGAAATTTCCAAAAGAAAAAGATCAAATCAATTTGTGGTTGGATTTGCCGCAGAAACTCAAAACCTTGTTGAAAACGCCAAACACAAATTTGAATCCAAATCACTTGACATGATAGTTGCAAATGATGTTTCCAGAAGGGATATAGGTTTTGAATCTGATTACGATGAAGTTTTCATCATTTCAAAAGCCTCTGATCCTGTTCATGTTGAAAGAAAGACAAAAAGGGAAATTGCAAATTTGTTGCTTGACATGGTTGTAACACAAAAAGGTTAAAAAATTTAAACACAAATACTCGATATATATGGTATTATATTCATACCCGAGTAGGGTAATTTGGAGGTGAGTTTAATGGCAGCATTACTTTCAGAAGAGGACAGGAAATATCTTGTCGATCTATTTGAGAAGGAATTAAAGGGAGAGGTTAAGATACTCTTTTTTGGAAGTAAAAAGAAAGAAGAGTGCGAGTATTGCGATCTTACAGAACAGATATTGCAAGAATTGGCCGAAACAAGCAACAAGATAACAGTTGAAGGTCATGATTTTGATGACGAAGAAACTCTTGCAAAAAAGTACAACGTGGAAATGGTACCGGCAATTTTGATGCTTGATTCTAACGACAAAGATATGAGAATAAGATATTACGGAATACCGTCCGGTTATGAGTTCTCGTCTTTGATAGAAGACGTTGTTGCGACTTCTAAAAATGGTACGGTCGAACTTTCACCTGATACAATCAAAAAACTTGAAGATATCAAAGAACCTTTGAAATTACAGGTGTTTGTTACTCCGACGTGTCCGTACTGTCCAAAGGCTGTTTTGATGGCACACAAACTTGCCATGCAATCACCTAAAATAACCGGCGAAATGATAGAAGCAAATGAATTTCCAGACCTTTCGATGCAATACAACGTTTCTTCAGTTCCACATATAATAATAAACGAAGGTGAAGGCGAGTTCGTGGGAGCATTGCCGGAAGACGCCTTTGTTGAACAGGTAATGAATGTTTTAAAAGGAGTTTGACAGACAAAATGCCTTTATTCAACCTTTCAAATGTTTCTAAACCTGCTGAACTTAACTATGACGTTGCGGTAATAGGTGCTGGACCCGGCGGACTTTCAACGGCCATATATGCCGGTAGGGCAGGATTGAAGACCATGGTTTTTGAAAAATCAACTGAAGGTGGCCAAATTCTACTTACCGATATGATAGAAGATTATCCGGGTTTTACATCGATAAGCGGAAATGCACTTGCAGATAATTTTCTTTCACATGCGAAAACTTTTGGCGCGAATTTTGCCAACGAAGAGATCGTTGAAGTCGATCTTGAGTCGAATCCCAAAAAGTTGAAAACAGATCTTGGTAACGAATATCTCGCAAAAGTTGTGGTGATAGCAACAGGTAGCAATCCAAAGAAACTTGGCGTAAAAGGTGAAAATGAATTCATGAATAAAGGTGTTTCTTACTGTGCAGTTTGTGATGGCAGTTTTTTCAAAAACAAAAAAGTCATCATTGTAGGTGGCGGAGACAGTGCAGTTGAAGAAGGACTTTACATGACCAAAATTGCCAGCGAAGTTACTTTAATACACAGAAGAGATAAATTGAGAGCACAAAAAATAGCTCAGGACAGAGCGTTTAAATCGAAGATGAAATTCATATGGAATACGGTTGTAACAGAAATAGGTGGCACGAAAAATGTTGAATATGTCATGTTGAAGAATGTTCAGACCGGAGAAATCACCAAACATGAAACAGATGGAGTATTTATCTACGTTGGTCTTGTACCAAATGTTGAAATATTCAAAAAATACATAAAAACTGATGAAAATGGATTTGTTCTGGCGGATGAACATATGGAGACAAACGTTAAAGGGGTCTACGTAGTTGGAGATATAAGAAAAACACCTCTAAGACAGATCGTCACTGCCGCAGCCGATGGAGCCATAGCCATTATAGATATGACCAAATATTTCGATTAAGATATAGATTTAAAAGACCGCTAACGCGGTCTTTTTTGTTGATCTTTGTGCATTTAATATGGTATACTTCCGAAGGAAGTTGCCTCTATAGTTCAATGGATAGAACGGTGGATTCCTAATCCGCAAATGCAGGTTCGATTCCTGCTAGGGGCACCAGATTTATAAGTTTAGTTTCGGGAAGCGAATTTCGGTCAAACGATAGATGTTACGTACGTGCGTGTTGACAAAAGTATAATCATTGTAGTAAAATCTTTTTGTACCTTCCACCATAGCTCAACCGGTAGAGCATCCGGCTGTTAACCGGAGGGTTGTAGGTTCGAGTCCTACTGGTGGAGCCAAGAAAATTTCAAAAAGTCCTGTTCAAACAGGACTTTTTTTGATAGCAAGGATGATTTGATTGAAAAAAATAGGCATTGTTTCGATGAAAAGTGAATTGGCAGAATTGTTAGAGCATGAACTGAGTTTTTTCCTCAAAGGCAAGGCCGATTTCGTGCGCTATATCGTCAAAGATGAAAAAGTATCGATAGACGAAGCAGATGTGATACTTTTGTCCGGAGAATTTGTGGCAAAATATGTTGTCATCCCACAAAAGGAAAAGATTCCGATTTTAAGTCCACGCCGTACTTTAACCATGGATGGATGGGAAAAATTAAAATCTCTTAAAAGTGGTCTTCCCATGTTGCTGGTAAACGATTCGAAAGAATCTGCCGAGGAGGTCGTGCTACTCACAAAAGAATTGGGACTTGATCTTGATTTACACGTTTATTACCCCGGTTGCAAAGATTTTCCTCGTCTTGAAACTGCCGTAACTCCCGGAGAAACAAGATATGTGCCATCGTTTGTCAAAAATGTAATAGATATACACGATAGGATCTTTGATCCTTCCGTTATACTCGAATTGTTGTTCAGGCTCAATTTGTTTGAGTGGGAAGATCTTCACAAAATAATTGAGTATTCGAAAACGGTTAAATCTACCCAGCCGGGATTGCAGAGATTTTTGTTGGATATGGCAACCGTAAGACTTGATTTGGAAACCGTGCTTTCCATGACAAAGCAGGCTGTGATTGCTTATTCCAAAGAAGACGGCAAAATCTTACTTTTTAACTATCTCGCCGAAAAATATCTGGGTCAGATCGGTATTGGCAAGGAAACGCATCCAATCTTTCAGAAAATGGGACTTAAATACGTTGATAGAGAACTTTACAACGAAATAATTGAGATGAATGATGCTGAAATGATAGTGAACTCAAAAGAGGTGCCGGGCGGTACGATGATGATTTCTTTTTATCCCGTTGACCTTTACAGAGATGTGGAAAGAAAACACGCTTTTAAGATAAAAAAAGCGGGAATGGTGGCAAAGATGGACTTTAACGCCATAGTTGGTGGAGACAAAATTCAGGATGTCGTTAAACTCGCCAAAAAGATGGCCATTTCCGATATGCCGATTTTACTTGAAGGAGAAAGTGGTACAGGCAAAGAACTTTTTGCCCAGGCCATTCATAATTATTCAAAAAGATCGGATGGCCCTTTTGTACCAGTCAATTGTGCTTCTTTGTCTGAAGAATTGCTTGAAAGCGAATTGTTTGGTTACGAAGAAGGCGCTTTTACAGGTGCCAAAAAAGGTGGAAAATCCGGTTTGTTCGAAATAGCGAATAACGGAACGATATTTTTGGATGAAATATCGGAAATACCCTTTGAGTTGCAATCGAAATTGTTGAGAGTGTTACAGGAGAAAGAGATCATAAAAGTAGGGGGTACAAACGTTATACCTGTGAATGTTCGAATTATATCGGCTACGAATATGAATTTATTCGAAATGATGGAAGTTGGGAAATTCAGAATGGATTTGTTTTACAGGATATCCACTTTCCAATTGCATATTCCAACTTTAAGAGAAAGAATAGACGATCTCGATGTGCTTTTAAAATATTTTGTGTCTAAAAAGGGTTATGATATTTATTTCGATCCGGAACTGGTATCTTTACTTAAAAAACATTCATGGCCTGGCAATGGAAGAGAAGTTGAGAATTTCGTGGATTACACCGGAAATCTTTTTTCAGGCACGATTGGCATAAATGAAATACCTCTATATTTGTCGAAAAAGATATTTGAGAGAATTGATGTTTTAAACCATTCAGAGATCGAAGTGCTTAAATTTCTTCACGAAAACAGAAATTCCGGCAGAAGCAAGATAGCAAAAATGTGTCATATAAAGGAGAACGAGGTAAGAAAGATTTTGTCACATTTAAAATCATTGGGATATATCTCCGTAAATGTTGGAAGAATTGGTGCGAGTGTTTCAAAATTGGGTTACCAATTTTTAAGTACCACAGATAAGAAATATTAGAACATACTTCTCTTACGTAGATCCACTTTGCCGTCCATTTTTACAATTCAAAATCTACCGTGAATTAGAATTTCGTTTAAAATGCGATAATTTCTGTCATTCTAAATTAAATGAAAATTTGGCACGTTCGCTGCTTGACTTGGTAAGCGAGGTGATTGTCATACTATCAATTAAAGCGGTTGAACTGTACGATCCCACTTACAAAGGTAAAAGGGATATTTTGATTTCCAACGGATATATCGAAGAAATATCTCAAGGAGGAGAATTTGGTTTTGCCAAAGCGGTTAAATTGAAAAACGTGATTGCCATTCCCGGATTCATAGATGGCCATGTTCACGTGATAGGCGGGGGAGGGGAAGGAGGATTTGTATCAAGGATTCAGGAAATTGAAAGTTCAAAACTTTTAAATTATGGCATAACCTCGGTAATTGGATTACTCGGAACAGACTCAATCACAAAATCTTTGATTTCTCTTTTTGCAAAGACCAACTCATTGCGATCGGAAAACATCAACGCTTACATGATGACGGGATCTTACCAATATCCTGTTAAAACCATCACGGGATCGATTGAAAAAGATATCGTACTTATCGATCCGGTAATAGGAGTTGGTGAATTGGCTATTTCAGATCATCGATCAAGTGCTTTAACAGTGGAAGAAATTAAAAAAGTCGCCCAAGAATGTCGCGTTGCTTCGATGATTTCCTCAAAATCCGGCAAGATCATCGTGCATATCGGCAACTCGAAAAAGATGTTGTCTCCCTTGATAGAGGCCGTTTCTGACGATGAAATAAAGATAGAATCTTTTTTGCCGACGCACGTGAACAGGAATATGTTACTGCTTCAAAATGCTTTAGAATGGATCAAGATGGGCGGTTTTGTCGATATAACGGCGGAAGATACTTCAAAGGAATCCGTCAGCGTTGTGGATTCTATCGAATATCTCATCTCAAACGGTGCCGGTTTGGATCACATCCTTGTAAGCAGCGATTCTAACGGGAGCATTCCGGACTTTGATGAAAAAGGTAATTTTGTTTCGATGAAAGTTTCTGATTGTTCTGCCATGTTTAAGTCCTTTAAAGCGTGTGTCGAAAGAGGTATGAAGATCGAAGACGCTTTAAAGCCGTTCACTCTAAATGTTTCGAGATTTTTCAAGTTTGACAACGCAGGAACAATAGAAAAACCCAAACGCGCAGATATGATTTTTGTTGATAAAGGCACTTTTGAAATAGATTCAATTATGGTTAAAGGTAATCTTTTGAATAAAGTTTTACAATAAAAGCAAGGGGGTGTTTTTAATGAAAAAAGTTTTTGTGATTCTGTTGGCCGTGATCTTTAGCATCGGTGTTGTTGCGATAAGCGATGATGTCGTCAATCCTGATGCTTTCGTTTACGAACAGCCCGGACCTTTTTGGAGTTTGGATCCTGCTTTTGAGTACGATTTCACCTCAAGCGAGGTGGTAATGCAACTTTACGATCAACTGATTCAATATGACGGCACTTCTACCGTGAATCTTTCTCCTATGTTATCGACAAATGTTCCTTCTCTCAAAGACGGAACCATACTGGACAACGGAACGACTTACGTTTTTCACATAAGAGATGGCGTACTTTTTCACAACGGTGACAAATTAACACCGCAAGACGTGGTGTACTCACTCGAGAGGACGATAATACTCGATGTGGTAAGCGGACCTGCATGGTTACTCACCGGACCTTTGTTTCCACAAATTGATGGTCAGTACGTCACATCGATAGTGCAAGTTGTAGCCCAGCAACTCGGGCTCAAAAACCCTTTGAGTTACACGAGTTTCGATTCGCTTGGTATTTTTGCGACCGGAACCAACAAATTGTTAAGCGACAAGTACAAACAGGCTCTCATAAACGCCTTTGACATTCTCAACAAAGATTTTGAGATAAAGGGCAATGATCTGATAATTCATCTTCCTCAGCCTTACGCACCGTTTCTTTACATACTCGCAGGTCCTGTTTCTAACTGGGCGGCGGTTTTGGATCAAAAATGGTGTGCCGAACACAACGCATGGAACGGCGCTGCCGATGACTGGTGGCAATATCATAACCCGACAGTAGGCAATGATCCTCTGTACGATATAGAAAACGGAAGTGGTCCTTACATGATAAAATACATAACGCCCGGACAGGAAGTGTTTTTCCAAAGATTTGACAATTACTGGGCAGGGCCGGCAAAGATAAAATACGCTGTCATAAAATATGTAAATGAATTCACGACAAGTTTGCTCGATCTTCAGCGTGGTCAAGCGGATGCGATACGTGTCCCTGTCCAAAATCTTTCTCAAGTCCAAAATAACCCCGATATAACGGTTTTGACCGGATTTCCGATGTTACTTGTAGATTTAATGCCTTTTCAGTGGAACATAACCACTCCAAATAGTTTCATAGGATCCGGCAAATTGGATGGAAACGGTATTCCACCTGACTTCTTTTCGAATTTAGACGTCAGAAAAGCTTTCGAGTACCTTTTCCCTTACAAGCAATACATAGAACAGGTATGGAACGGACAGGCTTTGCAACCTAACAGCGCAATAATAAACGGTCTTCTCGGATACGATCCGAATCTGCCGAAATATCATCAGGATTTAGCCAAAGCAACCGAATATTTCAAAAAGGCCTATGATGGGAAGTTATGGGACTTAGGTTTTAAATTCACCATAGTTTACGGTGCCGGTAACGCCACAAGACAACTTGCGCTTCAAACTTTAAGCACGTACGCAAGACAGATAAATCCAAAATTTCAAATAAGTACAATCGGAGAGATAAATTCTTCTTTCAGTGCGGATTTGATTGCCGGCAAACTGCCGATTACCTCTGTTTCATGGGGCGCGGATTATCCAGACCCTTACGATTTTGCGTTCGCATGCTATTCGTCCAACGGATTTTACGCCTCATTTTTGGGACATAGTTTCGTGGATTTTGCCAAACAAAATCTCGATTCTCTTGTCGATAAACTTGTCACGACTTTGAATCCGGATCAGAGGGCAAAGATAGCACAGGAACTTTCCAGGCTGGATTACGAAAATGCGCTTTACATATGGCCGGATCAGCCTGAAGCATACTGGGTTGCGCGAAAGTGGGTAAAAGGGTGGTATTACAACGCAGAAATAGCCCAATTCGGCCCATATTTCTACATGCTATCAAAGTAAATTGACGGTCCTGCTTTTGCAGGACCGTATCTAAGTTCATTGGGGAGGAGTTATGAAAATCTACATTTCTACCGATATGGAAGGATTACCCGGAATAAATTCATGGCATCAGGTGAGCGATAAAGATCCAAGATTTTTGAATAAGTATCTTGAAGAAACACTTCAATGGGTTGTTGATGGAGTAAGGGCGTCAAAGCAAAATTCCAATGTAGATCAGATACTCGTGTGCGATTCTCACGCGCTCGGAGAAAATATATCTTACGATTTTACCGAATACGACGACAGGCTTTATCTTTTAAGGGGAGGGCTTCGAGATTATTACATGATGGCCGGATTAGACGAATCATTTTCCACTGTCTTTTTTGTTGGATATCATGCCGGTGTTGGTGCCATTCATGGGATAATGGATCACACCTATTCGTCCGCATCCGTGCACACGATGAAAATAAATGGCATGAGAATGAATGAAACTTTGATAAACGCCGCATTTGCAGGTGAGTTTGGAATGCCGGTTTCTTTGGTCATAGGAGATCATGCGCTTGTAGATGAATTAAAAGATACACTTCAAAGCACGGTTTTAATAGAAACGAAAACTGGCTTAAGCAGATTCGCCGCGATCATGCGGCCTAAAAATGTGCTTAAGCGGGAAGTAATCGCGGGTGTGAAGACGGCGCTCGACAGAACGTACGATAAGTCGATAAAACCCTATAAATTCAATTCACCTTATGAACTCGATGTGGAATTCAATTCCACTGAAATGGCCGATGAATCAATGCTTATACCTGATTTAAAAAGAATAGACGGACGTCGCGTGAAGTATACATGTACCTCTTATGCCACTTTGATCCAGACAATGCTTGCCGTTGTATATACCGCTCGGGTTGGCACGGATATGGGAAAGTAAAAAGCGCCTTTAGGCGCTTTTCGATCATTTTCTTGGCTCAACGACAAACTTTATGGCTGTTCTCATCTCTCCATCGATTTCTATGTCGACAAAAGATGGTATACAAACGAGATCCATTCCACTGGGTGCCACATATCCTCTCGCTATTGCAACCGCTTTGACAGCCTGATTTACCGCTCCTGCCCCAATAGATTGAATCTCAGCCTTGCCGTTTTCTCTAAGTACTCCAGCAAGTGCACCTGCTACTGCCGTGGGTTTCGATTTCGAAGAAACTTTCAGAGCTTCCATAATTTCTGCCTCCTTGGCGTTTGTTAGAGAAACGATCAAGATAATTATACACATTCAAAATCCTAAAGTCAATATATGTTAACATTGACGTGTTTGTACTTTTCATGGTATAATTTTTGACACAGGGCGTAGTTCAGATGGAAGAACGCCAGGTTCGGGACTTGGAGGTCGCTGGTTCAAATCCAGTCGCCCTGACCATTAGAACTTGACATAATTTTATTTCTTTGATATGATATTCAAGATTGCCGAGGTGGTGGAACTGGCAGACACGCATGCTTGAGGGGCATGTGGGCTTATGCTCGTGCGGGTTCAAGTCCCGCCCTCGGCACCAGATAGGTAAAAGCAGAGTCGCAACTAAGCGACTCATTTTTGTATCAAGGAGGTAAAATGGCCAAAATACTATCTTCTAAAGAGTCTGAAACTTTAAAAATTGCCTCGGACATTTTGAAAAATGGGGGTGCAGTTGTTTTCCCAACCGAAACCGTTTATGGCGTAGGTGCACTTTTGGACGATGATAATGCCATAAAGAAAATATATGAAATAAAAGGAAGAAGTTTTGACAAACCGTTGCTTATACATATATCCGAGATGGCCCATGTTTTTGATCTTTCAAGATATGTTTCGGATAAGGTATCCGCTCTTATGAAAACTTTCTGGCCAGGACCTTTGTCAATAGTTTTGGAGGCGTCCTGCGCCGTTCCTCGATCGGCCATCTCTTACGGATATACCGTTGGTTTTAGGATGCCGTCAAACAAATTTTTCAGGGATCTTTCCGCTTTGGTCGGACCAATTGCGGCGACGAGCGCAAATCTTTCAGGTCAAAAAGATCCGCTCACGTGTCCAGATGCGTACAATTATCTTAAAGATTCGGCAGATCTTTACGTGGACGATGGCCCTGTTGAGAAAGGGTTTCCTTCTACTGTCATAGATATGACGGTCAATCCTCCGAAAATTTTGAGAATCGGGGCAATCAGCGTTGAAGAGATAGAGAAAGTCATAGGTAAAGTGAATTCGTGAGGTGATAAAATGGAATCTGCCGAAATAACATTGAATGGCAGAAAGACAGATGCTTTCAGATGGCCTGTAAATGGTGCAAGAGCAATTGTTGTGATAATTCATGGCCTTGGCGAACACGTCTCAAGGTACGATGTTATATCCAAAGAATTCAACTCTGCCGGTCTTGAGATGGTTGGATTCGATCAAAGGGGGCATGGCAAAAATCCTGTCATAAAAGGATATGTGAATCATTTTGAGGATTTCTTAAAAGACATAGATGATTTCATAAAGATGCAAAAAACAAACCTTCCCATTTTCATGTTGGGCCACAGTCTCGGCGGTCTTATCGCTGCAAGGTACAACGAAGAATTTCAAGGACGTTTGAAAGGTACGGTGCTATCGAGCGGGGCTTTTTCTTTGTCAAATGTCTCAGGCTTTCTCATTACCATGGCAAAGATTTTTTCGACGGTAAGTCCCAAGATGGCTTTTAACAATGGAATAGATCCAAAAACTCTTTCAAGAAACGAAAAGGTTATTTCAGATTATACAAATGATCCGCTTGTTTACAACAAAATAACGGCGCGCCTTTCTGCAGAAATGTTTAAAAATGTAGACACAGTCTTTGAAAGAGCCTCTAATTTCACGGCTCCCGTGCTTATGATCGCCGGATCGCAGGACAAAATCGTTCCGTACGATGGGACGAAAAAGTTGTTCTCCGTTATCGCCTCAAAGGATAAAGAATTGAAAATTTTTGATGGTGCCTATCACGAAATCTTTTGCGATCCTCAATACTCGTCGGAATTCCGAAAAACGATCATCGACTGGATTGTAAAGAGGATCTGAGATTTTCATAGTGAGCCTTTATGAGACTGTGAATAAAGTCGTCAAGCGTAATCTTTGATGCGCCATAAATAGATGGTGGTGTGCTGACTTCGGGACTTACCTGTATGTTTAAATTGTAAGTTTGATTTGCGCTTACAATCAAAGTCGAGGGCGTTGATTGGGTGCCTGAATATCCATAATACCCGTAGAGGTCTCCCTGATCTATCTGATTATCGCCGTTAAAGTCCTGCCATGCGTATATCTGGTAATTTCCCACGGGTACTTTCATCGAAAAACTTCCATTTGGAGAAATCACGGCAGTTGCCACAATTCCGGAAGAATTTTGTGCCCATACGATCATCGGCTCCCATCCACCGTTGTAGGTTATAGCATTGTAAGCGTTGACAAGGCCGTATCCGAAGGTTGATTGAGGACCTATATTTGTGGCCGTATTCTCGAGTATCTTTGTTATGTTGGCAACACCGGTTATGTTGTGGGATATCATAAGCGCTGCTATGGCGGAGACCTGAGGCGCCGCAAAGGACGTACCCTGCCAGTATCCATATCCATTCGTGTTTGTAGATGTCGAATAAGTCGTGCTGAAAACGCCATTTGGATCGTTTGGTGAATACATCTGTCCTCCTGGCGCACAGATGGCCGTTGCGCCGTAGTTTGAATAATAAGCCAAAGTGTATGACGATCCTGAAGGCGCGACGGATGCAACAGGGATAACGGTTGGAAATGCGGCTGGGTACTCCAAAGAGTTGCTTGAGTCATTTCCGGCAGCGGCAACGACCACAACGTTGTTGTTGTACGCGTACTGGCATGCGAGTTGTTCCGTGTGATCGTATGCAGTCCCACCAAGACTTAAATTTATCACCTTTGCGCCATGTTCGACGGCGTAAATTATGCCTTCACTTACGTAATAAGTAGATCCCGATCCATCCGATCCGAGGACGACTATCGGCATTATTTTCGTAGAATTAGATCCTCCCCAATTTATGCCCGCGATTCCCATATTATTGTTTGTGTCCGCATCTATTATGCCGGCAACAAATGTACCATGACCGAAATCATCCATCGTGTTTGTCGTGTTGTTGATGAAATTGTAACCCGGCACGAGTATGTTTTGAAGATCCGGATGTGTCGATGAAACGCCGGTATCTACTACGGCAACGATCACCGTGTTCGCTCCTGTTGATACATTCCATGCCTGTGGCACTTCGATATTTTGTAAATACCATTGTTTGGGGAAATCCGGGTCATTTGGAGTCGACAAAGCATGGACTATGTAGTTGGGCTCGGCGTAGGCGACGCTTGGAAGAGATTTGAAATAACCGATAGCCCTTTCGACGGACGTTGAGACGGTTATCAAAGAAGCATTGACCTCGTAATTTGGAGTTTGAAGTGTGCTCGCAACGTTGTATTTAAACGGAGATTGATATAAAGAAAGTGTATTTGGTCTCATGCCACTTTTGAATCCAACGACTACCTGATTTGGAACGTAATCGGAACCCGTGTATTTTTGTATTTGCCAGTTTGCATTTTGATAAACTGGTGCGGATGAAACAAATGCACTCTGGCCCGTGTAAACACTTACCGAACCATTTACAATCCCGTATGCGGTCGGTGGGGCCGATTGCGTTGTAACGGTTATTTTATTTGAATATCCTGATTCTCCAGACAGATTGTACGCCGTGACGACGTAATAATAGGTTGTCGAAGGTGAGAGATTTGTATCCGTGTAATACGTGTTGAATGCCGACGAGATCTTTGAAAAGTTAATTCCATTTGTCGATCTGTAAACGTTGTATCCGGATGCAAGTGGAGATTGCGACCATGCAAGTCCGATTGAATTCGACGTTACTGAAGTTTGATAAAGATTTGCAGGTGCAGAAGGAACAGGCTCGTTTTGAGTTGTGAAGCTCCAAGTGGGTCCTGTCGTTGATTTATAGTTATTGCTCGCAACCACGTACCAGTAATAAGTCGTCGAATAATTGAGGTTTGAGACCGTGTAAGTTGAAGTTGCAAGATTTGAAATAAGAGAAAGATTTTGAGAAGTTCCAAAATAAAGCGAATAAGTAAGTGGGGAATTATTTGGATCGGATCCCGACCAAGTTAATTTTACCGTTGTTGGAAGGCCGATACTTCCATTTTCAGGATATGGGTTTGAAGGAATTGAAGGTGGAACTATTTGCGTGTAAATAGCCGTTGCCTGAGTCGGAAGCGTCAACATCTGAGTCTGTTGATTTCCGGTTATAACTCCTCCGTTTATGATCCAGTAATCGAAAATGTATCCTGAAATTTGTGGTGCCGTGATCTCTACCGGAGAATTTTGCGGATAAAAGTTATTCGGATAAACAGGATTTGACGATGGTAAAATGCCGATATTCGATCCAAGGACGAGTTTGTAGTAAGTTGAAAGTGCGAATGAATAACTTTGAGCGGATGTTAGATTTATTTGTCGGGGATTTTGAATTGATCCGTCAGACCAGGAAGAAAAAACATATTTCGTGTTTGATGTGCCGGCGTAATTGCCAGTCGTCGCATAAGTGGGTATTACTTCGATTGTGTGCAAACCGTAAGATAATTCTGTCGATACAGGTGTGGTGTACGAAACGTTATCGATAAGTACCTCGATTCCTTGCGGAGACGAATTTATTACGAGTGTGTGCGAGATCAAAAAGCATGATGACAAAACAACAGCGATCATGAAGATCGCTATGGCCAAAAACAAAAGATTTTTTTTCACGTTTCAGATAAACTCCTTTTTTTTTCGGATTTAGAAAGTTTTTCTGCTACTTTTCTGAAGTGATATCCATATATCGCAAATGAAACTGCTTTGGAAAACACTTTAGGTTTTTTAAATAAACTCCATGTTAGAATCTTCCAATATTCTTTTCTTTCTTTGCCAAATATTCCCAGCAAAAAGATGGATTTTAAAAATGCGCCGATTTCCGAAGCGCTGATTTTTGATTTCGGGAAATTAGGTACCTTGTAAACTGAAAGAAATTCTTTTAGCCGTTTGTAATAATTCTTTGGATTGTAAAGCAAGCCAACCAAAGATTTGTAGCCACTCACGAGTGATTTGGAGTCCATCTTTGGTATTATGTTTGTCATGGCATCTACGTTATCGCCTGTCATTTCTCCGAGCAATCTATTCTCGCTTCTGAGTTTTTCGTAAAGTTGGCTTCCGCGAGGGGCATTCAACAAACCGACCATAGCCGTGACAACGCCATTGTTTTGTATGAAGTCGAACTGCCTTTTGAAGATCGTTGGCATATCACTGTCAAAACCCACTATAAATCCACCTTGAACTTCAAATCCGAAAGACTGTATCTTGTTAATTGATTTTTCAAGATCATGCTTTATGTTTTGATATTTATTTGCTTCTTTCAAACTTTCTGGATCCGGAGTTTCTATTCCCACAAAGACCCTGTCGAAACCAGATTGAGACATGAGTTTCATGAGTTCATCATCGTCGGCAAAGTCTATGGAAACCTCCGTGTAAAACGTAAATGGATATCTGTGAGATTTTTGCCATTCCACGAGTGCCGGCAACACATCTTTCTTCAACTTTGATTTGTTACCTATGAAATTGTCATCCACGAAGAAGATGGATTTGCGCCATCCCGCATCGTACAGAGATTGTACTTCATCTATTATCTGTTTTGCACTTTTTTGACGTGGAACTCTTCCGCCCAGAGCACCTATATCGCAAAATTCGCAGTTGTATGGGCATCCTCTCGAGTATTGGATACTCATCGAAGCATACCACTTAAGATTCAACAAATCCCATTTTGGCACAGGAGTTTTTGCGATATCACAAAAAGCGGTTTTAACGTAATATCTTTTGACCTTTTTGTTTTCAATATCTTTTACAAGATCATCCATGATATCTTCGCCCTCTCCAAGCACGAAATAATCAACTGTATCATGGAATGTATCCGGTTCCATTGTAAAGAGCGGCCCACCGGCTACGACGGGTATTCCAAAATCATTGCACTTCTTTATGACTTCCTTTGAAGACTCTCTTTGAACTGTCATTGCACTTATAAAAACGTAATCTGCGTTTTTTATATCTTCGTCTTTCAATTTTTCGCAATTCATATCAACGAGTTTTACATTCCATGTTTTTGGTAGATATGTTGCAATCGTAAGAAGTCCAAGCGGAGGTAAGGATGCTTTTTTGGATACAAACTTAAGGGCGTATTTGAAACTCCAAAATGTGTTGGGATAACTTGGATAAACCATCAAAATCCTCAAACAAAACACCTCTTTTCAATTCCAAAAATGAAATAACTTCCAAAAAATTTTCTTACTTTAAATCATTATATACCAAATTTCTTTTAAAAGTGAAATATATAATTGGCGTATGGCGAATGATCAGTTGACGGTAAAAACATAAGACGAATTCTCAAGTCAACGATATCTCATATGTGACATACTCCCACCACTTATAGAAGGGGGAGAATTCTTGCTTAAAAAGGGTTAAACTCTATTATCACACATGTTTAGACTGCAATTTGCAAATTTAGTTTTAAGAGTGCTTGACTTTAAATAACTTGTATGATAAAATTTCTTTGTCTTTGAAAGGAGACCTGTTAGCTCAGCCGGTAGAGCACTTGACTTTTAATCAAGGGGCCGCGGGTCCGAATCCCGCACGGGTCACCAGTGGTTCGCGAGGGTGGCGGAATTGGCAGACGCGCTGGACTTAGGATCCAGTGGATAAAACCGTGTGGGTTCAAGTCCCACCTCTCGCACCAACCAGTTTGGCGGGAATAGCTCAGTGGTAGAGCGCCTGCTTGCCAAGCAGAAGGTCGCGGGTTCAATCCCCGTTTCCCGCTCCATAAAAAGAGTGGCAGGTGTAGCTTCAATCGGTAGAGCGCCGCCTTGGTAAGGCGGAGGTCATGGGTTCAAGTCCCATCACCTGCTCCATTGATGAAAGGGCATGGTGCCCTTTTATCTGTTTTTTCAAAGAAGACTCCACGTAAATATTATACGATATTTTGCTTTTGCAGATGGACTTCATACACAAACTCGGGGTAGTTCATTTTTTGTGTATTTGTGATAAAATTATTTGGGGGCGAAATGGTTTCGACGGGATATGTGTTTTGCGAGAAGCGAGTCAGGGGTGCCTACCTCCCTGTGAAAAAGGTTGGAATGACAATAAACGTCAATCCTGAATACGCACTTGCTGCTTAATAGTTAAGTAGCCGTCCTTGTATCTTCTGTCCGGATGGATACATAAAGGGCGTCAGCATTCCGGACTACACAAATGAAAATGTTCCTGTTCATTTGTGGAAATAAAGGGAACTCGGTTGAACTTTCCGTGCCCGATGCGGAAAGTTTAATGACGACAAACATGGGCTGCACTCGGAGAAACTCGCACGGCAGGTATTTCGGACGTGGGTTCGATTCCCATCGCCTCCACCAGATTTTTAACTTTTTTAAAAGGTGGAGATGGTTCTTTGATAGAAAAAGCAAATGAAACCACTTCAAAAGAAAATTCCACTTTTCAGATGCGAAGTGCAGTGAAAAATATTTTATCTGATGCCATTCCCGATTCAGTTTTGAAAGTTTCGAAATTGGCAATCAAAGAAGGATTTCAAGTTCACAAGATAGTTGTAAATCTGGTAAAAGATGCGGTTATGAAATCTTCCAGAATTTACGTGATTTTCAAAAGAATAGAATCGGATGGAAGTCAAATAATATTTTCGGAACCGTCTGTCGAAGAGATAGAAAAAGAAAATTTCGATAAGACGGTTAAATTATTTCTTATAACAAAAAAATCCATTTCTGAAATTCAAGACATGATATCAAACGTTTCGGAAGTCGAAAGTGTTTCCGTAGAGAACTTTGATCCTGATGGATCTCAAATGCCTGATGTATCTCCGAGTGTAAAGATATCGTCAAATTCATCCGCCATCAAAGCGCTTTTGATCGGAATAGGCAAGCAAACTTATGCCATTTCTCTTTCAGATGTAGATAGATTGATTTACGTTAAGCCGGAAAATGTAAAAGTTATCGGAAATGTCAAAGTTGTGGTTATCAAAAACGAAATCATCCCTCTTATGGATATGCGAGAGTATTTTGGAGAAATCGGCAATTCAGATGCAGGTGCAAGTGTCATGATCATCGAATACAAATCCATGAAATATGGTCTTATCGTTGACGAATTCATAAGACAGGATGAGATCGCCCTCAAAACACTCGGAAAGATGTTCGAAAAAGCAAAAGCATTCCGCGGTGGATCGATTCTCTCAAATGGTGCTGTTGCGTTAGTGATAGATATTCCATCTCTTGTTGAGAACTTTTCTCAAAATTTAAAGTGAATACGAACGTGCAAGGGAGAAGATCGTGATGTTCGAATCTTCTTGTGAATCCAAGGTGCTGACTTTTAACTTTTTCGAGCAAGAATGCTCTCGCCGGTGTTATCATGGCGCTAATTACATCAAAAGTGTTATAATAAAAGGCAAAAGGTTAATTTCGTTACTTGATCTCCAGCGCTTTGTCTTATAATTGGGAGGAAAAGGTGAGTAAAAGAGTTTTAATCGTTGATGATGCTGCCTTTATGAGAATGTTGTTGAAAGATATGGTGACAAAGGCCGGTTTTGAAATTGTGGGAGAAGCGATCAACGGTAAAGAAGCAATTGAAAAGTACAAAGAGTTAAATCCGGACGTTGTGGCAATTGACACGATAATGCCAGAGATGAATGGAATAGAAGCCACAAAAGAAATAATGAAGTTAAATCCAAATGCCAAGATAATCATTTGCAGCGCCATGGGCCAGCAAATGATGGTTATGGAAGCGTTGCAGTCAGGAGCGAAAGACTTCGTGGTCAAGCCTTTCAGGCAGGATAAGATAACGGAAACTTTATCTAAAGTTATGAGTGGACGTCAATAGACAAGATGGAAAAGCACATATTTGTATTTTGGGTCTTATCTCGTGAAAAACATGAATTTTAGGAAAAGCGCGTAAAGTAGCAAGCGCTTTTTGTGGTTTTTATTTTTGTATGAGATCGTTATAATTTGTCAATTTGAAGAGGTGGTTTTTATAGTAACCAGCAAGACTTCCGTAAAACGTGTTGTGGTGAGCAAAGATGAATTGGATGGCTTGAAAATAGGCTTGCTTGAAGATGATCAACTCGTTGAAATTTATTTTGAAGAAGCCGATGAAGAGTCTTTGACAAGCAGCATATATCTTGGCAAGATCGAAAATGTCGTTCCGAATCTTCAGGCCGCGTTTGTTAACATCGGAGAGGGGAAAAATGCTTTCTTGAGGGAGAAAGATCTCTGCCTTTCAAAGCCGAGGAATGGAAAAACGCTGAAAGTCGAGATGCTTAAGCCAAAGCAGAAAATACTTGTTCAGGTTAAAAAAGATGCGATAGGATTGAAAGGGCCACAGGTAACTTCTTATATAAGCATAGCGGGAAGATATCTTGTTTTTATGCCACATGTTGCGAATATCGGCGTTTCAAAAAAAATCGCGGATCAATCTGAAAGGAAAAGACTTTACGATATAGCGAAATCTATTTCCAAAGGTCATGGACTCGTCGTCAGGACGGCGTCTGAAGGTGTAGATGCGCAAAAGATCACAGAAGAACTTCAATTGTTGAAAAAAAGATGGGAAGATATACAGAGAAAATTCAAGAGGGCAAGAAAACCTCAGGCTATATATGAAGATTCAGGATTTTTGGATTACATTTTCAGAGAGAAAATAGACAACACTGTTGATGAAATAATCGTTGACGATGAAAACATTCAAAATAAACTTTTGGAGATCGCGACGTCTTTGAATTTAAAATCTCAACCGATGATACGTCTTATCAAAACAGATGCGTTCAAAGAGTTAAACGTAGAAAAACAAATTCTCGATTCTCTTTCAAGGACGGTTAAGTTACCCAGCGGCGGAGTTTTGTATTTCGATCCCGCCGAAGCACTGCTTGTGATAGATGTAAATACCGGTTCAAATACCTCAGGAGTTGATTCTGAAGATTTGATTTTGAAAACAAACATAGAAAGCGCGAGAGAAATTCCAAGACAACTAAGGTTAAGAAATGAAAGCGGCGTTATAGTCATAGATTTTATAGACATGAAAAACGAATCAGAACGTCAATTGGTAATTCATGTGCTCGAAGAAGAGTTGAAAAAGGATAAAGTGAAGACGTCGGTGGGAGAATTTACAAGGCTTGGTCTTCTGGAAATGACAAGAAAAAGAACCTCTCCCCCTTTAAGAGATTTTTACAAAATCAAATGTCCGATTTGTCTTGGAGAAGGTCACATAATATCGCCCAACAGGCTTATGAAAGAGATCGTTAAAGAACTCCAATTGACAAATTACAAAGACATAGGAGAAGTTGAAGTGCATCTTCCTCCCATTTTGAAAGCCTATCTCGAAGATGGTATTATAAAATCAATTGAAAAAGTTTCTAACGTTAAGATCAAGATGATTTTCGACGGCCAGCAGAGCAACAAATACGATATAAAGTACAAAAAGAGAAAGCAGAAAAGTTCAGGAGGTGCTAATTTTGAACAAAGTTAATTTTTTATTCGGGATTCACAATCACCAACCGGTTGGAAATTTTGAATTTGTAATTGAAGACGCTTATGAAAAATCTTACAAACCTTTCATCGAAACTCTTGAAAAACATCCGAAGGTTAAAATGGCAATACATTTCTCGGGATGGCTTTTGGATAAATTGGCACAAAAATATCCTGATTACATAAAAAAGGTAAGACATCTCGTTGAAAAAGGACAACTTGAGATATTCACAGGTGGATTTTACGAGCCTATAGTTCCCGTAATTCCGGAAGAAGACAGAACTAGCCAGATAAAAAAGTTGTCAGAAAGGATCAAAGACCTTTTCGGAGTGAAACCGCGTGGCATGTGGCTTGCCGAGAGAGTATGGGAGCCTCAGATATCCAAAGCACTTGCAATTGCAGGTGTCGATTACGTTGTGGTGGACGATTCGCATTTTAAAAATGCCGGCCATTACGAAGATGAATTAACGGGATATTACGTAACCGAAGAGGAAGGATACACACTTAAAGTCTTTCCGATATCAAAGAAGTTAAGATATTTGATACCTTTTGAAAATGTCGACGATACGATTTCGTTTTTGAAGTCAACGGCCACGTCTGACGGGAAAAATGCACTTGTCATGTTTGATGACGGTGAAAAATTCGGAGTCTGGCCCGGAACCTACGAACAGGTTTACACCAAAGCATGGCTTGAACAATTTTTCACGGCACTCGAGTCGAATTCCGATTGGATTGACATGGTCTCTTTTTCAGATTATGTGGATAAACACAGCGCGATGGGAAGAACTTACCTTCCGATTTCGTCTTACAGCGAATTGATGGAATGGGCTTTCCCCACAAGGGCAAGGGCTAACTTTGAATCTTTGATTGAAAATTTGAAAAAAAATGGAACTTACGAATCCATGGAAATGTTTCTAAAGGGCGGCATATGGCGCACCTTCCTTTCCAAGTATACCGAATCTAACCTTATGCACAAGAAAATGCTTTACATTCATGACCTTATTCAAAAGGAAAATATAAAAGATCAAAACATTCTTGATGAATACTGGCAGGGTCAGTGCAACGATCCTTACTGGCACGGAGTTTTTGGAGGACTCTATTTGCCACATCTAAGAGCGGCGATTTACGAGCATCTTATAAAGGCCGAGAAGATGATCGATCCTGCGCATGGTTCAAAGATTGAGCAATTGGATTACGATAAAGATGGTCTCGATGAAATCATCCTTAAAAATAAAAAACTTGAAATTGTTGTGGATCCGGATTACGGCGGCAGGGTAATAGAAATTGATCTAAGGGAAAGATCCTATAACCTCATAAATTCCCTTACCAGAAGATATGAAGTTTATCACGAATTGATGCCGAAAGCCATAACAAACGATCAACTTGAAAAGTTAGGAAAGGCAAAGACCATTCATGATGTTGTACTGACAAAAGAGGAAGGACTTCAAA
Organism: bacterium; assembly: GCA_021800445.1. GTDB lineage: Bacteria > Thermotogota > Thermotogae > Mesoaciditogales > Mesoaciditogaceae > Athalassotoga. The sequence continues at coordinate 7,845 of JAJYYZ010000015.1, read as the reverse complement.
AATATCTACACACTGACTGGTACGAACGTTTTTCGTTGATGGATCATTTCTTTGGAGATAACGCAACACTTGAAGGTTATGCGTCATCTGTTTATCCGGAACAGGGAGATTTTGTCAACCAACCTTACGATATAATCGGGAAATCTCGCCTTGTGCGCCATGGTCACGTATGGGTTGGATCGGATTGGATTCCGATAGATCTTGAAAAATCATTCAATTTAAAACCAAACGCACTTGAAGTGTCATACAAAATTAAAAATTCATCAGACAAAAAAGTATCGCTGTGGTTTGGTTCCGAGATGACCTTCAATTTAATGTCAGGCGATAGCGATGATAGGTATTTCGACTGGGGAGAAAAGCACAGAGCCTCTTACGTTGGCGCCTTTGAAACTAAAAAATTGAGCATCGTAACCGAATACGAAAAAGTTTACGTGGATCTTGAAACGGATGATATCGTTAAATACTGGATGTATCCCATATATACAATCTCTTATTCTGAGGGTGGATTTGAAAAAGTTTATCAGGGAACATCTTTGACGCCAATGTGGAAATTCAGCCTCTTACCCGGTGAAGATAAAATTTTGAAATTAAGTTTAAAAGTTTAAAAGGAGGGATTTGATTGAAAAAATTGGGATGGCTTTTGGGTTTACTTGTTGTTCCTATGATAGTCTTCGGAGCGATGAATCCTTTTTTGCCGATTTATTCGAATCCATATTCATCTTATGAAGTCATCTCAACTCCTTATTTGAACGTTGTTTATCAGCCTGGATGTGAGTACGCCGTGAATGAATTTCTCAAATACGCAGATGAAGTTTACACAGAAATGACGAATTTTTATGGAATACAACCATCATCAAAACTGACCGTTGTTTTTGAAAATGATACCGATGTTGTTAATTCCGTTACAGATCCCGTTGATAACGTGATCTTCATCTTTTTAAATTCATCTGCGGATCAATATTTTTCGCCGAGTGTAAGCCCTTGGGTGAAGTTTGTTTTCACGCACGAACTTACCCATATATTGCTTACCCAAAAAGGCGGCCCTGATTTTTTAAGAACTTACGGCGCTCCGTTATCGACGGCCTTTAATGCCATCATGATACCCGCTTATTTTCAGGAAGGACTTGCCGAATACACAGAAACGATTTTTAACGATGGCAGAGGCAGATTAAACGATCCCATGTTTGAAATGTATCTGAGGGAATATGTACTTGCCGGAAGATTTAACGGTCTTGGAGGTTCGATAAATTATGGAAGCGATGGATGGGATCCGGCTGGATCTCCTTACCTCATGGGAGGTAGTTTCATAAGGTATATTGCCCAAACTTACGGGGCCACGTCGATTCAAAATATAGTTTCGAACTTTTCTCAAGATCCTAATGATGGTATACCTTCGGCGATTTCAAAAACGTTAAAGAAGCACTTTTCGGATATAATTTCGAGCTGGATATCAAGTGAAAAGCAAAATGTCAACAGCGCGGCTGCAAAAGTTGGCAATGTTTTTGAAGGCATCCAATTAACGCACTCGGGCAGATGGACAGGTCTTGTCAATGGAAGCAATGGCGGAAAACTTTACTATTATTCGGAAAACGCTTCGTCGGTTCCATCGATAATGGTTATGAATACGCTTGATATAAGCAGTAAAAACTTTTACGATGTCGGCGGATTTGTTTACGATAACGGTTATGTGCAATCTTTGTCTGTTTCTCCGAATGGCAACAGCGTGGCTTTCACAAGAATAGTGCCAGAAAGCGAAGGTAATTTTGATTACGATCGACTTTTCCTTGCAATCAACGGTAACGTCTCGGACACATCGATCAACGGCGTTTTAATGACCACATGGCTTTCAAACGATCAAATTGCTTACGTGAATGAAAACGGAGGTTTGTACTCCATAAAGATTTTGAATTACAAAAGCGGTTTGATAAACACGGTGCTTGGTCCGACTTATATAGTCATAACGTCCATAAATGCCTTTGGAGGTAAAATATACTTTTCGGCCTCATACGACGGAAAAGAAGAGATATATGAAATAGATGGCGGCAATGTTTACAAAATAGTGTCAGGAAATTATCTCATGCGCGATCTTGCCTTTTCACAGGATGGAAATTACATCATTTTCTCATCTGCTCAGCCTGACGCGAATGGTATTTTTAACCTTTACGCTTTGAACTTTCAGAATGGGCAATTCTACAAGATAACGAATGTCGTCGGTGGAGCATTTGCCCCTCAAATTGTTGGAAATAGATTATTTTACGCCGGTTACACGACAAACGGCTATAACCTCTTCGTGATAGACGGATGGAAGGACAGACTTGTCCCTGTCAACGGAGTTTTCACCTTTGAACAGGTCATGGTTGACCCATCCGTAAATCTTATGAGCGTTTCCTCTTCCATTCAAAATATCTCGAAGCCATACAAGGACAACCTCAAAACGTTGGGCTTTGGAATGATACCGACTCTTACGTTGGACGGCACTTCTCTCGTTTACTCAATGGGAGGTTTCGCACTTTTAAGAGACACACTCGGGCAGAACAGCGTTTACGCAGGTGGAAATATTTCTACTTCGGCAACTTACGATTACTTAAGTGTCGGTCTTGCGCATTACGGTAAAGTCGCCCTTGAGGCTGGATTTTCTCTTTCTCCGCAAATGGTCTCTTTTTCCGCCAATCTCGGAGTGCCGTTAACGGGTTTGATCTTTAACAAAGATTTTCTATTTTACCCATCTGTTTCATATACCGTTGCGGCAACGCAATCTTTGTCAAGCGGGATAAACATGTCAGGTGCTTTTTATTGGGCACCTTCATCTGCTCCAGACAATTCCGCGATGGTAATTCCTTTTTATCTTAACTGGAATCTCGGATTTTCAGGTCAAACTTTGATTCCAAACGGATACACGGTTAAAACGGGCACATCTTTTCCGTTCATAGGTACGGTTGTCAATCTCGGTCTTACGGCATCGAACTCGGATCTTTTGATTTCACAATCGATGACCCTTCAAAGATTGTATCTGAATCTTTACGATGTGACCGGCACTGCGGGGCTAAGGTATGTAGATTTTTCACAATTTTCTTCGTATGATCTTTCTAACGGATTTTGCGCCGGTTTAAGTGCAACGCTTGGAATTGATTCCATTTTCAATCAAACAATTCCGCTGGAAATGTACGGTTATTACAATTTCAAAGAGAGTAAATTCGAATACGGAATGAATCTTGGACTCTAAGGAGACATAAATTTGAAAGCGACAAAAGCGTGCTTTGCCTGCGTTGTAGCCCAGGCAGAAAGAAATCTTTACGAATGGAATGGGGATGAGAAGGCAAAGTTTGAAGTCATGAAATCGGTCTCTCGATCTCTTGAAAAAGCGCAATACGGAATGAAACCGATAGAACTTTCCAAGATCACGAATGATACGGTAAGAATTGAAACAGGAGTTGTGGATCTTTACAAAGAAAGAAAGTTAATTTTGAACCAAAAGGCCAAAGAAGTTTTGCCTGAAATAAAAGATTACGCAAATTCTTCGGAAAATCCGCTAAAGGCTTTTGCAATCGCGGCCATTTTGGGAAATCATTTGGACTTTGGCGTGAAGGATGTGGCGATTGATTCTGAGTTTGTGGATCTCATAAAATCGAAAATGCTTGCCATCGATGATTTTGATTTACTCACAAAAAAGCTCGTAAAAGCACATCAATTGCTTTATATCCTTGATAACACTGGGGAAGTTGTTTTTGATAAAAGTTTTATCGAAGCGATCAAAAAAAGATACGATTTGAAAATTAAAGTTGCTGTTAGAAGTGAGCCGATAATAAACGATGTCACACTCAAGGAAGCCGTTGAAGTGGGATTCGTCCCTGAGGAGATAATCGAATCCGGAAGCAACATGGCAGGTATGACGATCGAGATCGCGTCAAAAGAATTTTTGGATTTTTGGAGAGAGTCCGATGTCATAGTGGCAAAAGGTCAGGGAAACTTTGAAGGCCTTGATGAGGTAAAAGACGAAAGACTTTTCTTTCTTCTTGAATCAAAATGCCCTGTTATATCGGAGATTCTTGAAGTTAATCTCGGGGATATAGTTTTAAAACAATCGCGAAATTAAGGAATCATGGCTCCGCCCGTATGTCATTCCTTGCTTGACAAGGAATGACCTTTTGTTTTCGACCAGTCACTCGTTACTCGTTATACCAAACTCATTTTAAAAATCGAATAGTCATTTACTGTAAGCGGATGGCAGGATGCCATAAAATTGTGATCGGTGAGTAGTGCAGAGTAAGCAGTATGATTACAGATTATGCGTTACTGTTTCTTCTATATGCCGCCTTTGTCCAGCGGCTCCAGCATTTGCCTTTCGGTGTCTGGTCCTCGCTATGCTGCGGAGGCCACCTCTCGGCATCATGCTCTCCGCCCGCTGTCATTCCAGTCGAAGAACTGGAATCGCCTTTTGTCTTTGACTGCTTACTCGTTACCGATTATGCGTCACTGCTTTTTCTACGTACCACGAGCCACACGCTACCTGCCATCGCTACGATTCTGAATTTGAATTTTATTTGGTATATTTCTTGCCATGAAATTTTATACGTGATATAATAGAGCAAACGATTGCTCAGGGGGAAAATATGACGACGATGCGTGACATCGCAAAAATTTCTGGCGTATCCGTCTCAACGGTATCAAGGGTTTTAAGCGGCAAAGGCAGAGTTAGCGATGAAAAAAGATCCGAGATACTGAGAATCATCAAAGACCTTCACTATATTCCCGATTACCATGCAAAATGTATGGTAAAAGGCGGAATCATAAGCGTTGGCCTTGTCGTACCGGACATAACAAATCCGTTTTTTTCGGAACTTACAAAGGGCATAGAATCCGAACTTGGGAATCACGCTTTGCTTATTCTCATGGATTCCTTTAGAAGTGGAGAAAGAGAAAAAGAACTCTCTCTTGCACTGAGGGATAACGGTGCGAAGGGAATAATTTTTGGAAATTCGCACGTTGATGATGATTTCATTTTAGAAATTTCGAAATTCATTCCAACCGTTGTTTTCGATAAAGAATACGATTTGTCCAATGTCGGAACGATAGCGCTTGATAATTTTCATGGCTCATACATGGCGACAAAACATCTGATTGAAAATGGTTGCTCTCGCATTTTGCATTTCGGTGGCTTTCCGGATCTTGATGTTTCTTTTCAAAGAAAGTTGGGATATGAAAAGGCCATGATCGAGTCAAATCTTGCCCCGAAAACCATTTTCACAGGTTACGATCAAGATTCAGGTTACGATCAGGCCAAAAAAATATTTTCATCTGAAAAATATGATGGTGTTTTTTGCATGAACGATCTTGTTGCCGTAGGAGTGATGAAGGGTTTAAAAGAAATTGGATTTTCAATACCGGAAGATGTGAAGATGGTTGGATTTGACGATATCAATTTGTGTGAAGTACTTGTGCCGCCTTTGACATCCGTTCATCAGCCTGTAGAAGAGATGGGGAAGGCTGCCGTTAAAATGTTACTTGCGATGATAGAAAAAAAAGATACGTCAAAAAAATATCTTTTTTCTCCGTCACTTGTCGTGAGAGGTTCGAGTTTGAAAAAATCGTGAGGTGATATGGTATGGAAAAAAGAAAACTTGGTAAGACCGGATGGGAAGTATCAGTTCTTGGCCTGGGTGGATTCCATATGCTTGAAATTTCAAAGGTACTCGTCTCAAAACTCATGGACATTTATCTTGAAAACGGCGGAAATTACGTTGAAACGGCGGCTGAATACGGCGATGGAGAGTCCGAACAAAAGATGGCTTACGCTTTAAACGGAAGAAGAGATAAGGTTATTCTTACAAGCAAATGCCATGCAAGAGATTTCGATGGTGCAAAACATTTTATCGAAAGAACCCTTAAGAATCTCAAAACGGATCATCTTGACATCCTTTTTCTGCACCATGTTACAAGTCAAAAAGACGTAGACGCACTTTTTGCGAGGCCTTCAGCGCTTGATTACGCGCTTGAGGCAAAAAAGCAAGGCCTTGTAAGGGCAATAGGCGTATCCTTCCACGGTTTGCCTGATTACGCACTTAAATTGTTGAAATTTCAGGATCTTGATCTTGTTATGACGCAATTTAATTACTACGATGAATTTAATTTTCCGTCCACATTTGATCTCTTGATACCATACGCGAGGTCGAAAAAAATGGGAATTGTAGGCATGAAAGCTTTTGCGGACGGTTACCTTTACAGGTCGACGGAAGATGCGCTTAGATATGCACTCACGCAGGATATAGATGTAATGGTTGTCGGCACGAATTCTGAAGAGATGCTGTTAAAAGACCTATCGATAGCCAACAATTTTAAACCCATGATGCAGAAATCCATCGATAATTTGTACTATCGGGCACCGGAACTTGGGAATTACGTGTGCCGTCTTTGCAACAAATGCCTGCCCTGCCCCGAAGGCATAGATATACCGACGATCTTCAAGTACGAAGGATGGTACGATAGACAGATGAGAGATTACAAACCACACGATGCTCCCGATTACGCGCTGCGTGAAAGACTTGCTTTTTGGTTTGGCAGTCAAAATGAAGCAAAGGATGCATATAAAAAACTTGAAAAAACTTATAAAAATTGTACAAATTGCGGGATATGCGAAGAAAGATGCCCATACGATCTTTCGATCGTAGAAAAATTGAAACTCGTCGATTTCAAACTTGGAAACGGCGAGATCTTTTAAGGAGGTGCGTTGTGAATTACAAAAATCTTGGAAAGACGGGACTTAAAGTATCAGAACTTTGTCTTGGGACTATGAATTTCGGCAATCCGACGGATGAAAAAACATCGGTTCAAATTATAGATAAATTCGTAAACGAGGGCGGAAATTTCATAGACACGGCGAATGTTTACAATCATGGGGTATCAGAAGAGATCGTTGGAAAAGCTCTCAAGGGCAGAAGAGATTCAATGGTGCTTGCCACGAAGGTTCATGGGAAGATGGGAGCGGGTCCCAACGATGGCGGAAACGGTAAAAAACATATCTTGAAAGAAGTTGAAAATAGCCTAAGACGACTTCAAACGGATTACATAGATCTTTACTGGATTCACAGACCAGATCCTTCCACACCCATAGAAGAAACTCTTGAAGCGCTCGATTACCTCGTCCAAAAGGGATACGTACGTTTTGTGGGCACGTCAACCTTTCCGGCATGGCAGATAGTTGAATCTTTGTGGATCAGCGACAGAAAAAACATGATTAAATTCTGCGCGGAACAGCCCCCTTACAGCATAATAGAAAGACAAATCGAGAATAGAATTCTTCCGATGTGTGAACATTTTGGTCTTGGAGTCGTTTCATGGAGTCCTTTGGCCGGAGGATGGCTTGCCGGCAGGTATAAAAGGGGAAAACCCGCGCCGGAAGACAGCAGGGCCGCAAAACATCCGGAATGGAAAGATATGATCATCGAGGCCAAAAGTGCCGATCAGCGTTTTGATATCATAGAAGAGATAGAAAAGTATGCCAAAAAATTGAACGCTTCGATGGCTTCACTTTCTCTTGCGTGGGTCATGTCGAATCCTGTCATAACCGCTCCGATAATAGGACCAAAAACAATTGAACATTTGAATGAATATCTTAAGACGATAGATTTAGAAGTGCCGGAAGAATTTAAAAACAGGATAGACGAACTCATTCCTCCTGGCACATCTTTGTGGCAAAGCGAGAATACGTCTTTTGTGATATGAAAGGAGAGATCGAAATGGAATACAGGAAAGTAGGAAAATGGGGATTGAAGATAAGCGAATTAGGATTTGGGACGTGGCTGACATTTGGGCCACAACTCGATGTTGACAGATCCAAAGAGATAATAA
>JAJYYZ010000014.1 GCA_021800445.1 bacterium | reverse complement strand
ATACCATCCATGACAGAGACATAAACGCTGCGATAAATATAAAGCGTCAAGGATTACGCGTGATTAGTCATGAATTTGAGAACCGTGGGACACACGGGGATAGCTCGTTGATACTTAGCGCAGGGGTGCTATTGAGCGAGAAGCCCTCACTTCTATAAGTGGTGGGAGTATGTCACTGACCTGCTCCTGTTACAATATCTATGAACAAGACGGGCATTTTTAAAAGTTGTTTTTCCTCCCATTGAATATGGCTCTATATGATCAATTTCTGCATCGTCGATTGTTTGGATTCTTTGATTGCATATGGCGTAAACAGGATTTGTATCCCAAAGTTGTTTTTTATATGACCAAGAAAAAATTCTTGGTTCGGTTTGATTATCATTTTTTGTTATGTTTCTGAGAACATTTAACCATTTGTCAAAACGCAAAAGCACTTTTTCTTTTTGATCGGTGCCACTGCCTGAAATTGAATCAATAAAATCTGAGTCATTTACCATCATCGAAATCATAGTTTCTTTTATTTCATCACTGTAAGGAATTATCACATTTTTGGAGTATTGAGTAAAGCCAAACGTTATAATGTCGAATAGTCCTTTATTCATTTTATCTTCGAAGTGTCCGTTTGGATCTTTTGATGTTCCTGCTACGAACCTATGAAAAGCCGTTTCTCCAAAAATAGTTTTTGTAAGTTCGACACTTTTTTTGAAAATCTCTCTGAGATCGTTGGCTTCTTCGTTACTAAATGTTTTGTATGCTTCCATTTCTTTATTTAGAAAGTGCTTTGAAGGAGGTGCATACTTCAAATATGTTTTATGATAGAAGGCAAAGAATCTTAAAACAAGTTCGACATCTTGCATCCTTGAATGTGGCTTTTCAATACCTAACAAAAATAAAAAATCTTTGTTGTTTGCCAATTCTTTTATAAATTCATTGTAAGGTCCCCGATAAATAGAATTTCTTAATTCTTGTACATTTAATTGGACTGAGCCTGTATTAAGCCTTTCGAAGATGTCAAACTTGACATTGGGATCAGAATCATTGACATTGGGATCAGAATCATTTGAGATTATAATTACAGGAATAGTTGTATTTTCAAATTGATTTTGCAGTTTATCTGGGATTTCGTTGAATGCTTTTCCGTCTAAGTCTGATAAAATTGATAGTCCAGTTAATTTAAGAGAATTTTGCATAAAGTTAAAAAAAGCCGTAAGCCTTTGTTGTCCATCTATTACAGAATAATGGCTGTTTTCTTCCTCGTTTAAGTAAATAAGTGGGATGGGTATTTCTAATAACACAGATTCTATCAAACGGCTTGATTTTTTGTTGTCCCATACGGGTAGCCTTTGAAAACTTGGCTGTAAATTCAATCTTCCCTTCCCATATTGACGGTATAGTTCGTAAATGCTTAAATCAGCTTTTTTCGAAATAACTCTTTTCCCATTTAAAATTAATCTTTCGGTTTCCGTTTCTGCCTTTTCGTCTTCAAATTCAAATTCCCTTTCTGACATATTCAATACCTCCTCTTTTGAAAAGCACTTTAATTTCTTTTAAATATTTTATTTTTCACTTTCGATTATCTTTATTTCTTCATCTGTTAAATCGTAAAGTTCGTAGACAAGTTGATCGATCTCATGTTCCTGATCAGATGTATCAATTTCGGAATCAGACTGTTTATTTGAAATAATTTCATCAACGAGGAATTTAATGGGTTCAATTAATTTAATATTTTCATGGCTAATTTGTGGGAAAGGAGCTTTCTCCAAAAAATCTTTTTTATATCTGTATCCTTTTTCTCCTAAACCACCGCCAGCATAGAATTTTTTGAAAAAATAAGATACAGCCTTACTATTTAATAATCCACAAATATAATTCATATTTTTGGTTGTCATTAAGAAGGCTGTAGCCTCAATATAAAAACTTTTAGTGTCAATACAAAATTGAGGTTTTCTAACTATTTCAGAATACAATATTTTTTCCTTCTCAAACTCTGAATAATAAGCAATTTGATCCTGCGTTTCAAACCATTTATTACTTGTTTTCTTACGAGCATTAAATCCAAGTTGAGGATATTTTTTACCAGACTGTTCTAACTGTCTTATATCAAAATAAACTAAAAAATATTTTTTTATTGCTGGATAATCATCAATATTCAAATTTAATGTTGGAAATGTTCCTATTATCCACAATCCTGCCCATTTGTAACTATATCTGTTTATATCTCGTCCACGTAAAATTGGTTTTATTATCGATTCTGTTCTTTCTCTTTCATCCTCATCTTTGCAATTTGCAAGGATTCCATCCCTTTTTTGGGTTGTAATTATAAATGCTTCATTTAGACCTGTTTTTATTCCATAATATATATTGACATCTTTCCATTCCTTTAAAGGTTTTCCTATCTTCTCTATCTTTTCTTTAAGCCGCTGTTCAACGTTACTACCTATGAACCAAACCTCTTTACTCATATTTGGTAATGGAATTGATTTTGTTTTAACAAGATTAGAAAGATCGTGAGATCCGTTTGTTGATTGTAGAGAAATGCCCTTAAGTTGGTTTTGATTTTTTGATTTTTGAATTAGCAAGATACTTGTATCAACGGTTGCGCTTTCGAATACGCCGCTTCCAAGATCAATTATAATTATTGGATTGTATTTCAATATAAATTGCCTTAATTTTTCTCCATATCCTGCACGCATCCATTTGTTGGAAGTTATGAAACACAGATAACCATTATCTTTGAGAAGTTGCATTCCCCTTTCGTAAAAAAGGGTGTAAATATCTCCCATGCGATCATAAGTTTCAAAGTTCTGATTTTTATATTTTTCAGCCAATTTCCCCTGGTCTTTTTGTAACTGTATGTAAGGCGGATTCCCTATTACGATATCAAATCCATCTTTTACACCAAACATCAATTCCTGATCGAACCAATTAGATGGTCTTGAGGAAAAAGGTTCCCATTTTGTTAAAGCAAAAGATTTTTTGCTTTCAATTCCTTTTTGATCTTCTATTAGATATAGAAAAATTTTATCGTATAACTGTCTTTGAATGTCTTCAATTTCTTTCTTTGCTGTTTCCTTATCATCTCCATAACTTGAAAAATAATTTTTAACATTATCTATGATTTTATCAATTAAGTCTTTATTTCCTGCATCTATATCGAATTTATTATTCTTAGGTAAGGAAATTAAGGAATCAGCGCACACGAATTTAAATTCGAGATTGGGAAGAGGTTTAATTCCCATATTATATTTTTTGTTGTCGATATTAGAATCAACTATCAAAGAGAGAAAAACTCTAAGTTTTGCCAATTCAACGGCTATTTCCTGGCTATCAACACCATATATGGTGTTTTCTATTAAACTAAGTTTTCTTATGAATTCTTCATTTTCGTCTTTTAATTTATCCTCAAGAATTTTTTTCATTGCTGGATCCAAATTCTCAAACTGCTTTTCTCTCCACTTATATGATCCTGGATCTACTTTGTGAAGTATCCATGAAATTTTCTGAAGAGCGTCCATGAGAAAAGCACCTGATCCACATGCCGTGTCTATTATTTTAAGTTCGTCTATGGCGTTTATAATTTTATCCGTTCCAGTATATTCTAACTTAATTTCGTCTTCCTCATAACTCAAGAGTTTTTCAACAATTTCTTCTTCTAATGAAGTTTTATTTATAAGATAATTTCCCAAACTTTCATTAATCATATAATCGACTATCTGTCTTGGAGTGTAATAACTTCCTGTGGCATGTCTTGCGCTTTCTCCAGTATCCGGGTTTATTTCGGCAAGCAAATTTTCAAAAACTCTTCCAAGCATTTCGGGATCAACTGAAAGTTCAACATCAAATGGAGTATTTTCGTCTATCGTAAAGTTGTAAGTTTCAAGCACTTCAAAAAAATACTCAAACCATTCATTGGAAATTTTAACTGTATTTATATATCTTGACAATTGAGTTGCACCATCAAATTCGTAGTAATCGTCAGTCTTAGGTTCAAAAAGTCCACCGTTAAGAAATGGAATATCTTTAAATTTGTTATCATTAACTTTCCTACTTTCAACAGGTGTATTTAAAATTTGAAAGAATAAATTTTCAAGAACAATGTGGAAATAATTATCGTTATTTTTCACCGCATTGCTTGATAGAATTTCATCTGAAATAAGAGGTTTATCGTTAATCGTTTTCTTTTTGAGAAACCAACAGAATATTATCCTTCCTATTAGTCTGATGGCAAAGTTTTGTTTTTGCTCTTTGCTTGCATTATCAGGCAATTTTGCTTTTTCAACGAGTTCGTTAAAAAATCTGGATATTTGTTGATAAAATTCTTTGTTGACTACTTCGACGGAAAAACGGTTTTTTAGATCTTCTAAATCTTTAATGTGTCCTTTTTCTATCAAAAATTTTTGTGGCGTCTTTACCTTTGCATCTGGTCCAAGAACGAACGAATGCCTTCTTGGATTAGACTTTTGTTCGACAATACTATCTTCACTTACTACAAAGTCCCTTGTGGCAAGGGATAACCTATAATTTTTCGAATTCTTAGATTTTACGATCGCCAAGACATTATCTTTCGAAAAATCTTTCATGAACTTGAAAATTTCATTTGTGATTGTAACTCTTGGATCTTTTTCTGATTCATGTTCAAATTCATATACGCTAAGATTCAAAGACGAACTTTCTCCAAAGAAAATAGCAGACTTTATCTTCTTATTGTTTATATTTTCCAAGAGTATATTTTCTTCTTCGTATTTAAAGTCATCTGGAAGAAAAGTTCTAAGAAAATCTATGAACGTTTCTCTTTTATAGACTTCATCAAAATTCATCTATAACCATCCCTTCAATAGAATTGGATTCAAAAGCTTTCAAAATTCCTCTGCAAAGATTATAACCTCTTCTCCTTCATCTATTTCTTTTGCACGATTTATTATAGCCAAAAGATAGTCATGCGGAATTGTTTTTTGGATTTGCTCTATAAAACTTTGGTAGTTACGAGTATTTATTTTATTGATGAGTTTTAAATAATTTTCAGGTAGATCGTCATACTCTTCAATAACTTTTATAAGGTCATCGATATATTCCTTAATTCTATCATCAGGAATCGCTTTCTTTATAGCTTTAAGCTTATCCAAAACTCCGATTGTCGTTTTATCCCTTCTGAAATGAGAATTACGCTCAAACAATTTTTTCTTTACATCCTGATAAATCGGATCAAAATCCTCGCTTACATGTTGAGATTTTTCATCTTCTGAGGCTTTAAACAAATTTAAGGCTTTCTCAAGAGGTAGGCTTTCAATTGATTTACTATTTCCAATTTTGAAAACATATTCTCCCGCCTTTTTACCAAAAACTACAACACCCTTTTCACCTTTATCAACACTTCTTTTTATTTTAACTCTTTTTGGTATTTCACGGGCTTTTTGAATCAAATCAGAATGACTGTTTTTTATTTCATTTATAAAGTTCATATATTCAACATCCCATGATTTTTCTTCTTCCTCTTTGTATTGTTCTGAAAAATATGCGTGAAGTTCTTCATCAGAGGTTAGAATTTTTGTATCTTCTCCTAAAATTGCTTGAATCATTGATAACTTAAGTGTTGATATACGTTTTACATTCGTTTCTTTTTCTCCAACTCTCGATGGGAAAAAATTGTAAATAAAGATATTATCAAAGACTTTCGTGCTTATTCTGTTTATTCTTCCAATTCTTTGGATTACTCTCGTTGGATTATATGGAACATCATAATTGAAAATGATATTGGCTCTGTTTAAGTTGACACCTTCAGACATCGAATCAGTAGTTATTAGAATATCTAAATCATCTTCCTTCTCACTGACAGAGGCATCAAAGTTGTTTCTAATCTTTGGTAGTTTGTGTCTTTCTGACGCGGAATAACTTATCATCTTGAATTGATCTTTTAAATTTTCATATAAGTAATCTACAGTATCTTTAAACTCACTGAAAATCACAATCTTTCCATTTGACGCATCTGACATTAATTGAAGCAAGTATTTTTTAAAATGCTCTAATTTTGAATCTTGTCTTTTTGTCTCGAACCATTCTTTGTAGATATTTTCAAGTAATTCCAAATCTTTTTTAACATCTCTTTCAAAATCTACCTTCAGTTCTTTACTCTCTATAAATTCGTATCCCTTTTTTCTGAGAGAAGCGAGTTTGTTCTGAATTTTTAAATTTTCCATGTCAAAGAGAGTCGTTTCTTCCACTTCAAAATCTTCAAATTCCTCTGGAGAAATTATATCTCCCTTTTTGTAAATGGGTACCAGATGAAGTTTTTGATGCCATTCCAAAATGTTTTTTGTTGATTTTATCATGTTTTTAAGAGAAATTTCAAAAGCCCTTATCGAACTTTCAAATCTTCTTACAAGATGCCTTCTCATAAAGTCTGCAAGGTTTATTTGAGATTGTTTAAATAATTGCTCATCCATGTCAAATGTCTGCGAGATTTTTCGCTTGTAACTTTCGTAGTCTTTTAGATATGTAACAGGCTTATATCTTGCACCTATAAATCCAACTTTCTTATCATCTGAAGGAGATATTTTCTCAAGTGTTTCTATATATAGATCTTCCAGATCGCCTAAGTAATATTCAAGAATTTCTGGATCATGAACATAAGGGAATTTTATATTTTGTTTTTCTATATCTTGCCTATATTTTTTTATCTCTTTTAGGTCGATCCTTGATCTTCTTATAACCAAAGGAGAAATCATATCTCTAATTTCTGAACCTATTTTTTTAATTCTTGGATCATCTGTTAGATCCTTTTTTTTACTTTCTTTGTTTATTTCATTGTATCTTCCAACTAATTCGCGAAATTTGGCAGAGAGGTTATCAACTGTCCTCAAGGTGGACCTTGTAGGGATTTGAAAGAGTTTTATTAATGCAAATATATCCTCTGGCTTATTGCTGTAAGGTGTAGCCGTAAGAAGTATAACTTTATTCGATTGACAAATTTTATGTAAAATAGCATAATCTTGTGTTTCTTCATTTCTATATCGATGAACTTCATCTATTATGATCAGTTTTTCTCCTTTTTCATTTTCAACTACCCTTAGAGCATCTTCTAATTTTCCGGAACTAAAAAATTTTCCGTTGAAATCAAAATCATATATGTAATCTTCCCATTGCTGCTTTAAATGAGGAGGAGCGATTATTATCGTTTTCATCCTTAAATTGTAGGCCATCGTTGAAGCTATTATACTTTTCCCAAGCCCAACGACATCTGCAATGATCACCCCAGAATGCTTTTTTATTATTCTGAGTCCTTGTTCAATAGCGTCCTTTTGATATTCGAGATCCAAGAATTTATCTTTTGTTATTTTAGATGGCAAGGATATATTTTCTTCTTTTCTTCTATTAAAAATCTCGTCTAAAACTCTTATATAAAGCAAATAAGGTACTGGAAGTTTTTCAAGCCATATTTTCTGAAGAATTCTTTGCTCAAAGTCTTCTTTGGAAAATTCTACCGATTCACTCCAAAGATCAGAAAAAAGTTTTTCCATCTTTTGAAAATCATCTCTATCACGTATGATCACATTTATCTCGAATTGATTTCCCAAGCCGGATGCGGTTAAATTGCTTGAGCCTGTTATTATAGAACCAGGATTTCTTCCATTTTCACTGTGATCATGCGAATTTTTAAATAAGTACAGTTTGGCATGGTTAGGCTTAAGAGTTTTTCTTAGTTCAAGAGTTCCGTTTTTTATTTTTTCGATGAAAATTTTCACTGACTCTTGCTTTTCTTTATTATCAAAAAAATCTGTATCATTAAACAATTTTATGAAGTCCTCTTCAAATTTCCTTCTTATCTCTTCTTTACTAAAAGATTCTTTTGTACTCAGATTTTTATATTCAATAAAGCGTTTATAGTTAACATCTACATCTAATCCCACAAGAATTTTAATTTGTTTATCATTTATGGATTTATAAATTTTCTCAAAGCCAGAAAAATAAAAATAACCAACAAGGAAAAGCAATTCTTTAGTTGTCGGTATGATATCATTCATAATTGATGAAAGTAATTCCTCTTCGGTTGTTATAATTTCAGACAAAATATCACTCCATTCTTGTTCTGCCTTTAACGTAAGAAAGTTTATTTGATCATATTCAATTTTGGAATTCCAATTACCTTCTGTAAATATTTTATCAGAATTTTGAATCAAGCGGATGGAAGCCGTCCGTCATTTCAAAAATCGAACTTTAACCCTCCCAGAATCCAAATGGGGGGTATACGTTATTTGATCGGTCTTTGAGAAGTAATTCTGTAAAAGTGGGGCATTGGCAGGGCATAAAAGTGTTAGAATATTTAAGAGCATAAGTTCATATTGGATTGTAAATGACTTATTAAACTCGATTATATTTTATGCAGAGAGATGTTTAAATGAATATCAACGATTTAAAAGCAAAAGCAAGGATTATGAAAGAAAAGATTGGTTTATCCACATATCCAGTAGGTGTTAAATTCATTTTTGATGAAACCACTTTTTCTTCCGACAATATCAAAAGATTGCAAGGATATAGATATTGTCAGGCTGTGATGAAGGCAAGACATGGTGAATATGTATTCCTTACAAAAGAGGACATTTCATGTCCCGCCGCTGCAGCAGCTTTTGGATTCAAGCCACTTTCAGAAGCTCTTAAAAATGGTAAATCATTGGTAGGTTTTGGAATTACAAAAGCAGAAAGTACCGGCAAGGAAATGTTTAAAGGAATGACAACCATAGAGTATGGTACTCTTCAATCTTTGTATCTCTTTCCTCTTGAAACAGCCATTATTGAACCAGATGTAGTTGTTGTAGAAGATAAAATTGAGGGGCTGATGTGGATATCTTTATCATATCTTAATTCAAAAGGTGGTCAAAGGATTGAATCTTCAACATCCATTTTACAGGCAACGTGCGTTGATACCACGATAATTCCTTACAAACAAAGTAAGATGAATTTAAGTTACGGCTGTTTTTGAAGTGATTGAAAAATATGTAGAGTATCTTTCAAGCAGGGCTATGCCTGATTCAAGGAAAAAAATTCCTTATGAAAAACTTAAAAATAAAGAAAATACATCTATACTGAATCAGTTTTAGATTTAGATTTGCGCATTTTCACATTTTGATAAGGCAAAACATCCGGAAAGAAACCGATACCATTACTGACTGACAAAGAAAGGTGAAAATGTGTGCAAAAATGACGTTAAAAGATATTCTAAAATATCTGTCAAACTTGATTGCTGAGTTTTGGAGGTCAAAATCGGAGACATCCTACCCTCCGCTTAAAGTAAATGAGCGTTCGGCTTTTAAAATAAGTTAAGTATAATTATCATCTCAATGAAAGTATCCCAGATTGATCCCGAAGATCGGGGCGTGTTGTATTCCGTAAAATGAATAGATTCCGTTTAAAGGTATAAATGCCAGCGGCAGATATATTCCTATGTATAATCCTGACTGACTTATGTAATCAATTCCGGTATCCAGATATGGTATTACCAAAAGCACTGTCCCGAAGTTTATGTACGCATCAAAAACATCAAGCTTGATTGGCATAAGATACCTTTTGAAATAATATCCCATCTGAAATGGATTAAACCCTTCAAAGCCGTATGCGGATATCTTTGAAAATATAGGCACAAAAAGGGGAAAGCCGTTCAACGGCATGTCTATGTCTATATCTGTTGTGTATTTCCACCCTGTGCCAAAGGCTGTAAGCGTGAATAAAAGTATAACTATTGAAATCACAAACTTCTTCGATTTTCCTGTCATTCCGTCACCAGTTTGCTCTCAAAAGATCTTTTGCAACCTCTTCATCTGTCAGTTGCAAATACTTTTGCGTTGTCGACAGACTTGTGTGTTCCAACATCAGCTGGATGTTTTCAATGTTCGTTCTATTCTTAAGATACAAAGTCGCTGTCGTGTGTCTTGCCATTAGATCACACTTTAGTGAAAAAAGCCCATCGGTAACCTGATGGGTCTCTTTCAAATTTTTGGGAGAGAAAAAATAGATTATATTTAAATTATACCATAACGAGGATCCTTTCGGATCCTCGGGGAGGTAACTTTGTAATTTCATAACAAAGGGGATGGATTATTCATTTCATAATTTAGACGCAAAAAGTTGGAAAAATGTTCGGAAGGTCGATAACAAAGAATAAAGGATTTTCAAAAAGTTGGATTGAGGCCTGCGCTTATCGTGGAAAAGTTCCAAATTGATAAGCAAAAATTTTTAGAATGAAACTGTTGTAAAATAGAGTTGTGGCATCAAATGGAGAATATGGTTGTTCGACTTGATTTAAAAGTGAATGAAATATTTTACGTCGTACCGGGACCTGTAGAGGATTGGGAAAAAAGATAACATGCTTCTACCGCTTGAGGTGTGATAATTCTTGCTTAAAAAGGTTAAAATTCGATAAAACGTGATAATATTATCAGGATCGTGGGAGGAAAACATGAAAATTGTAATCATCGATTATGGATCTCAGTACACACAATTACTCGCAAGGCGTATAAGAGAAATGGGTGTTTTTTCAACAGTCATAAATTCAAAGGATTTCAAATTCGATGGCAGCGAGTTGGGTGTCATCCTGTCAGGAGGTCCGATGAGCGTTTATGATGAAGAGACTTTTGAACTGCCGGAGGAATTATTCAACAGAACCGTTCCGGTACTTGGGATATGCTATGGGATGCAACTCATATCCAAAAGATTTGAAGGCAAAGTCGAAAGAGGAGAAATAGCCGAGTACGGTTTCACAAAAGTATCGCTTTCGCATTCCGTGCTTTTTGAAGGCATTCCATCTGAAATAACGGTGTGGATGAGCCATGGAGACACGGTTAAAACCTTACCGAAAGGCTTCATTCAAACGGCGAAAAGTCAAAATGATCTCATCGCGGCATTTGAATACAAAAACATACATGCGATTCAATTTCATCCCGAAGTCGCACACACCGAACATGGGACCGGCATCTTAAAAAATTTCGTTTTCAAAATATGTAAAGCGCAACCGCAGTGGACGATGGAAAGTTTTGTCGATTCAAAGGTAAAAGAAATAAAATCGATCGTCAAAGGCAAAAAAGTCATAGGTGCGATTTCGGGAGGCGTTGACTCGACAATCGCAACTGTTTTGACGTCAAAAGCGATAGGAAAACACTTGATTCCCATCTTCGTGAATCACGGCCTTCTCAGAATTGAAGACATGGAAGTTCCAAAAGATCTGAAGAGAATCGGAATAGATGTAAAAGTTGTCGATGCTTCAAATTTGTTTTTCGAACGGTTAAAGGGCATAGAAGATCCTGAGAGAAAAAGGAAAACAATAGGAGAAACCTTCATAGAAGTTTTCGAAAAGGAGGCACTTTCGTACGATGCCGAATTTTTGCTTCAAGGCACGATATATCCTGATGCGATTGAGTCCGCGGTTACTTCCAAATCATCCGTAAAGATAAAGAGTCATCACAACGTCGGAGGCTTGCCCGAAAAGATGAACTTGAAACTTTTGGAACCGATAAGGGAATTGTTTAAAGACGAAGTGAGACAGGTTGGAAAAGAACTCGGTCTGCCGGATACCTTTATTCAGAGGCATCCTTTTCCCGGGCCGGGGCTGGCCGTGAGAATAATAGGAGAAGTAACGCGAGAAAAGGCTGATATCTTAAGATCAGCGGATGACATCCTCACAAAAGTTTTGATAGAAAAGGGAGAATACTCTAAAATATGGCAAGCGTTCGCCGTTTTGCTTTCTTCCAGATCCGTCGGGGTCAAAGGAGATGCGCGATCTTACGGATATGTTTTGGCCATCAGGGCAGTCGACAGCGTTGACGGAATGACGGCATCCTGGCATAATCTGCCGCACGATATCCTTAAAGAAATATCAACAAAAATAACGGGACAGATTCCGGAAATAGGTCGTATTGTGTACGATATAACGGATAAACCGCCTTCAACGATAGAATGGGAGTGAGTTCACATGTTCAGAAAAACTTACACGTTTGATGATCTTCTGCTTGTACCGCAATACAGCGAGGTGTTGCCAAAGGATGTTGATGTGAAAACATATCTCACACGTAAATTGACGATCAACATCCCGATACTTTCCGCTGCCATGGACACAGTTACGGAATCGGATATGGCTATAACGATGGCACGCGAGGGAGGAATCGGAATCATTCATAAAAACATGAGTATTTCAAAACAGGCAATGGAAGTGAAAAGAGTGAAAGTAACAGAAAACGGTGTCATAAAAGATCCGGTAACTATAACACCGGACGAAAGTGTCGAAGACGCCGAACAATTAATGAGTTTTTACAAAATAGGAGGATTGCCTGTTGTTGAAAATCATAAACTCGTGGGAATTCTTACGAACAGAGACATAAGATTTCAGGAAGAAAGAAGCATGAAAGTCAAAGAGATGATGACGCCGTTTGAAAAACTCGTAGTTGCACATCCGCCCGTAACGCTTGACGATGCCAAAAAGATCCTGCAAGCGCACAAGATCGAAAAACTTCCGATAATCGAGAAAGACGGCTCTCTTGTGGGATTGATAACCATAAAAGATATACGTTCTGTATACGAACATCCGAATGCGGCTCGCGATCTTCGTGGAAGGCTTTTGGTCGGAGCGGCGGTTGGGGTTACAGATACGATCGAAAGAGTTAAAGCACTTGTTGATTCTGACGTTGATGTGATCGTCTTGGATACGGCACATGGCGATTCTAAAAGAGTTGTGGATGCCATAGTGAAGGTAAAGACTGCGTATCCTAATTTGCAATTGATTGCCGGAAATGTCGCAACCGCTCAAGGCGTAAGAGATCTCGCGAATGCCGGCGCAGATGGCATCAAGGTGGGAATAGGACCAGGATCGATTTGTACGACGAGAATAGTGTCAGGAATCGGCATACCGCAGATAACGGCCGTGATGGATTGTTCCGAAGAATCCTCGAAGTATGCTATTCCTGTGATAGCGGACGGTGGAATAAGATATTCAGGTGACATTGTAAAAGCAATAGCGGCAGGAGCGTATACGGTCATGATAGGTAATTTGCTTGCTGGGACAGATGAAACTCCGGGTGAAACCATAATATACGAAGGAAGAAAATTTAAAACTTATCGTGGAATGGGCAGTATGGGAGCGATGAAACTTGGAAGCGGAGACAGATATGCCCAGGAGAATTATACAGTTGACAAACTTGTTCCGGAAGGCATAGAAGGTATGGTGCCTTACAGAGGCAAAACGGCTGAGATATTGTACCAATTGATAGGCGGGCTGAGATCCGGAATGGGTTATTGCGGTGCGAATAATATAGTGGCACTTCACAAAAAAGCGCAATTTATAGAGATAAGCCAATCCGGAATGAACGAATCTCATCCTCACGATATCTTCATAACAAAAGAAGCGCCGAATTATGAATCGAGAAGATGAGATATACCGAATCGACTTCAAAAGCCGAATGTCTATTTATCTTAAAACCGCCGCTTGAACATTTTGCGCAAGAGGTGCTATTGTTGTGTGCTTAATTGTAATTTAGAGAATCTTGTACTTCACTTTTAAAAGATTTTAGTACATATCTCAGTGTGATCTGATTTTTTCTTGAGATTTCACGAAGATCAAAAAGACAAATGATATAAACATACTGACTGCCCCTGCGACAAAAAGCATGTTAAAACTCACAAAATCCATCAGGGAACCGAAGACGGGAGGAGCAATTATGGCCGCAAGAGATGAAAAGAGATAATACAACCCCGTGTAAGTGCCAGTTTTTTCGGACGATGTGTAGCTTACAATTAAAGGATACGAGTTTATCGTAAACATCGCATTTAAGGCGCCGGCGATAGGAAGAAGTATTTGAAAGACGTGAAAATTTGTAACTGTTGCGAAGATAAGTAAAACCGGAACACTTCCAAGCGCACCTATCATCATGGCATATTTTTTACCTATCTTTGTCGCTATAAAGCCAGCCGGAAGTGCAAAAGCAATGAAGGCTATTGAGTAAAAGCCAAGAGAGAAAGAAGAAACACTTGGATTTATCTTAAGCGCTATTTCGGCATACCTTGTGAAAAATGTTTCTATCGAACTGAAGCCTGCAATCAGTGTAAAAATAGACAAAAGTGTTAAAAGCGGCGTCTTGTTCTTATCTTTTATTACAAAAAAGAGAGCCCTGAATATGTTCTGCTTTTGTGTTTTTTTAAGATCGTACATTTTTGGTTCTTTTATTCCCAAAAATAAAATAACTGGAACTATCAAAGAAAGAATGGCAACGAGAAAAAAAGGATAAGCGTTGTTTGCCTTGTAAAGTTGCGATCCTATGAAAAACATGATAAGAGAACCGAGTCCTCCCATGAAATTTATGACACCGTTCGCTTTGCTTCTATGCTCTTCTAATGTTATATCGGGCATAAGGGCCACAACCGGCGTTCTGTAAGTTGCTATGACTATGTTAAAAACAAGATCAATCGCTATGAGCGTAAGAAAACTTTTTTGAAGCGGCAAAAGCGCATAAGCAATACCGGCAAGTGGCATTCCTATGATGATGTAAGGCATACGCCGGCCTATTTTGGTGCGCGTGTTATCGCTTACGGCTCCAATTATCGGAAGCAGGATTATATTTGCTATGTTGTCCCATACCATGACAAAGCCAATGAGAGTGTTACTATTCGTATATCTACCCAAAAAGATAGGCATGTAGGCGTTGTATCCTGCCCATACCATCGATACGACCATAAAGCCAAGGCCCAGCAAAAAAGTTTGTTTGTAATTCAATTTCGCCATGCTACCATCCCCTTGCCCTCTTTCTTCACTATTTTCATAAAACGTCGACCAGCAGTATATATACCAAACCTATTTCAAAAATCGAATGTCTATTTATCTTGCGGAGGGCAGGAGGTACCTGCCGGATCTCAAGATTCGAAATCTAAAATTGGCTTAATACGCACTCAATTTTGACTGTTAATTTTGATGGCTCTTATTATCGAAATCGCTGCCTCAAGACGCGTTACGTCTGACGAAGAACCGGATATTATTCCAAGTTTTCTGGCAAGCGTTTGATAGCCGTAGTCTTTTGCGACAATTTTAAGTCCCAAAAATCTCACCATTATCTCGGAAAGTGTTTCTTCATCGAGGAACTTTTTCGGATTTATCGTCGATGGTACAAGATCATCATATACCGCTGTATCCATTATTTGCTTTGGTGAAAGTGAGTTAATGTAAACTGCGCCATTTTTTAGGGCAAGCAGATTCTTTATGAAATTCTCCACCGTTATCTTTCCGGAAGGCATAAAGAGGTTTCCATATTCTCCAAACAATCCGGCTTGGCCAAGATAAGATATATAAGTTGCGTATTCGGTTAAATTTAAATCGTTGAAATGATAAGCCATGGCATTTTGATCGATAGACATTCCATTCCAGTTAAGAGGTTCTCCGGTTTTGGCGTTCAAAAGATTGGATACGATAGGATTTCTTATTTCAGGTAAATAAACGAGTCTTATCGTTGATGTCGAATTGTTTTGATTGTTTATCCTTACGTAATTGAGGGCTAAAGGTCTGTAATTTAAAAAGATCTCTTTTGCCGTGCTTAAAGGTATAATTCCATCTGTACTTTCAAAAGACACATTCGACCAATTTGAACTGTAACTTGTCACCATTCCGAAGTTGCTTACCGTTATTTCCATACTGTTTGCCGGGAAAGGTATACCATTAACAATTCTATCGTAGACAAAATTGTATGCGCCTTGTGGTTTGTATCCGGCCTGCGGATTCCATTTGCTCTGCGTAAAATAGGTTGGTTGCGCCTTTTTAAGAAATAACCGCGCTATCTTTTGTGCCTCGTTTTTGTTTAAGAGAGTAGCCTTTGGACTGGGATTTTGGTAATTGACGTAGAGATGATCGATAGATCCGTTTACAGCGTCTATACCTGCAAATATGGACGTCACGGTACCAGTTATAGTTGCCTTTGCCTCATTTTGATTCCACCAATAAAGATTCCAGACAATTCTCCCGTCATTTGGATTGTAAGCAAGATTTGCGCTTGTCAATTCGAGATTAGATGGAATTTCGACGATCTTTTTCAAATCGTCCACTGCCGTTTTCCCATCTATGAATTTGTAGGTTTCTGCTAATTGTGCTTGATTATTCTCTTTGAAAGGTGCTTTGCCCTCACTGTTGACAACATTCGAAAAATAGCCCTCGTTCAGCCATTGGTCGTTTTGAAGTTTAAGCGGTTTACCCGTTATGGCATCTATGGCACCGTTGTTTTGGGATAAAGTATACACAAGAATTGCAGTCGATTGAGTTGTAGATTGCAATGGATAATACTCAAGCATCAACAGATCATCTGATAAGAACGCAGATTTTGCCTGTTTAGGCGTAAGAATATCGGAAGGGTTAGGGAATTTTGGATTGGTCCAGTTCATTTGATAGCCAATTATCCTACCGCTTTGGGCGTCGACAGATATCTGAATGTCATCATTTGAGAATGGTATGCCGTTGACAATCCTTTCCCACTCAAAGACGTACGATTGAGGAAGGGTTAAAGGAACTAATTGATCTGTGTTGTTTATATGAATTAACTGGTCGATTTTATTCGAATCTATTTTATTCAAAAACGTTTCGGCTATCTTTCTTGCCTTATCTCTTGAAATTTTCGGAAAGACATATTTGGGCTGATTTTTAGATTGATTCCAGTAATTCATGCTTTCAACGTTACCATTTGACGCATTAATCGTGATGTTCAAACTTCCATTTGATTGATTGTTTATCTGCGGAGACGACCACGTCAAATTCCAGTTTTGGTGATCGTCGTAAGTGTTGTAATTGAAAGAAAAATTTGTGAAACTTGCCGGAACGTCAAAATATGTTCTTGCTATGTTTATTGCAGATTGTAAAGTTATTTTGCTTGAAGTTATATTCGCACCAAAAATAATTGCAGGTAAAACAAACATCAAAAAAACAAAAAGATATTTTTTCAAAACAGTCACCTCTTTCAGAACTTATAGTAAACCTACTTCAAAATTCGAATCTTTGCTCCGGCAGGTGTCCCTTCGGAATCTGTCCTCGCTGCGCTGCGAAGGCTTCCTCATGGGCAACCTGCCCTACGCTCGTCTTAGTGTGAAATATTTCGGCTTTTAAAAATGATTCAGTATATCTCACAAATTCAGAAGATACCCGTTTTCTTTCAACCATTCGTTGTATTTTGCGTATTGAGGGTAAAGTGATTTTACTTTTTCCCAAAACGATCTTGAATGGTTTCTTTCCACAAGGTGTACAAGTTCATGAATTACAACGTAATCTATGACTTCCATTGGAGCCATGATGATCCGCCATGAAAAGTTCAAATTCCCATTTGATGAGCAAGATCCCCATCTTTTTTGCGCGTTCGTGATCTTAATTTTTCGATATTTAAAACCATATTTTGTAGCATATATGTCAACACGCTCAGAAATTATTCCGTAAGATTTGACTTTATACCATTTCAACAGAATTTCCCTTTCATCGTTCAAGTGACTTTCAGAAAGGAAAAATCCCTTATCAAAAATCATGGGGATCTTTTGATCTTTAACGATCTGCAATTTGTAATGATTTCCAAGGTATAAAAACATTTTTTTGTTTGTGACTTCATCTTTTAATTGTGATCTTCCGATCATCTCTTTTTGCTTTTTTTCAATCCAGCCTTTGTGTTTTATGATCATTTGGTATATGATTTTTCGGCTCATGGAATTTGGCGCTCTGACAATCAGGTTCGCATCTTCCGTTATCTGAAGAGAGAGCGTTTTTCTTCTTGATTTTATGATTTTCACGCAACCATCCAAAATGTACATTTGATTAATTATACCACTTGTCGATATCTTCAGATATTTTAGGTAGATTGACTGGACAGACTGACAAAAAATCGCCCCATATTCAAAGATGTGAGGCGGTTTGTCGAATATATTTTCAGAATTTATTTGGTAAAAACAAAGTTAACTCAAAATCTTCATCGTTGATTTCTTGCCGTTTTTAATTTAAAATCAGTTTGTTATAATCGCCGAGACAGAAAATTTTTCGATCATATGATCCGGAAAATAGGACAATTTTGCCTTTCTCAATCCTTCATCGCCAAGATCTTGTTCTCTATTCACAAACATGCCTGGTTTTAGATTATGTTTGCAAAAAAGGTTATTTATAGCGACGTAAATACCATCAAAGATCTTATTGGCTTTTTCCACATGAATTACAACGGTCTGTTCGTTTAGCCTTTCTGCAAGTGTAAAGGCTTCTACATTATTATCTATGATCAACACACCACCTTCGATTTTTAAATCATCGAAGTTCTCAAGGGCTAATTTTGCCGCTTCAAATTCGTCAAGCAGATCCATATCGTCTTTGCAACGTTTTTCATAGCACCATTCTTGTGCCAATTCTATGGATGTCTTGGCATAATCCGGCGTCATGTTTTTATACTCATAATGGTAATTCTTGTTGAAATTTGACAAATGATTTCTTTTCGAATGGTATTTTCTTCCTTCAAGTTCTATCAAATCTTCGGCCCTGTACACGTAATCGAAATGCTCTCTTTGAGGATTTATCGTAAAATTACCATCGAGGTGGGAAATAAATTGACGGCTAACCCTTGAAAAAAGCACTTTCGAATCGTAATTGTCTTTCAGCCAAAAAGCGATTTTTTTCACATCATCGAGAGTTAAAATTCCTGCAGGTTCAAGAAAGCATGGTTCACCTTTTGTTATCATGAATATCGGAACATTTTTGATCGTCGACCACTTAAGTTTGAAATGATCCTTCCAAATAAACAGGTTTGTAAAAGTCAATTCGGAATTTTCAGGCTGATAACTCCAGATGCTTTCATTCAAATATTTTCTGTCTTCGATGGTTATGTCTTTGAACTCCGGAAATTGCGGATACACAATTTTTCATCTCCTATGCTATAATTTAAAATGAAAATCAATTCCAATTAAATTATACCAAAAAGGTGGTGCATAAGATGGATCCTCTTTTCTTGTCAAGAGTTCAATTTGCCGTGACCACGGCTTTTCACATGTTATGGCCACTCCTTAGCATTGGTTTGAGTTTTATGATGGTCATATTGGAAATAGCATGGTTGAAGACAAAAAACGAAGTTTATTACAGACATGAAAGGTTTTGGTCGAAGATCTTCATTTTAACTTTTGGCATTGGTGTTGCAAGTGGCCTTGTTCTTGAATTCGAGTTTGGCACAAATTGGGCTGGTTTTTCAAGTGCTGTCGGCGGATTTTTCGGAAACATTTTAGGTTTTGAAGGATCGATGGCTTTTGCGCTTGAATCTGCATTTTTGGCGATCTTCATCTTTGGATGGAACAGAGTCTCTCCACGCGTTCATTTGGTTTCGACTATACTCGTGGCTTTTGGAGCCTCGCTTTCTGCGTGGTGGATAATGGATGCGAATTCGTGGATGCAAACGCCAACCGGTGTCAAGATCGTAAATGGATCCGTTTCTTCCATAAATTATTTGCAAGCAATTTTGAACCCATTCGCCACGATCTCATTCTGGCACATGTGGGTTGCATGCATAGAGACAACCATCTTCTTTGTTGCCGGAATAAGCGCCTATTACATGTTGAAAAAACAAAATACCGAATTCTTCTTAAAGATCTTTAAAATTTCTGTAATAATTGCAATCTTTGCAACGCCAGTTCAAGTTTACTTAGGTGATCTTTCCGGAAAGTTAGTCGGTCAATATCAACCAGCAACGCTTGCAGCAATGGAATCACACTGGAATACCAATCCTGTCGGCACAGGAGCGACATGGCATCTTATAGCTATACCGAATAGAAAAGCCGAAACAAACTTGTTTGTCATAAACGCACCAATTCCAGGCCTCATGAGTTTTCTCGATACCGGATCTTTTACAGGACAAGTAAAGGGTCTTAAAGATTTTCCCGCACAAGACAGAGGACCTATAATTTTACCGTTTTATTCATTTAGACTGATGGTTTTGATTGGTTTCATAATGGTTTTTATGATGCTATGGGCACTTTGGTATTGGTTTAAAGGAAATCTGAAATATGAAAACACCTCAAGGCACAAATGGTTCTGGAGAATATGGTATTGGGGATTACCGTTTGGATTTATAGCGACAGAACTTGGCTGGATAACACGTGAAGTTGGAAGGCAGCCATGGATAATTTACGGTATAATGAAGACATCGGAGGGTATCTCAAATCTTACCACGGGACAGGTTATGACCACTTTAGTGGCATTTATATCGACTTATGTTGCGCTGTTTGTGCTTTTTGTCGTGTTTACGCGTAAAATATTAAAAGCAGGACCTGATTTCAAAAGCGCATTACCGGATTGGACAAAGGAGGCGAAGAAGAATGCATGAATTCCTTGCAAATCTGTGGTTTTTAATTCTTGCCTTTGAACTCGGGCTTTATGCGATATTGGACGGAATGGATCTCGGTATGGGTGTATGGGCTCTGTTTGACAAAGATGAAAATCGTATCTCAACCGAGATCACGCTGATTGGCCCGTTTTGGGACGCGAACGAAACGTGGCTCGTCATGGCGGGAGGCATTCTATTTGGAGCCTTTCCGGCGGTTTACGCGATAGGTGCGAATGCTTTGTACATTCCGATAATGATCCTCATCTTTGGACTCATTTTCAGGGCGGTTGCCATAGAAGTAAGAGATCATTCGAAAAACAAGAAACTTTGGGATGCACTCTTCGGGACGGGCAGTCTTGCGGCTATATTTGGCCAGGGTTTTGCCGTTGGAGGACTTTTTGGTGGAATAAAAATAGGACCAAATGGTTTTGCCGGAAGTCCATGGGACTTTTTGACACCCATTTCATTTGTTCTGTCATTTGGATTTTTGTTTGGTTACATGATGATGGGTGCCGCTTACGTGGCAATGAAAACGGATGGTCAAATTCAGCGCAAGAATTATTCGAGAACGATTGTATCTGCAATACTCTCAACGATACTAACCGTTGTGGCTTTAATTTCTCTGCACTTTTTAAACCTTCCGGAGATGAAATTTTGGTTTTCAAGACCTGACGAATATATCCTGACGGCTTTGTATCTGTTTGCCGCTTTTTCAATTGTCATGGTAATTTTAAATGCATACAAAAAGAAAAATGATAAGTTACCATACTTTTGGACATTAGTGTTAGTTGTTGATATCTTCATCGCCGGAGTTGTTGAGATCTTCCCATACATCGTACCACCGAACATAAAGGCTGTCGATGTAGTCTCGCCAAACGAAAGTTTGATAGCCATGTTGATCGGTATAGGAATTTTCATTCCAATTATAATAGCCTATAACATGTACATAAAGAAGTATTTTAGGGGTAAAGTAAGCAAAACTGGGAAATACGGTGAATGACAAATAGTCAATGATGAACGGCGATGTTAACGTTTTTTTAAGCAAGAATTCTCCCACTTCTATAAGTGGTGGGAGCATGTCACTAACGGGAGATGAATAAGATGGAATGGTGGAAAGAAGGAGTCTTCTATCAGATATATCCAAGAAGTTTCAAGGATTCCAATTCAGATGGCGTTGGAGATCTTAACGGCATAAAAGAGAAACTTGATTATTTCAACTGGCTGGGAATAGATGCTTTATGGATTTGCCCATTTTTCAAATCACCAATGGTCGACTTTGGTTACGATATAAGTGATTACGATGCCGTTGATCCGATTTTTGGGGATATAGAAGATTTTAAAGATTTGTTGGAAAATGCTCATAAAAAGCACATACGTATTGTTATAGATCAGGTTTACAACCATACGTCTGATCAACATCCCTGGTTTATCGAATCAAAAAGTTCAAGGAATAATCCAAAATCAGATTGGTATATATGGAAAGATCCAAAACCAGACGGAAACCCACCGACCAACTGGATATCGTTATTCTCAGGTGAAAAAGAGGAAAGTGCTTGGACGTGGGATGAAAACAGAAAACAATACTATCTTCACCTTTTTGCTAAGGAACAACCGGATTTAAATTGGCAAAATGAAAATGTAAGAAAAGCTGTTTACGATTCTATGCGCTTTTGGCTTGATTTGGGAGTTGACGGATTCCGTTTCGATGCCGCATCGCATTTCTATAAGAACCTCGAAAGAGATCTGATAAAGGGACCTCAAATAAAGAAGAGCTTGTTTGAAAGTTCCAGAGATAATTGTTACTGGGATCCATTTACGGCACGACCTGAAACTCTTATCGAAATTGAAAAGATAAGAAAATTCATGGATTCCTATCAGGACAGGGCAAGTATTGGAGAAATATCTTCCGATATGGGATTATACCTTTATTTGATGTTCACAATTCCTGGCAGATTTAACATCGCATTCAACATAGATTTTCTTGAAAACTTATCTTTCAATGCTTCTAACCTAAGAAATCTTGTGAGCACTCTTGATTATTTTTTTGGATCGAGAGCATGGCCAAGTTATGTTACCGGCAATCATGACAACAGAAGGATTTTAAGCCGTATGACAGATGGGATGAATGTCGATATCGAATATAAAAAAAAGATATCAAAACTCTTCGCGACGATGCTTTTAACTTTGAGAGGAACTCCTTTCATTTACTATGGAGAAGAAATAGGAATGGAAGACACTTACATACCTCGGGATAAAATAATGGATCCATGGGGGAAAAGCCTATGGCCGAAACCCGGGCGCGATCCGTCAAGAACGCCTATGCAATGGGATTCATCGAAATACGCTGGTTTCTCAAATGTCGAGCCGTGGTTACCGATCAACGAAAATAAATCAGAGATAAATGTTAAAGCAGAAATGGAAGATCCCAATTCAATCTTGCATTTTTACAAAAAATTGATCCATGAACGGAAAACACATGAACCTCTTAAATCAGGAACGATGCAATTTTTAAACATAGATGATGACATTTTGGCTTACAAAAGGGAAAGTGATTATGCTATCACGGTAATTCTGAATTTTTCCGATAAAATCAAAGTACTCGACAAAAATTTAAAAGGGCAAATTATCTTAAGCAATTACGCGAGAAGTGACAAATATGGAGAACAGTTTGAAATTAGACCTTTCGAATCTATGATAATTAAAAACGATCACCGGTAAATTGCCGGTGATCGTCAAAAATACAGTTTTACTTCAAATGTACGTTCAAGAGTGCCATCAAAAGGTCCGAACTGCCAAGGCCTATCGCGGCACCAGGGCTGCCACCTGCGGAATACGGATATGTGTTAGATGGGAAGCCGGTTATCATCGATTCGTTGTATATGTTGAAATTAGTTCTGTTGGTCAAGGATATATACGGCATCTCATCAAGAAACACACGTTCAATTTTGTATATGGCTTGTTTTTGAACTGTCAAATCTGTCGTACCGGCATATTCTTTCAAAGCCTCTGTTATGATTGGATTTGTGTATCGAGAAATATCTGAAATCACAGGTTCACCAAGTTTGGAAGCCGAAAAGGCTGGATTTAAGTTGGTGTAATATTCGTAATATGGAGTCGGGCCTCCGCCGATTCCCCAGTATATTACCATGTCATATGTCCCAGTTGTTATACTGCCCATATATGTGCCGCCGGCCTGTTGGCTTACACTAGTGCTTATTCCGATTGCCTTGAGATCTTGAGAAATTATTCCAGCCATTGAAACAAAGTCAGTACAACCTGCACACACAACAAGATTAAGAGTTGGCACCACTTTACCATTCGGACCTACAAGTTGGCCGGAAGAATTTTTAACGAATCCTATCGAAGCAAGTAATTTTTGGGCTTCTTGAGGATTATAAGTGTTTAGATAATTGTTCGTCGCCTCAAGAGACGGATCCATCCAACTGTATTGAGTGGGTATCAATCCTGCCTGATTTGGATCATAACCGCCTGTTCCAAAATAGACTTCCTTTTCGAGTTCGTTCTTGTTTATTGCTATTGAAATGGCTCTTCTAAAGATCGAGTTATCAAGAGGATATTTCTGTGTATTCAAAACCATTCCGTTTACACTGTAAGTAGGCCACCATATACTGTTAACTGAGGGATCTTTTTCAACAAAAGTTTTTACGGGATCCGGAGCAAAAAGGAAAGACCAATCAGCTTCGTGCTTTAACATGTAAAGGTAAGCCGTCGTATTTGATACCACATATGAGACATCCACTTCGTCAATGTAAGGTCTACCCGTCATCCAGTAATTCGAGTTTTTAACAAGTACAACCTTATCCGGTGAAAAACTCTTGAGTAAAAATGGTCCGGTTCCGACTGGGTTTGGATTCGTGTAAGTAGACGGGTCTTTGATATTTGACCATATGTGCTCCGGCACTATCGGCTGACTTGCTATGAACGGAAATAAAGCAACGTTTGGCTTTGAGAATGTGAAAACGACCGTGTTAGTACCGCTCGCTTCAACACTTTGGACATTTGATATGTTAGACCATATGCCATAGCCATCTATTGCAGGATATTTTTTTATGTAGTTAAATGTGAAAGCAACATCTTGTGCGGTGAAAGGCGTACCGTCTGACCATTTAACACCACTTCTTGTTGTTATGACGAGTTTAAGATTGTTATCTTCGAATTTGTAAGAAGTGCCTAACAAATTTGTCGTGTCGCCATTCAGCATGTTAACGTAAAAGAGTGGCTCGTATATGGCATGTGTCGGAAGATTGGTTGGTACGAAAGGATTGAAATTCAAAGTTTGGGGTCCCCATGGCATTACTTCTTTAAGAACGCCTCCATACTTAACGTTGGTTCCCCAATTAACTATGCCAGGTCCGTATTCTTGCACAATAGAGTAAGTTGCCGAGGCGAAGATCGTTAATCCAAGCAAAGTTATAAGTGTAAAAACGATGAACAAATTCCTACTTAATTGTTTCACACTATGTCACCTCCACTTAAAATTGCTTTCCTTACCTCTTAACCATGAAACGTACGAAATGGAACTGTTATCATTATGAAAACATTTACATAAAGATAATACCACAACATGTCTGACACTAAAAACACGATATTCGGTAATTATCTATGATAATAGATGTTATTACTCAATTAATCTTGTTTTCCTCTGTTTTACTCATGTTTTCTAATTTTTAATCGTTTAAACTACCAATTTCAATTTTGGGATTAACTTTAAAAGTCATGAGTCGTGACAAGGATCATAAAAGAAGGCATTTCTCTCGGTGTATTTCACTTTTAAACAGAATTTAGTAGTATAATATACGAAAAATATCATGAAAGGATTTACATTCTATGGTTTTGATTGGCTTATCCTGGGGACTAGTTGCGGCTTCTTTGTTTTTGATTGCCAATCTTTACGTAACTATTAATTTGCTGGCAAAAATTTTCTTTGGAAAGAGAAAATTCAAATGGCTAAGAAAAATGGAAAGTGCATGGCATTACATACATTACGTTGGAAACATGTCTGCGTTTACCGCTGTCTCACTCCATCTTTTGTTTTTCGAATCGCTTGCAAATTATGTCAACTGGACTTTGGTTGCTTTCGAAGCATGGCTTGTCTTTTGCGGGATAACGATAAGATTTACAAAAGCACCGGTTAAATTAAAGAATGTTTTTAGGAAATTGAGCATGACTTGGTACATGTTCTCGGCCTTTATAATTTTACTTGTTGTGTCCCATCTTCCGTTCTTACCATTGATGATCTTTCCGTTTCCAAAATAATGAGCAAATCCTCGAATTAGAAGATTTGCTCATCGAACAAACTATGACAAATTAGTTTATCAGTAACCGCTGTTATAAGAAGGAACCGATGTATTGGTTTGAGAAGATGTGTTGGTGTTGTTAGAAGTAGTGCTCTGTTGAGCAGAAACTTGTGAATTTAAAAGCACCGCATGCCATAATCCGAAAGGATCTCTAAGGTTATTTCCCGTTATATCTCCGCGCTTTGCATCTCTTATAAAGTAATGGAGCGGCAATCCGTCGTAAGACATCTGACTTTTCCCGTTCACTCCTGTAAAAATTTTAAAATAAGAAGCCTTTAAACCTGACGGTACCACGATTTCCGACACGTTGAAAGCCGGCCAGAAAGAAAGGCACATCCCGTTACATTTCAGGTCATTTATCGTTTCTCCTTGAAGGTAGTAGAGCGCCATTCCATCCGCATTTACAAGATAATTTCCTATTTTTGAATTTGTGGCTATCATGACCGTATAGTCCGGTTTCATAACGTACCACAATCCTTTAAAACCCTGACCGTTTGTCTCTCCCGGTTTACTATCACCTATGTAATAATAAAGAGGCCATCCTTTGTAAGCTATCTGAGGCTTTCCGTTTCCGCCAGTTACAACTGAAAAATCTTTTGGATTTAACCCTTTAGGCACAGATATTTGAGAAACGTAAAACGGACTCCAGAAATTAAAGTAAGATCCGTTGAAAGTTTTTCCATCGACATTTTCTGTGAAATAGTAGAGCGTCATTCCATTTGAACTGACAAGGTAGTGTCCAATTCCTGATTTGTAAGATATGTTTATGGTATAACCGGATGTATTTGCAATTGAATTTGTGTGAGTTGATGTATTAGTCGAATTAGTCGACCAAGATTGAGCCATTCCAAAAGCTGCCAACAAAATAACCATCGAAATGATAATTATAACTTTCTTCATGACACACCTCCTAAATAGGACTACTTTGGTATAGATTATATCACAAATGATTTTCAAAGTCAACAAGAAGTTATAAAAAAATAAAATTAAATTTTTTGAATGAGATTTTATATGTATATTTTGTTTATAAAAAACGTTTTTATGGTTACATCATCGACTTTTATTGCATTCACGATCCATAAAGAATAATATTTGAAGAATTGTTGGTAAAATGATTGTAAATTTTTGTAGCAAAATTCTCAATTTTCCAAATTTCAGATCACGCAATCCCTTGCGCAGCAACTGTTTCCAGCATTTCGCTCCAAAATCACCACATTTTTACTTTTGGACACCCTCGGGTATGATCATACTCACCCCTATCTTACCCCCCCTAAAAAACGCGATCTTGGAAGTCAAAATTTTCCTTATTTTTCAGTTGTTTTGAAGAAACACTTTTTCGCGGTTTTGACCGCTTCAACTACGGCAGAAGAACTGCCACGCAAAAAAGAGACACTTTGGCCCAAATCAACGGCCATTTCTAAAGTTTTTTCCGGACTTTTTCCAGTTAAAAGGCCGTAGATGACGGCAACATCAAAAGCATCTCCGCATCCAAGAGGGAATTTTCCCTTTTTAGAGATATTTTTGGATATCTCGACGGTATCTTGGATATATTTACCGCCATTTTCACCAAGTTTGAGGAAAACCTTTTTGAATTCTAAAGAAGAGATACTTTCAAATTCATTTTCGTTGGGGATCAAAAGATCGCAAAGATCTGCGTATTCCTTTTTCCATTCGAAAACAGGGGAAGGATCGAGGATAACCATTCCACCTGAGTTTTTCATCGCTCTCGCGTATTTTTCAAATGTGCTTCCTCCACATTCAAAGGTTGAAAAGAGAATCTTTGATTTGATCTCTTCGACCGGCGGATCTAAATTAACTCCTCTGTAGACTGCAAGTATCTCTGTTTCATTTCTGCAGACAAAGATACCACTCTTTCCTCTTACATGTCTTAGATTTTCAAAAGGCCAATCATCTCCGATGGCACAGTGAAAGACCGATTCTATTCCAATTTCGCGTAATCCTGCAAAAACGTTGTATCCCGTGCCTCCTGGCATTTCGATCACATCCTCTGCATGGACTTGTCCGTAGAATAGGATGTCTCTGAATGCACCGCCGAGTA
Organism: bacterium; assembly: GCA_021800445.1. Taxonomy (GTDB): domain Bacteria; phylum Thermotogota; class Thermotogae; order Mesoaciditogales; family Mesoaciditogaceae; genus Athalassotoga. The sequence goes on along the minus strand of JAJYYZ010000014.1, from coordinate 16,148 downwards.
TGTCTATCATGATTTTCTTGCACGCTTGATGGAATATCTTATTGCCGGAATCAAAAGGAATTGAATGACGATGCCCGGAAGTCCGAGGGAAAAACTCAATAAAATTGCCGTAAGTGGCTGAAGATGAATTCCGACCATGTATCCTATGACGTAATATCCGAGTGAATAAACCACTCCACCGGCTACTATGGAAATTGCAAGGTTAAGATAGACGTTCATACGGCGCCTTTCAAATAAACCTGTAAGAATCCCATAAGTCCCAAGTTGCAAAGCCATAAAGACTGCGATAGGAGGCATTAAAGGTGGCATGCCAAAAAGTACACTGCTCAAAAGTGGCAAAACTATCCCTACGCTTAGTCCTACCCACGGCCCTGCCACTATGCCAGTTGTGAGTGCCACGAAATTCAAAGGGCCAAAGATCGTTCCGAATTGTTGGCCTCCTATTGAGTGAATAACGATAGAAAGCACCAATCCCACGGCCAACAATATCCCTCCATAAACGATAGATCTTTTGTTCAAATCAATCACCCCTTATTTGCATCCTGCCACTGTCCTTTACAATTCTTTTTTGAGTTTTGTAATCAACGTAAACTATACCAAATCTTTTTGAATATCCAAAGGACCATTCGAAATTGTCCATCAAAGACCATATAAAGCACCCTTTTAATTTTAAACCGTCTTTGACTGCTTTTACAACCATTTCTCTTTGTGATTTAAGAAAATCTATTCTTTTTTTATCGTGAACTTTTCCATTTTCAACCATGTCGGCACAATCGATGCCGCCTATCGTAAAGTACATTTCCCTTAAATCGTAAGTATCTTGAAGATTTTTGAGAAATCGGTAAAAATCAAAATATACATTTGCGTTATCTTGATATACCTTACTTTTAAATCCGAGAGGATCATCTTTATCAAATGACGCTATACCTTTTGAGTAATAGTTTATGACAAAATCAATCGGTGTTTTCATCTCATCAAGGTCTTTTTCATATCCTTTTGGCATGTAAGCATCTATAAGATAATCCATTTCTTTGGGATAAGATCCATTGAAAATCGGTTCAAGGAAAAGTGGGTAATTAAAAAATGCATTTGCGATTTTTGTGGCGTTCAAATCTTTTTGATCATCAGATGCACTATGATGATTTCTGTTAGAAAGAGTTATTCCTATCTTTCCATTTACGTTTCTTTCTCGAAAGGCTCTAACAGCATTCGAGTGAGATCTAAGTTGATTGTGAATGGCGGAGAAAGCGGCAAACATATCTTTTATGCCCGGTGCGTGTACTCCGTACATATATCCCATAACCGCTATAACCCATGGTTCATTTATCGTGCTCCAGTATTTTACCCTGTCTCCAAGCCTTTGAAAAAGATAATCGGCGTAGTCTCCAAACCAATTCGCTACATCCCTGTTTGTCCATCCTCCAAGATCCTGCAGTGCAGCGGGAAGATCCCAGTGATACAGTGTCGCAAACGGAACGATTTCTGCCTTTAATAACTCATCGACGAGTTTATCGTAAAAATCCATTCCTTTTTCATTTACTTTGCCTTTGCCGTAAGGAAAAATCCTTGGCCATGAAATGGAAAATCTGTATGCTGTGAATCCAAGCGATTTGATAAGTTGAACATCCGCTTTGCATCGATTGTAATGATCACATGCCATATCACCTGTATCACCGTTGCAAGTTGTACCTGGCGTGTGCGAAAACCTATGCCATATCGAAGGACCCGATCCGTCTGCTAAAGGTGATCCTTCAATCTGATATGATGAAGTCGCCACACCCCATAAAAATTTTTCTAAAATATCATCCATCCTCTTTCATCCCCAATATAATTTCGAGATCGTCACGCACGGTAAAGTCCGGTATCAAAATATCCGCACCGGTGCTTTTGAGGCGTTTAAACTTCTTAAGATTCCATCCGGATCCTCTTTTTTCGTCTGAAGCAACACCAACTGTGAATGATCCGACATCTTTTCCGATGGAAATTTCGACCGGACCATCTCCAAATATAACAAGTTCCGATCCTTTGATCTTGTTTTCATCGATCAAATGTCTTATGACCATTTCTTTCGTGTGATTTTTATAATCTGCGCCGACGGCTCCGTATATTTCATTGAAGAAATCCTTTATGCCAAGAATTCCTGCCTCTTCCACGACATCTTCGAGATCTGTACCAGAGGATAAGAGCATCTTTATACCATGATCTTTGAGGTCTTCCAAAAACTCGTAAGCACCTCTCAACAAATATCTTTTCGACTGACTTTTGTCGATCCTTCCCCTTACAATCTTTTTTAACCTTTGATTGTAAATGCTTTTGTACTGTGTGGGTGTTTTTATCATTTCTCTTGGCACAAGGTTATAACTTTCGACCATCTTTACGAGATCCATCATCTGCAATATGGTCTGCTGGCCCGTCGTGCTTTCTATGTAATCTTCGACTTCCCTTTCTATCTTTGATAACTCATCTTCGGGCAATGTCTTGCCGCCGGTTATTTCTTCGATCATGACATCTTTCATTATCTTCTGCCATCCCTCTCTCAGAAGGGAAAGCGTTCCGTCAAAATCAAAAAGCGCGAATTTGAAATTTCTGGCATTTTTTGGATGATTTACAAATATCTCTTTTGATAAAACCTCTTCGATCTTCGGATCAGGCGATCTGTTAAGGTCTTCTATTCCAATCTCTCCCGTTCCACGCTCTCTTACACACAAATTGCCGGCCTTTAGCCCGTAAGATGCGGATTCTAAAAGTGCTCTTCCATCTATTTTGCTTATTGCCATGGCAGCCATGAAGGCATCGCCGGCACCTGTAACGTCCACAACCTCAACGGGCATCGAAAAGATTCTGAAGATCTTTTCACCTTCTACAACATACGCCCCGTCTTCGCTCGCCGTTATGACCAAATTCGATCCAAGCGTCTGGGACACTTTTGTGGCATAACGCTGGACAGTTATTTGCGATGGCAAATCCGGATCATCTACTAAATGTAGGTAAGAGGCTATTTTTTCGAATTCTGTGAGATTCGGCTTTAGAATGTAGCCTTCAAAATCATAAGGTCTGCTTCTCGAATCGACAAAGAATGACTTTGAATATTTGCTTTTTGCCGTGTCGATGAATTCTTCGACTTTCTTTGTCAAAATGCCTATTTGCGGATCTTCCATTTGATCAAGAATTACAACCGAATCTGCCCATTCCAAATTTTGACCCATGTATTTGATAATTTTGTCGGAAGTGTTTTCATCTATTGGTTTTATCGGCAGAAGGTCGACGCGCTGGAGGTCCTCTCTGTTTGTTTCTATATTTATGAATTTAGAATAAACCGGCGTGGATCTTTCGGAGGTGATTACCAAAAATTTTGTATCAACCTTCCTTGCTTTAAGCGCTCTTACAAGTTCAAATCCATTTCCATCATCTCCGATTACGCTTACGATTTTCACATCTGCCCCCAAAAGCGCAAGATCTTTTGCCACATTTCCGGCAGCACCCGGCGCGAACGATTCCCTAATAGCAATAACAGGCTTTATTCCTGTTTCAAGGCTTGGGGATCCAAGATTGGGATCGTAATAAAAATAGTGATCCAAGAAAAGATCGCCTATCACGAGCACTTTTTTTTTCATGGATTATCAGATCTTTTCCATTATGAGTTTGTAAAGTGCTGGCAGAGTCAGGTTTTGATCGCCTTTTATGTAATATCCTCTGCCGTTGAAAGCATTCGGAATTCTCACAACAATGGATTTTATGTCTCTGAAATAATAAGTTGGCTGATCTTTTTTGCTCATTTGCGCATCGGAAATATTTGCCTCTCTTAGATCAAAGTCTGCCGTGATTATTTTATTTGGTACCTTTCCAATATTGGCCGCTATGGAAAAGGCCTTCAAATACGCCTCAACTCCAATTACCGCAGAGCCTATAATTAAACATACACCGCCATCTGTCAGTTTCGTTACTTCATTGGCGAAGATCAAAAAATCACGTCCGGAGCATCCTCCTATGGCCTCTCCATCGAAATACCTTGTGGTATGGTAGATATCGTCTCCTATCGCGCAATGCGCGCAAAATGGGACATCGTTGACAAAAGCGTTGTATTGAACTGAGATCTCTTTGTGCGGAAAATCAACATGTTGAGGAAATATCTCACCGGACATTAACCTGCCCATTGATTCACCGTATCCTATTTTGAGTTTATTTCCATGAATTAAAGCCTCGTTTATGTACCTGTTTGTCTCCTCGGCAAAGCCGAAGAGACCTTTTTCAAGGGCATTGGGCACATTTTCAGAAGTTTTACCGGCAAGTGCCAGTTCAAAATCGTGTATCGTAAATGCACCATTGCTTGCAAAGGCAGTTATCATGCCACGCTTTATAAGGTCGTTGTATATCGGCGACAGACCGTTTTTTACCGCATGGGCACCCGAGAAAACTATCACAGGCTTTCCATGCTTTCTCGCGTTGACAATCTCAGTGACAAGAGTATCTATTTCTTGAGAAAAATATTTGGGAGGTTCGTTTACAATTTTGTTTAGATCTATAAGGTTATCTAAACTCACCTCACTTGGTCTTGTAAAAAGCGAATAAGTCTTCACCTTACCCAGATCAACGATGTTGTATTTCCCTTTGTAATTCATCATGATTTACCATCTCCAAAGAGTTCGTACTCGATCAACTGGCACAAAGTATGACCCAACAAGATATGTGTTTCTTGAATGCGTGGAGTTTTATCTGAGTCGACCGTAAAAAGCACATCGCAAATCTTCATCTCATCACCATATCTTCCCGTAAATCCCACGGTAAAGGCCCCAATTTCTTTTGTCTTTTTCAAAGCCCGAATGACATTCAAAGATTTACCACTTGTGCTTATTCCGATAACGACATCTTCAGGTTTGACGTAGGCTTCTACCTGGCGCTCGAACAAATATTCAAACCCAAAATCATTGGGTATTTCGGTAAGAATAGATAAGTTAGACGCAAAAGATGCGGATCTTATCGGCACTCTATTTATGTAAAATCTTCCCACGAGTTCTGCGGAAAGATGTGCGGCATCTGCCGCACTTCCACCGTTACCCATGAAAAAGACACCACCGCCATGCTTTATCCTCTCAACGATTTTGGACGAAGTATCGATCATTTTGCCGATATTCTCTTTTAGAAATCTTTCCTTAACGTGAATACCTTCTTCAAACGCCTCTTTGACCAGTTCTTCAAGATCCATTTCTTTCCTCCTTTAAAGCTTTGAAGGCAGTTATCAAAGCGGCATAATCTCCTATCTTTTCGCCAAGCATCGACTTAACCACTTTTTTCACCGCTTCCGTGTCAAGCGTCTCTTTGACAAGCGTGCTCTTGGCCTCCTCAAGCCAAATATCCGGAAGGCGCAAACTTAAACTTCCAAGAATTATCCTGTCAGGATCGAAAATGTCGAAAAGATTCGCAAGTCCTATTCCAAGATACCTTCCGCTTGTTTTTAAAATCTCTATCGATTTTTCGTCTCCCGATAAGACCATTTTAGAAATGTCCTGGGTCGTGATTTCTTTGGAAAAATGATCCGGAAAGAGATAATTCGCAAGTCTGGCAATGCCATCTCCGCTGCAGTAAGATTCCCAAGATCCGGCCTTTCCGTAAACTTCAGATCCATCTTCTGCTATCCTTATGTGGCCAACCTCGCCCGCCATTCCCGACGATCCTCTGTATATCTCTCCATTTATGATTATTCCAGCCCCAAGGCCTGTCCCGAGCGTAAGAAAGATTATGTTTCTGAATCCTCTTCCCGCTCCAAGTTCAAATTCCGCTAGAGCCCCTGCCTTCGCATCGTGTTCTATTCTGACAGGACATGTGAAATGCTTTCTAATCTCATCACGTAAGTTTACATTTCCCCACTCAAGGTGCGGCGGATTGTAAATTATCCCCTTTCCAACGTCTAAAGGTCCCCCTACCGACACTCCTATGGCATCGATGGGATGATCTATCTTGGAAAGATGATTCAACAATCTATCAAAAAAATTCGAGAAGCCAGATTGGGGCTTTGTTGAAAATTCATAGCGCTTTATGATTTCGAGCCCTTCATTTCCGACGATGATCGCCGTCTTTGTACCGCCTATGTCTATTCCAATTAAACAATTATTCATGAATTACCTTCTAACTTTAACTTTAAAGATAAAGTTTTTATTTCAAACTTTTTTACATCCACAGAAAATGAATTTTCAGAAACCAATTTAATTGTTGTGATGGGATTCTCTAACAAATCTGTTTCCCATACCTCACTTAAAGGAAATATTGACGAGATTTGAATTGAACTCTCTTGCCCCTTTGTTTCATACAATCTAATTATTATTGCATCAGATCTTTCTGATTTTTTTATGGCACTAATGATAACATTTTTCCCATTATTGACAGAAATAAAAGATCCTGCTTTTTGAAATTTACCATCATGTGCATTCTCAATTACATATTGAAGAGGTGTGTTGAAATCGTAGGCTACTTGTGGGATCATAAATTCTTTCCAATTATTTTTATGAGGATACAATGCATATCTTATTTTATGCTCTCCTTGATCAGTAAATGTTTTAGAAAATGTTTTTAGTCCTTCTTCTGGTTGTGTTAAGGGATCAGGTACTTCAACACTCCTTAAAAGAGTCATTCTAAGAACATCGTTTTTAACATCAAATCCATACTTGCAATCATTTAATAAACTGATTCCGTATTTACCTCTCATAGGAGTATAATCAACCCATTTTTGAGCTGATACTTCCTCTTTTTCTCTTTCTTGGGGAGTAACTTCTTCAGAATCAGATACACGTCTTTTTATGTATCCATATGGTATTTCATATGTTACGAATTCAGCATGACCTTTAACCTTAAAACCGACTTTTATAAGTTTGTATTTTGCATGCCAATTAATATAAAGATCAAAGAAAATTTGAGGTATACCTTTGTACAATGTAGTTTTAACTTTAAGTAAACTGTCCTCACAATTTTCTTCTTTATAAACGTATGTTGTTTCAATAGTTACTCTAACAGGACCTTCTTCAATTACTTTCATAGATAAAGGCTTACCTAATTTTTTCAATTTTCCTATGTGTATATTCCACGCTCCTTCAGTTAGTGTTTCATCTTGATACACATAAAATAAATTTGGATTTGCCTTTGCTAATACTTCTTCTTGTTCTATTTTATCGTATACACTTGTAACAAGGCCAGTGCGTGAAGATAATTCAACCTTGAAGAACTCATTTTCAAGAATATAATCTCTGACTTTTAAAGTCGTATCTGCTATTTTTGATCGTTCTTCATTTTGTTTTAATTGATATACTCTATAACCAACTCCTGGAATTTCACTTGCTAAGAATAGTAGGTAATTTTCTTTTTCTTCTTCGATTATTTGGTGAGGAATTATAGTGCCATCTTCATCTTCTATGCAAACATTTTCATATTTAAGCGATGCAAGTGGAATTTTAACTTCGCCTGTTCTTGACCAATTTGAAGGATTAAAAACAACAATAGAATTATCTTGGGTATTAATATTCGAAGATATTGTTTTCAAAGATCTATAAATAATTCTATCAGTAATGTTAAATATATGATTGAAATCATCTTCTGCGTCTTTATAAACTTTCTCTATGGATGAACCTGCAAGATCATCATGAAACTGATTGAATAAAAGCTTTTTCCATACATCATAAAATGCTTCATCCGGATATCTTTCACCAAATAAATACGCTATCGTCGCAAATCGTTCGCTTAAATCAAGAACAACTTCTCCTTTCCTATTTAACCTTTTAATTCCACCTTGTGTTGTGTAAGTTCCTTGATGGGTATTTAAATAAAGTTCATCATTATAAATAGGTAAAAACTTACCTGCATCTTTCTCAATGCTTTTGAAAGCTTGCAAGGCAGAGGTAAAAAATATTTTAAGCGATTTATCATTATTTTTCAATACGTCATTTATCATTTCATCGTTTAACCCACCACCATGGTCACCTTCACCATATGGTAATAAAATTGAAGTAAGCTCTGGCTGTTTGTCTATAGCAACTTTGCATTGCCCTTTAACAGCACCAAAAGAAGTGTTATTGTAACCTCCAGGAGTTACGCATGATAAGACTTTTGAACCATCTGGTGACTGCCACCAGAACATTACATAAGGAAAAGGTAAGGTTGTTTCCCAATTGAGTTTTGATGTAAGAAAATAATCTATTCCAGCTTTTTTGAATAATTGGGGAAGTGTCCAACAATACCCAAATGTATCTGGAAGCCAGCCGACATTTACATTCACACCGAATTTATCCCTAAAATAATTCTTGCCTAATAAAATCTGCCTTACCAACGATTCTCCTGATGGAAGATTGGCATCACTTTCAACCCACATACCACCAACTATTTCCCATTTTCCATCTTTAATATACCGTTTTATCTTCTCAAAAAGTTGAGGAGTCTCTTTCTCAATCCATTCATAAAATTGCGCTGTACTTTGACAGTAATAAAAATCATCATGTTTGCCTAAAAGATTCAAAACACTTTCAAAAGTATTCTTGCAAACTTTTTTCGTCTCTTCTTTGTCCCAGAGCCACACAGCATCAATATGGGAATGACCTACAAGATAAACATCCATACTATTCACCACTTTCTTTCATACTTTTTATTTTTGAAGTGAATTCAATTTAAGAGTTTCTGAATTGTGTGATGCTCCCCATTTTAGCAAGGGAATTATAACTTCTTTGTTTGTGATCTCAATCTCGTAAGTGGATAGTTCGTCAAACAGCACCTCAAGTGCTTTATCTATTAAATCTTCATCCGCCTCAAGTCTCATATTAACGATAACTTTCCACTTTCCTTTATCGAGATAAACCCTCTCTGTTATTTGCGGCTCTTCAGCCCAACTCGTAAGGTTTAACTTGACATACCCTTCTTTGGATATCACCATAATCTTGAGATGGCCCAGATATGAATTATCTTTTAGGTTCTCTTTGAGGGTTCTGACGATTCTATCCGTTATAATTTTATGATCCGCTTTTATCGTAAAGTAAAGATTCACCCATTTCATACGTGCCTGCAATTTCACATAGGTCTCGTAATGGGTGAAAAGTGCCTGTTCACCTTTCCCAATTCTTTTCTCTTCCCATTTGCTTTTCCCTTCGAGCAATTCAAACAATTCATCTGTATTCTCATCGTTAAGTGCACTTCCAAAGATGAATTGCGCTTTCTTTTTCTCAAAGAATTCTGTTACATCTTTTATCTCATCCTTGTTCATGAGATCTGCTTTATTGACGAAGATTATGTCCGCCGATTGGAGCTGCTGGAATATGAATTCAAGGATGTATGCTTTATCTTTTTTGAGGATTTCGTTTAATCTTTTTCCATCAACAAGGATCACAACAGGCCTTACGACGAGATCCGCTGCGTGCGGTATTATGTCAGGCAAGATTGCACTCGCAACATCTAAATGTGTGCCTATCGGCTCAAGAAAGATTTCATCTTTGTCTTTCATCTTGTCTAACGCTTCATTTACAGCCGCTGTCGTGTGACACACGCACTCTCCTGACACCTGCTCTGCCTGAGCACCAAGCTGGGTTAGATATCTTTCGTCGACTAATGGTGTGGAGAAATCGTTGACTATTACGCCCACTTTTTTCCCTTTGTCTAAAAGCCTTTTGGTGAATTTCGAGATCATCGTCGTTTTTCCAGATCCAAGAAATCCTCCTATTATGTAAAGGTTTCTCATTTTCTTTTCCTTTCAGACGCTTCTCTTATCTTTTTTACAAGTTCATCGTGCGTTGGCACTATCCCTTCGAATGCGATTTTCCCATTTATGACTATGGATGGTATCTGTTTCAGTCCAAATGTTTTTATCATCGAAAGAGTTGTCTTTTCGGAGAGTCTATGCTCGGACCATTCAAATGGCGGTATTGCCATGAATTTATCTCCTATGCTTTTGACCGCTTCAACCATGTATTTGCATGCGGCACACGTGTCTGCGTTTATCGTTATGACATCGACGACCACATGATCTAAGGATGTGTAATCAGGTACTTTGTATGGCGCTATTTCTTCTTCAACGATTTGAGATGCTTTTTCGGTTATGTATGCTCCTATTTTTTCTATCGGTACATCGTGGACCACTTCACCTACAGCTTCAAGATTTTTTGGAGGCGTATCGTAGAGCAGGTCACATCCCGGAGCCAGGACAAATCTGTTTATTCCGGATTCATAGATGCATTCCGCCGCGACTTTTTGGGACAGTGTTTCGTTTCCGTTGAATAAAACCGTCGCAAGTGGTATGTTGCCTCCGAAGGAAATGTTGTACTTTTGGGTTGAGTCCCGAAGCATCGAAAGCGGTACGTTTTCATCTGCGTGAAAACTGTCGGGGTGTGTCTTGCATATCGGCTCGATCACTTTTCTTGCATCGCCACAGGCAAATGAAGCTGAAATTTTATTTTCGGATTTTATGAAGTTGAATATTTTTTTGTATGGCTCTGTCAGAAATTGATCAAATGTCTGTGGAGAGATAAGAGAGACGGTCGGATCTACTATGGCTATAACATCCGCACCGTTTTTTGAGTAATACTGAGACATCTTTGTTGCAACGTCACAGGAAAAGGAGATGACTTTTTCGACATTTTCAGGATCTAAAAGCATGTTCATGAGAAGATCTGTTCCGGCAAGATGCATCGCGAGGGTGAGAGGTCCCGTCACGAGTCCATAAATAGCGATGTCTGTGTATTTTTCTTTGAGCCTTTTGAGTGCATCCATGATTACGGGAATTCTTCCGTCTTTTTCGGATGGCACTTTTAATGAATCAATCTGAATTCCACGTTCGAGAGGATGTGTCGAGACGGATGGAGGAGAGTTTTTGCTCCATATAAGTTCACATCCTAAAGCTTCTGCCTCTATTTGAAGGTCAAATGCCACAGGTATTCCATCCGGTCTGTATCTTTGAATGGCCGTAGATATTCCTTCTACAATTTTGTCTGAAGATTTAAGGTATTCATCTGCACCTAAACCTATGAGGTATCCTCCATGAACTCCGACAAACGGTACCCATGGTACTCTTTTTGCCTTTTTACCCTTTATGACGTCGAAAAGTAAGGTTTTCATCACTTTGCCTCCTTCTCAATTGTTATGTGACAATCTTTGGGAAGTGCCAGATCTGTTTCGGTTTCGATTGCCTTGAGTATGCCTGCATAAATCAAACACATCGGATGAGGAATGTGCGGTGTAAGTATGGTGTATGTATCTGATTTATCCAGTTTGACAAAGACTTCTTTGAAAGCATCGAATTCGTGCGCTTCTATTTCTCCTATCACTTCTTTTATGTTGGGACACTCGGTCGATATCTTTAATCTCACATGCTGCATGTCTTCACTTGTTGCCTGAATCGTTATGGAAAATCCGCATATCCCCGGATCAACTACCACTTTTGTCATATTCTCCTCCTTCAAAAGTACATTCCATTCATGAACTCTTCCTGAAATTCATCTGTGTTCGAAAGTTCTATGTATTCAACCCGCTTTGCTATTTCAATTGCAGTTTTTAGTTCGTTGTCCGAGACAAGAGCCATTATCGCGCCTGAACCGGCCGCATTTCCTATCTGGATGACTTTGTCTGTGAGAGATTTTGGAATGAGTCCTATCTGGGAGGCAGCGTCTGGATCTATGTAATTTCCAAATCCTCCCGCTATGTAAACTTTTTTTATGTCTTCAAAATTTATGCCTGCTTTTTTCATGAGTACTTTGATTCCCGCATATATGGCGCCTTTTGCAAGTTGGATCTGTCTTACGTCTCCTTGGGTTATGCATATTTTATCGTCTATCAAAAAGGCAGGTTCCCCTTTGTATTGAATGATCCTCTGCGAGATATCGCCATCGAGGTTAATCTCATCTTTGGAGCACATTTTGCCGGTTGTGTCGATTATTCCAAATTTTGTCATTTCACTTATCGCATCGACGATGCCAGATCCGCATATGCCGGATGGTGCCTCGCCTCCTATGGTTGTGTAGGCAGGATGCTTCGTCAGATCCACATGGTCTATCGCACCTATCACGCCGCCTGTACCGAAGGTTATTTCCGTGCCTTCGAAAGCCGGTCCAGCCGCGGCCGAGCATGCAACGAGTTTGTCTTTGTTTCCAAGTACTATTTCTCCGTTTGTGCCTATGTCAAGCAACAATGAAATTTCATCTTTTTCGTACATTCTGCTTGAGAGGATATCTGCCACTATGTCAGCACCAATGTAAGATGCAACGGATGGCAAGGATAAGATGTATCCTTGCGGGTTTATCTTGACACCTATTTCATTCGCTTTTATTTCTATTGCAGAGGTAAATGCCGGTATAAATGGCGCATTTGCTATATTTTTAGCCGGTATTCCAAATGCAAGGTGGATCATCGTGGTATTTCCGGCTATGGCTATCTCATAGACATTTTCTACATCTATTCCGTTTCTTTTGCAAAATTCATCCACTATTTTGTTTAGTTCTTCCGTCATAACCTTTTGGATCTCATCTAATCCTTCTGCCTTTCTTATCGTGTGATCTATTCTTGTTATGACGTCGGCTCCAAATATCCTCTGGGGATTCATGGATGAATACACGTCTATTTTTTCGCCGCTTCTCAGATCTTCTAAATACGCCGCTATTGTTGTGGTCCCTATGTCAACTGCTATGCCGTAAACTTTGTTTGATTCAAAAGGTTCAACTGAGATGAGTTCACCTTTGCGTGTAACGTATTTTATTCTGTGGTCGTTGTTTTCAAGGATAACCGGTATCTTTTTCAAAACGTTAAGTGGCACTTTTACGTCTCCGATTTCGTCCGTTATTCTTTTAAGGTCATCTCTTTGATCTTGTAACGATGGCTTTGAAAGTATCAGACTTCTTTTTTTGATTCTTGGATTAACATCTCTTAAGGCATACATGCCTTCTGTTAGGATGTTGGCCTGTTTTTCTGCCGGCACACGCACTTCCATGTCAGAATCAACTTTAACAAAGCACGCAAGGCGTATATGCATTTGCTTTTCTGAATCTGTAAGGAATCTCTCTTCATCTTTGCCAGTTTTTTGATCTGTACTGACTTCCACTTTACACTTGCCGCAGATGTGTCTGCCTCCGCATGTGCTCGGCACATATATGCCATTAGATATAAGAAATTCAAAAAGATTTGCCCCATCTCCGACTTCTAAATCTTTTTGAATCTCTTTTCCACGTAAAGTGTAATTGACTTTTAGTTTATGCATTTAGCTACCTCTTTGCGATATGGGCAATCGATAAGCGGACATTCAGCGCAGTCGTGATCCACAAGCGAGGTCTTAACGGCCTTTCCGATTCCGTAGACCATAGAAAGAGACTTCATGGGCTTCATCATAAAAGCGTCTGTCAGTTCAACGCCTATCAAGGATGTGTTTAAATTGTTGAATATGATGCTTTGATCTTTTATGTCTTTCCATCCTCCCGTGCCAGGATTCAAACTCTGTGTAATTCCAATGCCATCTTTTTTTGCCACTTCTGCCAATTCTTGCCAGAATCTCTTTCCCATATATTCAAGTCCGACGTTTCCGATGACATCGTATATCATACCCTTCATGTAATCGTTTCTGGCAAAAAATGTGGATATCTTATCCTCTATTTCTTTGCCAAGTGTCATAACTGCCATGACGATGTAATCCGATCTCTTTAAAACCTCAACGATGTATTGTACTTTTATGATGCTCTCGTCAGGTAAGAGTATCCCATCTTTGAATTTGAACTTAAGTTGATCAAAACAAATTGCAGGTTTTATGAATCCGTACGATTCATCCACGCATTCTCCCACTTCGTCCAAGATATCTTTTGGAACTTTGTCTTTGTATCCCAAATACTTCAAGACTAGATATTTATCTATCTCAATTTGGTAATTCTTCACTTGCAATGTCAATCACCTTGATTTATTTGTAATTTAAAACAAGTTCTTTTGCTCTTTCAACTGCTGATACAGAATCTCTCGCATAACCGTTTGCTCCAATCTCAACAGCGTAACTCTCAGTAACAGCTGCGCCTCCTACCATGACAACCACTTTATCTCTTAGATTCTCACTCTTCAGCGCCTCTATCGTGTCCTTCATGTTTAACATAGTTGTTGTGAGCAGTGCTGACATTCCAAGTATGTCTGGTTTATAATTTTTAACAGCATCTACAAATTTTTCAGGGGATACGTCAACACCAAGATCGATAACTTCAAATCCTGCGCCTTCCATCATCATCTTAACAAGATTTTTCCCTATGTCGTGAATATCTCCTTTGACTGTGCCTATGACGACTCTTCCTACATATGTGGCTCCTGTTTGAGTAAGAATAGGTCTTAATATATTAAGACCTGCATACATTGCACGTGCCGCAATCAAAACTTCTGGAACGTATATCTCATTATTGCGAAATTTTACACCAACAATGTTCATGCCATTTATGAGGCCATCATTTAAAATCTGCAAAGGATCCAATTTGTTATTCAAAGCTTGTTTGACAAGTTCCGTAACCTTTGGTGCGTATCCCTTCTGCAGATTTTCTGAAATTTCTTGTAAAATTGCCATTTAATCATCTCCTGTGCAAATACTTTTTCTCCCTAAACACTCAAAAAAATATATTTATATGAGTTTTCAACGACTATTTTTTAATTTTTTATTTTCCAAAGATTTACAATAATTCGAAACCCATCTTACTCTTTCTACACTTTCTTCAGGAGCTCCTTCGGGTATTTCATCTGAAATGCCCAAAACAAGTTTTGGATAAAATAAATTTATCACTTTTTCCACCGTTTCTTGAAAATACTCTTCCGAATATGAAGGTAGAAATACCAATGCCGGTATTCCGTCCAAAAGTATTTTGTCTCCTAAAGCTTCTTTCATTTCTTCCAATGAACAATCTCCTTGAGGTAAAGGGGTTAATGCTTCCAAGCCGTCAAAAGGTAAATCCTTAAGATACTTTAGTATGGGTTTAAAATGACCATCAATATGAATATGGGTATAAATACCTGCCTTTCTAAGTTGATTTGAGCGTTTTTCGTAATAAGGAATTAAGTATCTTTCAAAATAAGTCGGTGATAACATTTCTACATCGATATTCTCACCAAAATTTACAATTTTGACTTTGTCTTTATGTTTTATAAGTTCTTCGAAAAGAGAATCATAAGAATCGTCTACTGCTTTCATAACATCTTCAACTTCTTCGGGAAAATCCATTATTGCATAAATAAGATCATCAAATTTCATCCAATAACCGTCAATATGCAATGTTTGATAAGGGCTTCGTGGAACAAAAAATTGAGGATAGCCTCTGTCTCCAATGAAGCTGCTTCCCTTATCAAAATTCTCTTCTGAGAAATGATAAATTATGTTTTTAAAAAACCACATCATTTTCTTCAAATCATCTTTATTTTTTATAGGAGAAGTTGAAGTACGCCAGTTTCCATCTGAAGTTAAACTCATTCTTCTAACAATCTGTCCATAAGGAGTATCTATAATATCTTCCAATTCATCTTCACTTTTTTGGATATTCTTAACTTTTACGTTGTTTTCGTATTCTATGTATATCGCACTAGGCATTCCAGTGTAATAATCTATATATCTCATAGATATATCTAAATCATCATAAAGATCCAGTAAAGAATAATACTTGTATTTATTAGGCATTTTGTTGAAATATTTATGCCACCAGAGCCATGGTTCAATTCTCGGTTGAAAAAATGGATAAGGAATTTCCTTTCTTTGAAACACTCTAAGATTCATTTCTTTTTTTGTAAACATTTATAATTTAACCTCCTCGTCTAAAATATAAGCAAATTCAATTTTGAAATTCTTTGCTATCCCTCAATTCTTTATTGTTCCAAAAATTTCTCAAATTAAAGTGTTTAATGCCTGAATATATTCATCTCTTCTGAATGATGCTCTTTCAATACTGAAATTTTTCTTTCTGAAAATCTTTTTGTCTTAAAAGGCCACATTTTTGGGTTTAAGAGTAGTCTACTCTTAAATTGAATTCACTCAATTTGAAAACTCATACTCCATTTTTGAAATAGATTTAGAGCTTATCCGTAAATAGTTCATTGATGCACAGGAATAATCTTCCTCCAAACTATAATCGCACACGCAAAATATACCAATGAAAGATAACTTACCGCCTTCTTTTCATACCGAACTAACA
>JAJYYZ010000013.1 GCA_021800445.1 bacterium | reverse complement strand
CGATTCTTACTTCTAAACATCGCATCATCCATGCGTGGTCTACATGCTCGAAGAAGCCTTTTATGTCCGCATCTACTATCCAGTTTATTTTCTTTGTCATTATAATTTCATTTAGACTTCTTAAAGCATCATGGGCACTTCTGTTCGGTCTGAATCCATATGAGAAATTCATGAAGTCCTGTTCGAATATGGCTGTGAGTATCTTGCTTATTGCCAGTTGTACTATCTTATCTTCGTATGCCGGTATTCCGAGAGGCCTTAGTTCTGATTTGCCGGGTTTGGGAATGTACACCCGTCTGACTGGTTGCGGAATGTAGGTCATATCCTTCAACGATTCGTGTAGCCTTTTAATATTTTCTTGAAGGTTTTCTTCGTATTCCGCTTTGGTGACCTCGTCAACACCGGCCGCTTTATTTGCTTTCAGTTCATTGTGGCATTCAAGCAACATTTCTTCATTTATGAGATGTGCTAAACTTGTGAATTTCTCCTTCGGCCTTTCTTTCGCAATCTGTGCTATCCTTGCAAGTTTCGTTTCCAATCGTTTTCCACCTCTGTGTGCAGCAATTGTTTCCCTTACAAAGTCCTCTTTAATGTAGTTGCCTTCTCTCCGCGGCCATTACGCCGTTTCTTAGATACTACGCAACTATCCGACTTCCTGCCCGTCTTTTGCCTTCCTCGCTGTTTAGACTTGTAAGGCATACTCTATTCAGAGAACAGACAGGATCTCCTGAGTTTCTGTTAACTCTCAATCATAACGTGCTGAGTTCTCAGACACCGGAGTGTTGGTAAGGACTCACCATAACGTCTTTACCAATGTTGCCTTCTGCAGGGAGCAACGCATTGGCCAATCTCATCTTTCAATACATTTCGGTGCTCAATCACTTCAACTCATCGTTTTCAGCCCGTTATCTTATTTGCCTACGCTTAAAACATTCAGTTGCCTGAATATCTCCAAGGCTAACTACAAAACTGCTGGTTGGGCATTATTTCGATGGGACTTCCACCCATTAGAGTTAACACAATTTCTCAGCCGCACTCACTACTCACCGATCACCATTTTAGGGCATCTTGCCCTGCGCCGGCGTAAATAGACATTCGATTTTTAAAGTTGATCAAGTACACCATTCCACAACGACGGTAATCTCACCTATGGCATCAACTTTTTCAGAAAGGTCGCATGGATTTCCACGATAGAAAGTTTGGTTCACCTTTGTCATTTCTCTTGCGATAAAGATCCTTGCACTCGGATCAAAAGTGCATATCTCTTTCAGCGTCTCTTTTATTCTGTATGGAGATTCAAAAAACACTATCGGAATTTCAATTTCATGCATTTGACGCATCAATTTCCTTAATTTCGATCCGCGCGGTAAAAAGCCGAGAAAGACGAAATGCGAAACGTTAAGACCGCTCGCCGCAACCGCACAGACAGGAGCACTCGGACCCGGAATTACATCTACAGGTATACCACTTTCATGGCATTCGTTGACAAGTTTCATTCCCGGATCGGATATGACTGGCATCCCGGCATCACTGACAAGAGCATATTCATTGCCAGATCTCATCTGCTTTACAAGTTCCGGAATCTTTTTTTGAGCATTTTTATCGTTGAAAGAGATAAGTCTTTTTGAGATTTGAAAATAACTCATGATTTTGAATGTTCTTCTTGTATCTTCGCAAAGCACGGCATCAACAGATTTAAGAGTTTCAATAGCCCTTTGAGACATATCGGAAAGGTTGCCTATTGGTGTGGCAACGATTTTCAATCCCATACTTTTGCCTCTCGAACATATTCATCCACATCAAAAGATATTTGCAAAGGTCGAAAATCGGCATTCAAAATTTTTTGAAATCCGGATTTGATAAATTCTTTCAATTCTCCGATCGTTAAGTTTAGATATTCACCAACGGATGTCATCGAAGAATTAAGTTTTATAATAAGTTTTTCTCTTTCAATTTCATCAAGAGAAAAACAATTAACATATTCTTCAACATGGGAAATTAACGGAATTGAACCGTGTTGAAGAATTTTGCCCTCTCTTCTTACCTGAGCACTTCCAACCAACTTTTTACCGTCTAAAACGATCTCGTAAATCGATGAAACGGCAAAGCACGCCGAAAAACGTGAATAATTCTCTTTTTTATCCTGAGATATTTCACATTTCAAACCTGCGCTTTTAAGTCCTTCAACGATTGCTTGTGAGATAAAAAGGTAAACTTCCGTCACACTTTTCGAACTCATTGACGACGGAAGTACGATTGAGTATGTCAATTCATCGCAGTGCAAAACTGCCCTTCCTCCGCTTGGCCGACGTACAAGATCGAAATTGTGATCTTTCAAATAAGAAAAGTTTATATCCTTCGTATTCTGAAACCTTCCTATCGAAAGAGCCGGCGGACTCCATTCGTAAAATCTCAAAATAGGAATATCTTTTACATTCGAAAGCAGTCCAAGATCGTAAGCCATGTTGTTAAAACCATCCATTACCCCTGAATCGATTAAATTCCAGATCATGAATTTTTTACCCTGTATATAAGCAGATATCTTGATACTTCTTTTGATGGATACATGACTTTTAAATTGATAACTCCATCAAAATAAATCGCAGAATTTTTGATCAATGCGTATTCGGTGGAGTCCAATTTCGCCTTGAAAATGGCAATTATTCCATTATCTTTGACAAATTCGGCAGCGTAATCGAGCGTTCTTTCAAGAGGACCTATGCCCCTCGAAACGATGAGATCGAATTTTTTCTCATTTGAAATATCTTCGATTCTTGATGTTAAAATCTCGATTCTTTCCATTTTCGCCTCTTGAACTATTTGCCTTAAAAGTGCCGTTTTCTTTTGAGATGAATCGACAAGTAAAAAATCTGTTCGCTTAAAATACATCGACATTGCCACTCCCGGATTTCCAAAACCCGTTCCCATGTCTAAACAATTTTCTGGAGTAACGAGTTTTGAAATCGACATCGATGCCAAAATAGGTTCCACGACAAAAACATACGGTATTTCTCTTGCGGAGACGGAAGTTAAAGCGTGAATACCGTTCCACTTTTCAAGTTTTCTAACGTACAAACTCAATTTGTTTATGTCTTCCTGATCAATTTCTATTTGGTTTGATTTTAAAGGCCCAAAAATTTCCACTCAATCATCGACTCCATTTTTCGATATTATGCCACTCATTATTGATTTTCTTGCGATCAAAAACACGATCAAAATAACCGTTATGTTTATCACAGATCCGGCACCAAAAAGATTCCATTTTGAATATGTAAGACCATATTGGCCGACTAAATTGTACATCGTCATCGACACCGGATACAAACTCTCTGAATTAAGAAAAATCAAAGGAATGACAAAACTGCTCCAACTATCGATAAACACAAAAACTATTATAGTCCATAAAGCCGGTAAACTCAAAGGCAAAGCAATTCTTACCATCCTCGTAAATCCGTTTGCTCCATCAATTTTCGCCGCTTCATCGAGATTTTTCGGCAAACCAGAAAGGAACGGATAAAGCAAGAAATAAGATATGACGCTTCCATGCAAGGCGATCACGATTGAAACGCCCATAAGAGTATCAAGAAGGCCCAAAAATCTGAAAGTAATTGCTAAAGGTATCATGGTATGCATGCCCGTAAAGAAAGACGAGATCAACAATAAAAAGCCTATTCTTGAAGCCCGCTTTGAATGTACAGCCGCGTAAGTGGCGGGAAGAATTGTCACCAAAACGATCGCGATTGCCATAACTCCTATTACAATGCTGTTCAAAATTGCTTGACCAAAATTGTAATTCGAAAAAAGTTCTGAAAAATTATTTAACGTTAATCCACGGGGTAAAAGGTTAGATATGGGAAGGATATTTTCTTTTGACACTCCCATGACAAAAACATTCCAAATTGGCAGAAAAACGATTATCGACCACAGTACAAGCCATGACATTTTCAAAACTTTCCAAAGTAAATCCGGTATTTTCAAGATGCTTATGTAAATTTTGCCTTCGAAAACAATTGTCAATGCCACAATAAAAGAAATCACCGCCGATATGCTCACACCCGAGAATCCTGAATGGGCAACGGAAAAAATCAAATAAGCAAGATCAAAGAACGATCCGATGAGGACGAATTTTTTAAATCTTTTTGACCGTTTTTCATACATAAAGAAAGCAATTAAATAAAACAAAACCGGCAATATCCCGAAAAATCCTGAACCTATTCCCCAAAAATCAAAGATAATGTGGGCGATGATGATCGCCAAGATCAAATTTCTATTCTTCTTTGATGATCTGTAATTCCATCCGACGGTAACAAGCAAAAGCATTATAACCCCTATTGCCACCGAATAAGCACCGAGTACGCCGTAGTTTTGGGTGATGGAAAATTTATCATACATAAGCATGCCCAAAACCGTTGTGGCACCAACGATCGATTTGTTTCCAAAGCCGGAGACAATGGCAGGACCTCCGGCTGTCATAAGAAAGATGGTCGAAAACTCTTTAAAAGATTCAAGGAATATTATGAATATGTAAGGAAAAACTATCGGCAAAGTTTGCGGAATATAAACGTTGATGGCCCTTTCGAAAGAGTTTGCCCCTTCCATTTCCGCAAGATCCCGCAGATGAGGTGGCAAAGTCTGAAGAGAACTCAATATGACGATTGTCATAAGAGGAATTCCAAGCCACGCAGCCACGAAAGCGCTCCACAAAAATGCCGCCGGTACATTGGTACTTAAGTTAAAAGTTACATGCAAAATTCTCGAAAGAAAAGAATCTCCGCCGTACCCTTCGATAAGAGAAGTCCACGAAATAACGCTTATGTAAGAAGGGACTGCCCATGGAATGAGCACGATGGCGTAAAGCAGACCAGAAAATTTTTTTATCGAATAAAGAGAAAGTGCTATCGAATAAGAGATCAAAATCTCCATGGCCATTGAAGTCATAGCCCAAAGAGCCGTTATTTTTGCAGAGAGTATCAGACCCGGATCCGAAAAGGAACCTATGAGATTTTTAAATCCGACAAATTTCATCGTCGGCGGAAAGAAATCAAAAAAAGATATACCCACACCCCATAAAAACGGGAAAAAATTAACTGTGAAGAGCAAAATCGCAAGGGCAAAAGTGTAAATAGGCTTTGCCCTTACAACGAAGATCAGGAAAAATATGAGACTTACAGAAAAAAGTAACCAAAAAAATGTCATTTAGCCTGTGAATTTATGTATTCTTGAGCTTTTGAAAGTACCTCTTTTAAAGACATCTGTCCGGATAGGTATAGTTGCAATGCGGTTGTAATGGCATTTGAATAAGCATCGTTAAATATCGTGGTTGTGGGAAGCACAAGACCTTTTTGGGCACTGATATCCAAAACTTTGAAAGAATCGTTTGAGTTTTCGAGCGCATGCATTGCATCGATGTTTGCAGGTAATTTGTACGTTGGTTCGCAGAAATACTCTTCATTTTTGGCAGACGTTACGTAATCGATGAATGCTTTAACCGCGGCGCTATCTTTGAAAACGACAAAACCTTTGGCATCGAATGTGGGTGGTAATGGTGATCCATCATCAAGATTGGGATAAGGCAATACGACAAAATCGAGTTTTGAAGAAAGAAAATCGGGAATTAAAAATGATCCCTGAAAAAGCATTCCAGCTTTGCCGGTTTTAAAAGATTCTATCAAGGCAGACTTGTTATACGAAACCGCTATTTTATCTACTTTAAAAATCTGATTGTAAAATTCGAACGCCTTCATGGTACCGCTGTTATCAACAATGGGAATTCCATCCTTTAAAGGTACAACGCCACCGTTGAAACCGGCATAAAAAGAATTGAAGAAATATGATGAAAAAGAGTTTAAGGCAATACCAACATGACCATTCTCTTTTATCTTGGACGCGATCTGCTCCAAATCTGAAAGTGTCCAGTTGTAAGCCGGAATTTGACCGCTATATATCTTTTTATTTAGATAGATAACTTGAAGATCTGCATAATAAGGATATGCGTAAATTTTTCCATTCAATTCAAAAGATTTCGTGAACGCCTGTAAAGCATCAACACTTCCAACAGGAGTTATCTTTTTAGCGGAAACGAGCATTCCTATGACATCATTCCTAACGAGTGCCACATCAGGAAGGGCTGTGCCAGCACTTAAAGATATCTGCAATTTTTGTGTCATATCAGGGACATAAACAAAATTAACATGATAATTAGATTGTGATGCATTGAAATCGTTGACGAGAGATTGAAATTCTTTTTGACCTTCCCAACTGAACCAAACCGTTATATCGGTGGTGGCAAAAACCAAAGTTGAAATCGTGACTGCCAAAACAAACAAAATGATCTTCTTCAAATTCATCACCGTCCTTTTCAAAATTATACAACAAATCTTCTATACCAAACAAAGTTCAAATTCCGAATCTTAGTTCCGGCAGGCGCATAGGCACGTAGCACGTGGCTCGTAGCACGTAGAAAAGAGGTTAGGGATCAGAGATTAGAGAAATTTGTGACGCGTAACGCGTGATCTGTAATCATAAAAACTGTTCACTTCTCACCCTTTACTTTTTACTCGTCACTGTTCACTGATCGAGGCATCCCGCCCCTGCGCTCACAGCAAATAAGTATTCGACTTTTAAAGTAAATTCAGGATAAATTGAATTCCGTATGCCAAATATGTTGACTTCATATCCTTTAAGTGATATAATCTTATATGTGAAAACAACTTAAATGAAAAGAGGTGGAAAAATATGTGGAGAGATGATTTTGAATACTATCCAGGATACGGCAGAGGACGCGGAAGAGGTTTGGGCCTCGGTTTAGGTTATGGTAGAGGATGCGGTTACGGCAGAGGAGATGGCCTTGGATTGGGTTATGGAAGAGGATACATGACGAAGGAAGAACTCAAAGATTTCTACAACTACCAGAAGAAGAGACTTGAACTTGAACTCGAAGAATTAAACAAAGCCATACAAGACCTTGACAAAGAATGATCTAAGGCCGCATTTGCGGCCTTAGAATCTTTTAAGGAGGAAAAAAGATGAAAATAATGATTGCCGTAGATCAGCCGTCTTTAGACAGTAAGATATCAGATAGATTTGCAAGAACTGCCTATTTTTTGATCTACGATCTTCAAGATCAGAAATATCAATTCATAAACAATGACATAGAAACAAAACACGGTGCCGGTCCAAAGGCTGTCCAGTTGGCAATAGATAACAAAGTGTCAGCAATAATTTCGGCCATCCCAGGTGAAAATGCGATGGATGCCATAAAAGAATCTAAGATCAAAGTTTACGATGGAAGAGGATTCAGTGCAAAAGAGGCGTTGGAAAAATTCAAGAACGGAGAACTCAAAGAAGTGTCAACAACCCACCACCTTTAGAGGTGGGGGCTTGTAAAAGCCCTTGTTGATTAGCCCTAAGTCGCAAGACTACGTTATCCGTGTCATGACACCCTGAGATGCTGCTCAAGTTTCAGGTTCTGTCGTTTACCATTAAACAGTTCTGATGGGTAGGGACAGTGTGGTAAGCGTAAAAAGCATGGATAACATTGGCGATGAGCACCTAACAGTCGAAAGACTGACTTATCTAAAGGAGATTAAGATGGTTTACGTAATAAGAAAAATATTAGAAAGGCGAGTGAGGTGGCAATTCCTTTCCGACTTACAGAAGATCGGAGTCTCCTTGCCACAAGAACGATGAAGATCGCGGTACTTTCAGGCAAGGGTGGCACAGGAAAAACAACCGTGGCAACGAATTTGGCCTATGTTTTGCACATGGTAGGGAAAACGATTCAATTGCTTGATACCGATGTGGAAGAGCCAAATGCCCATATCTTTTTTAATGTGAATTACAACCATGAAGAAAATGTTCAGATCCTTTTGCCGGTTATAGACAGAAATCTCTGCACGCATTGCGGAATATGCGCAAAATCATGTGAGTTTTCGGCGATAACAGTTTCTCCAAAATACATAATGGTCTTCGACAGTCTCTGTCATGGCTGCGGTGTATGCTCGATGGTCTGTCCGGTTAAAGCGATATCCGAAAAGCCAAAGGATATAGGCATGATAAAATTGGGTACGACGGAGGAAGGTATAATTTTTGGAGAGGGTATCATGAATATAGGTGAGCCATCGCCGGTTAGAATAATAAGGCAATTGAAAAAGCACATCGATCCTGCCGCCGATGTCGTAGTGCTTGATTCTCCTCCTGGTACTTCCTGTCCAGTTATCGAAACCGTTCACGACACAGATTTCGCTTTGCTTGTGACGGAACCAACTCCATTTGGGCTTCACGATCTCAAATTAGCCATAGAGACGACACGTGAGTTCAACATTCCAATTGGAGTTGTCATCAACAGATATGATGGAAGTTACAAAGGGATAGAGGCATATTTAGATAAAGAAGAAATACCGCTTCTTATGACAATTTCATACGATGCAAAAATTGCACGGGATTATTCGAAAGGATTCCTCTTTTCCAAAACACAAAATTACGCTGACAAATTTTCAGATCTTTTCGAAAGAATAGAAGTGATCGCAAAATGTTAGTCTTTCAAATGGCAATTGTAAGCGGTAAAGGTGGCACGGGAAAGACCACCTTATCGGCATCTTTTTCATATCTGGCCAAAGATAGGGTTATGGCAGATTGCGATGTTGATGCCCCGAATCTGCACATAATCTTAAAGCCACAGGTAATTGAAAAGCGCGAGTATTTCGGATCGAAAAAAGCCGTATTGGATCAGGAAAAATGCGTGATGTGTGGCGTGTGTGAACAGGTTTGCAGATTCGATGCCATAAAATTTGACGGCAACGGTTATTCCGTAACGGAATACGCCTGTGAAGGATGCGGTGCGTGCACCATAGCATGTCCTGCAAAGGCTTTACAACTTGTTCAGTCTTTAAGCGGTGAATATTATCTGTCCAAAACCGACAATGGTCCGATGGTTCACGCGCTTTTAAAGCCATCTGAAGAAACAAGCGGCGATCTTATAGCCGAAGTAAGAAAACTTGCCCTTAAGGGGGCATACGATTCCCAAATTCCTCTGGTGATAATAGACGGAGCGCCTGGAATCGGATGTCCGGCAACCTCTTCGATAACATCGACGAATTACGTGATTTTGGTCGCAGAACCGACGATGAGTGGTCTTCACGATCTCAGGCGCATAGTCGAGACCGTAAGACATTTCAGAATAAAGATGGGAGTTGTCGTCAACAAATACGATATAAATCCATCAAAAACTCAAGAGATTGAAGAATACTGTAAAACCGAAGAGATCGAAATTCTCGGAAAGGTACCTTACGATGAGTGTGTAAAGAGAGCAACTGAAAATGCGCAGCCCGTGATCCTTTACGATTGCCCTGCATCTGATGAGATAAAGCGCGTGTGGGAAAATGTATCGTCCAAAATTTAATTATGCCAAACAGCACGTAGCGCGTGGCGGGTAGCACGTAGAAAAAATAGTAACGCGTGATCGGTAACGAGTAAGCAGTGATCGGGAAAACAGCACGTGGCGCGTAGCAGGTGGCACGTGGAAAGGACAAACTGACGGCGGCGGAGAGCGTGATGCCGAGAGGTGGCCTCCGCAGCGCAGCGAGGACCGGACACCGAAGGGCGAATGCTGGAGCCGACGCATGGGGAAAAAGCAAAGGATATTTGCCGAAATTAAGATTCGAAATTTAAAGTTTGTTTAACATATTTCGAATGAGAGGTGAGATTTATGCCATGGGTTAAAGAGGATCTGTGTAAAGGATGTGCAATTTGTGTAAAGGTCTGTCCCGTTGAAGGTGCAATAGAGATGAAAGATAAAAAGGCTTACATACATAACGATGTATGCACAAGATGCGGAAAATGCATGGAAGTATGTCCGACCGATGCGATAAGGCCAAATTCGGAAAATCCGGCGTTAAGAGGCTTTGGAATGGGTGGCGGAAGAGGTATGGGAAGGGGCACGGGAAGAGGATCAGGTCATGGAGAGCACAGGCATAATCCCGGTGAGCGGTGGTGAAATACGTCTACGGTCCGGTACCATCAAGAAGACTTGGCAGATCACTGGGAGTAAGTCCTATTCCATCAAAAACGTGCAATTACTCGTGCGTTTACTGCCAATTGGGTAGAACGGATCATTTTACAAACGTAAGAAAAGATTTTTTCGATCCTCAGGAGATCTTAAAAGAGATCTTTCAAAGTGTGGAAGAAAACAGATCTCGAATCGATTACATAACCTTTGTGGGAGAAGGAGAACCCACGCTTTGCAAATCGATAGGATATTTGATAGATCAGACAAAACTTACCCATCTTCCCGTTGCCGTTATAACGAATGGCGCACTTTTGTACGATGAAGATGTTAGAATGGATCTGAGAAATGCAGATGTCGTTTTGCCATCTTTGGATGCAGGTGATGAAGAAACCTTTTTAAAGATAAACAGACCCAACAAAGAGATAAAGTTTGAAAGAATGGTTGAAGGCTTAAAGCAATTTTCAAAGATAAGAAAGGGGCAACTTTGGATTGAAGTAATGCTTGTCAAAGGACTTAACGACTCTGAAGAAGAAATCACAAAAATCAAGGATATTCTAAAAGATGTCAATCCGGACAGAGTTTACATAAATGTGCCAATCCGTCCTCCCGCAGAGCCATGGGCAGAAATACCGGATGAAGAATCCATCGCGAAAGCCCATGAAATACTCGAAAGTTATGTGATATCCGGATATGAAGCGGGAGAATTCAACGTAGATCCGGATCATCTTTATGATGAAATTTTGAAAATATGCGAGCGCCATCCATTAAGGGAAGACCAGATAAAAGAAATCTGCCTGAAATTCAACGTCAGGCCGGAGGAGATAATCTCGAAAATGAGAAATGATCAAAGTGTCAAAGAAATTTCCTACCATGAAAAAAGATTTTTTGTCGTTAAGCCAAAAATGGAGGGAAAATCATGAAAGTGACCATACTGTGCAACGATATAGCAAAACCAGGTCTTTTTGCCGAACATGGGCTTTCTCTTTTGATAGATGATGAAACGATCTTTGATACGGGAACGAGCGACGTTGCCGTAAAAAATGCCGGTAAATTGGACGTGGATCTTTCAAAGGTGAAAAGGATCTTTATAAGCCACGGTCATTACGATCACATCGGAGGATTGCCTTACATGCTCGCGAAAACCGGAAAGGTCGATCTTTACCTCCACAAAAAAGCACTTGTACTGAAATACTCCGGCGATCGCTTTGCCGGCTTTTCTTACCAATGGAAAGATATAGAAAAGATGGCCAACGTCCACCTTCTTGAAGGAAATGCGATCATAGATGGATTTACGATCTTAAATGATGTCCCCACTATTGAAGAAAACATAGATCCCAATTTCAAAGTGAACGGACACCACGACCTTTTTGAAGACGAGATAAATCTCATCAAAGACGGAGTTCTTATCACCGGTTGTGCCCACAGGGGCATAGAAAATATATTTGCAAAAGCGGGCAAAGTTCAGACGGTAATGGGAGGCTTTCATCTTTTAAATTCGGGTATCGAAAGAATAAATGAAATTTCGAAAATTTTTAAGGCGGCCGGCGTGAAGGTTGTGCCCTTGCATTGTACGGGAAAGACGGCAACCGAAATTCTGAAAGAAACTCTCTCAGACAAATGTCTGATAAAGATGGCGGGAGACACGATATTCAGCGGGTAGCGAGTGGCAGATAGAAGAGAATTGAAAATTGACAATTGAAAATTAAAAATGCGGATAAAATTTACGGTGACAAAAAGGAGGAAGTTTTATGTATGAATCTCTTTTTACGAAAATAAGGTTTGGAAATCTCACTCTAAAAAATAGAATAATTTTTCCGCCGGTCTCAACAAACCTTGCCTCCTCAACTGGCGAGGTTACAGATGAGATGATATACCATTATTCCAGACGCGCAAAGGGCGGTGCAGCCATTGTAACGATCGAGAATGCCTGTATAGATTATCCTTCAACGATGGAAGGCGCAACACAGCCGAGATTCGACGATGAAAGTTATATCCCGGGTCTGAGCCGATTGACAGAAGAGATACACAAGTACGGTGCTTTTGCTTTTGTAGAATTTACACACCCCGGTCTTATGGGATCGCATCCTCCAATCATCGCGCCATCAGACGTTAAGTTAAGGCCAGATGAACTCCATCCCCACGTGATGACAGTCGATGACATAGAAGAGATTGCGATGAAGTTTGCAAAAGCCGCTCTTATAGCAAAGCGTGCAGGCTTTGATGGCGTTGAAATAGAATCTGCCCATGGCCTTCTGGTAGATCAATTCTTGTCTCCTCTTGCAAACAAAAGAACCGACGAGTATGGCGGTTCAACAGAAAATAGAACAAGATTCGCAAAACTCATCATTGACAAGATAAGATCACTTTGCGGAAATTATCCCGTAAGTGCACGTTTGGGGGTTATAGACTACGTTGATGGCGGGATAAGGCCCGAAAAAGAGGGCGTCGAAATAGCAAAAAAGTTTGAAGAGTACGGATATGTCGCGGTTCATGCGGACATCGGTTTCGGAGACAAGGAAAAAAGGTTAGAACCAATGGGCTATCCACAGGCGTGGAGATCTAACCTTGCAAAGATAATAAAGGACTCAGGGATAAAGATTCCCGTCATAGCGGTTGGCATGATAAGGGAGCCTGAAGTTGCGGAAAAGATATTGAAAGATGGTACGGCAGATATCGTTGCATTGGGAAGAACGCTAATAGCCGATCCGGATTGGCCGATCAAAACGATGTATGGCAAAGAAAAGATAATTCGCAAATGCGTCGGATGCTCCGAGTGTATAGTCTCAAGGCACATGATGGGAACTGCCATAAGGTGCGGGATGAATCCGAATGTCGGAAAGAGTGAATCGTACGAAATGCTTGTTCCTCCGGTAAAAGCCAAAAAGATCGTGATCGTCGGCGCCGGACCAGCAGGACTTGAGGCCGCACGGGTAGCCGCAACGAGAGGACACAAGGTTGTGATCTTCGAAAGAGAAAAAGAAATAGGCGGTGTCGTTAGAATAGGATCTGTGCCTCCGGGAAAGGAAAAGATGAGATGGCTCATCGACTATTACAAACAGGTCCTTGAAGATTTAAAGATCGATATCAGACTTTCAACGCTTGCAGACGGAAAAACGGTTATGAATGAAAGTCCCGATGAGGTCATTGTCGCGGTAGGATCGGATCCGCTAATTCCACCCGTTAAAGGCATAGATGGACCAAATGTAATGATCTATCCGGATATTTTGAACGGAAAATTGCCAAAAGGGAAAAAGGTGGTGGTCGGCGGAGGTGGCCTTGTAGGGTGCGAGACTGCCCTTTATCTTGCGGATAATGGCAATTCAGTTTCCATCGTGGAAATGTTGCCAGATGTGGCAATAGGAATGGAGCCTATAAGCAAATCATACCTTCTGAAGGAACTTAACGCCAATAACGTCAAGATCATAACGAATGCAAAGATAGAATCTTTGTCTCAAAATTCTGTTCAATTCAAAAAAGGCGGAAAGTCTGAAGAATTGAACTTTGACAATTTCGTTGTGGCTTTTGGCGGCAAACCAAAAACTTTTGAAAGTCTTCCGGTCCAGACGCATTTTGTTGGAGATGCCGTAAGAGTTGCAAAAATTCCTGAAGCCGTAAGAGATGGATACGCTGTAGGTTTTTCAATATAATCGGTGAGGAGGAAAAAGATGGAAAAAGTCAAAATAGGTATAATAATATGCGATCGTTACCGTTCGTGTGCTGGAGGAAAATGTTTCAGATCCCTTGAAAATCGGGAAGGTGCCTTCAGCATTTACAAAGGGAAGGAAGTCGAAGTGGTTGGATACACAACGTGTGGCGGATGTCCCGGCGGAAATATAGAATATGCTCCGGCTGAGATGAAAAAGAATGGCGTGGATGTAATACATCTGGCCACCGGTATGCTTGTCGGCTATCCTCCGTGTCCTTATGTCGATTACTTCAAAAACTTCATAGAAGAAAAATACGGCATAAAAGTTGTAGTCGGTACGCATCCGATACCACAAAAGTATTACACGACTCATGTAAATCTTAAAAGTTGGGAATCACCGGAATGGAAAATGCTTTTGATCCCAACCATGACAGATGAAAACACGCGTTTGAATTACGATTAAGATTTACTCGCATCTCATAACTTTTTTGCAGGCGCTTTTAAGCGCCTGTTTTTATATTTTAATAAAAATTTAATCTTAAAGAAAAATAGATAAAACTGTGATAAAGATCGAAGCGCATATTGACAATTGAGGTGAGAAGATGAAAAGTGTAGAAGATTACCTTGATAATGCACAGTTAAGTAAGCATCATTTTAAGGCCATGTTTGTGTCGGGAATGGGGTTTTTCACCGATGCCTATGACCTTTTCATAATAGGCATAGCGATATCCCTCATCGCGCCTTTATGGAAATTGGACAACGCTCAAATAGGAATGCTCGGCAGTATTTCTCTTGTATCTGCGTTAATTGGGGCAGTCGTTTTTGGCAGAATAGCAGATAGATTTGGTAGAAAGACGGTTTACGGCGTTGAGGCCATGATAATGGCCGCTGGTGCGATATTATCCGCATTCTCACCGGATTTTACATGGCTTTTGCTGTCAAGATTTTTGCTCGGAGTCGGCATAGGCGGAGATTATCCGGTAAGTGCCGTTATAATGAGCGAATATTCGAACAAAAAAGATCGCGGTAAACTTGTCAGTCTTGTTTTCTCCATGCAGGCTTTAGGGCTTATCGCAGGACCTCTTATTGCGCTCGGTTTACTTGGTTTGAACATCAATCAAGATCTTTCATGGCGATTGATGTTAGGAATAGGAGCAATTCCCGCTTTGATGGTTATATACTTGAGAAGACAAATCCCTGAATCTCCGCGATTTACCTCTCAGGTACTCGGTAATGCACAAAAGGCAGCAGAAGCAGCCTCAAAATTCACCGGCCAAAATGTGAATTTAAAGAGTGAAGAATCGTCGGGTAAGAAACGCAGCAATCTTATGAATTTCTTCAAAAACAAAAATCTCATGATCACGCTTTTGGGGACGGCGGGAAGTTGGTTTTTGCTTGACTACGCGTATTACGGAAATACAATTTCCACTCCAATCGTGCTTAACGCACTTTCTGCTACGATGACGCTTGAATCAAAGATACTCTACACGCTTTTGATATTTTTAATCTTTGCGGTTCCGGGATACATACTATCGATATTACTTATAGATAAAATTGGCAGAAAATCGATACAACTTATCGGATTTATGATAATGGGGGTATCCTTTTTAATGCTCGGAATTTTTCCGGAGATTGAAAAACAAATAGGCTTGTTCTTCGCCATTTACGGGATAAGTTATTTGTTCACGGAATTTGGACCCAACACCACAACCTTTGTCATGCCGTCCGAACTTTTCCCGACAGAATACAGGACAACAGGGCATGGCTTTTCAGCCGGCATAGGAAAAGTAGGAGCATTTTTAGGAACTTTACTTTTCCCGATCGTAATAGCATCCATTGGATTTAATCGGACTTTCATCATCATCTCGGCCATATCTTTCGCCGGAATTCTAACGACCGTGCTTTTGAAAGAGCCAAAAGGAGAAAGCCTCGAAAACGTATCAAACGTCAAGACAACCCGTTCGGTGAAAAACGAAACATAAGCAATCATTGCTGACTGCTTAATGTTTCGCCTGTTACCGTTTGTTTGACTTGCACACTTTGGACTTCTTCATTCAAAGAGGCTTTTAATGCCGCAAGGCCGACTTCAAGTTGAGCATCGTCAGGTTCTTTTGTTGTGAATTTCTGAAGCCATAACCCGGGTTTTGCAAGTGCTCTGAAAAAAATATTGTCAAGATGTTTTGCAGTCATTCTTTGAAATTCATACGCAAGACCCGCAACCACAGGTATCAAGACTATTCTTGATACTATTTTCCACCATATGTTCATCATAGGATCAATTCCACCGACGATGCTGAAGACTATTATCGCAGCAATCATCGTTATCATAAGAAAACTCGTTCCGCATCTCGGATGAAGTGTCGAATATTTTCTTGCATTTTCAACCGTGAGCGCTTCTCCGGCTTCATACGTGAAGACGGATTTGTGTTCTGCTCCATGGTATTGAAATACCCTTTTTATATCCGGAAACATCGCTATTATCCATATGTAAAGCAAAAATATGACAGTTCTTATTCCACCTTCAACAAGCGCAAACCAAAAGCCATTTTGTCTCAAAGGCGCAAAAATTGATGTTATAAGCACGGGCAGTATAGAAAAAAGTCCTATCGCCATTCCAAAGGCGACTAAAAGCGCAAAGAATATATCTTTCGTGGTTAGTTGAGAATTTTCATCTCCAGATATGTTTGCGGAAAGGTTCAAGGCTTTTATCCCGCTCACAAGAGAATCGTAAAGGACAAAAGTGCCGCGAATAAATGGCCATCCCTTCCATCCGGTTGGCCTAACCATCTGTCCGTAATCCGAAACCGCTATTGTCCCATCCTTCTTTCTAACGGCAACGACAGTTTTAAGCCCTTTCATCATGACTCCTTCTATTACAGCCTGCCCTCCGACGCTAAGTTTATTTTCACTCTTCAACGCTTAAACCTCCCTTCATCCTACAATTTCAAAAAACGGTGCGCCAAAGATTCTCATCTTCAGCGCACTTTGATGTTTATTGCTTTATATCTCCCTCACGATCATACATTTGAACTTGCTTGTTGATCGCTCTTTTCTTTCTGGAATGGTCCGGTTACGAATATTTTCATAGATACCCCTGTTCTTTTTTCTCCGCCTATTTCAATCTCTACAAAGCCGGGTATCATGCCTATATCCTTCCCATTCTCGTTGATGAACCTTCTCGCAACTGCTATGGCTTTGACCGCCTGATTTACCGCACCGGCACCTATTGCTTGAATTTCAACCGTGCTTTCCTTGCTCAGCGCACCTGCAATTGCACCTGCAACTGAATTGGGATTTGACTTGGAACTAACCTTTAATGTTTCCACCTTCAACGCCTCCTTGTTCGCAAGAGATAAGCTTGCCAAAATAAGAATCTAAAAGATCTTCTAATTCATCTCGATCTGTTATTCTCATAATTTTTTCCTTTAAATCATGAGAATCGGGAAGATTTTTCATGTATCTCACAAGAAACTTTCTGAATATCATTATACCACGAAAGTCATGTTCCGATATCTCCATTTCAAGATGCTTTTTTATTATATCTCTTTTTTCTTCAAAAGATGGATATGAAAATTCTCCCTTTTCAAGTAAATCTTTCGATTGTTTGAAAATCCA
Source organism: bacterium (assembly GCA_021800445.1). Classification (GTDB taxonomy): domain Bacteria; phylum Thermotogota; class Thermotogae; order Mesoaciditogales; family Mesoaciditogaceae; genus Athalassotoga. The sequence goes on along the minus strand of JAJYYZ010000013.1, from coordinate 27,197 downwards.
CGGGTTTCCGATCGCACCTCTTGCAATGAAAATATAATCGGCATTGGTTTCCCTGTAAGCGCTCACAACGTCATATGGCGAGAAAATATCTCCGGATACGCCAACTTTTATCTTCAAATTTTCTTTCAAAATTTTTGCCGGTGTCCAATCTGCCTTCCCGTCGTACAATTGTTCGACTGTCCTTCCATGAATTGTGACCAAAAATGCGCCGCCTTCGGCCGCAGCCTTCGCAACATCCAAAAAGTTCTTTTGATCTTCCCATCCGATTCTAATCTTGACGGAAACTTTCGATCCGGTTGAAACTATCGCTTCGACTATATCTCTTAAAAGTTCAGGCCTTTTCATCAAAGACGATCCATACCCACGTTTTGTGACCTTATGGACTGGGCAGGCCGCATTCACATCTATCCAAAGTGATTTATCTTTAACCTGTTCTGCAGCCTTTGCGAAGATCCGCGGTTCACTGCCAAATAACTGAATTACACTCTTATCTTCTCCTTCGGGCAGCATGGCAATTGTTTTTCTGTTTTTTCTTATAAGTCCGTTTACACTTATCATCTCGGTAAAAGTTAAATCCGCACCCATCGATGCACATAGTTTTCTGAAACTTCTGTCTGTTACACCCGCCATCGGCGAAAGAGCCATTATCAAAAGTATCACCTCTAATGTTATAATTTTAATATGAAAAACTTCTTATGTGATGATACCATAGGAAAGCTTATGAAAAAACTCCGTTTGCTTGGCTTTGATGCAAAACCATGGAGTGACAAATGCGAACCTGACAGAATTTTCCTGACGAGATCGAGGAAGAGATGGGAAAATTACGATGGAGAATCTTTTCTCATATTCGCAGATGACTGGAAATCACAACTTAAAGAACTTGAGGTAAGATACTCGATCTCCAAAGAAATAAAACCATTTACAAGGTGTGTTGAATGTAACACCGAACTTATCGATGTGAATTTGGAAGAAGTCAGGACCATTATTCCCGAAAGAGTTTTTCTTTCGACAGATCGTTTCAAGAAGTGTCCGAATTGCGGGAGAACTTACTGGATGGGCACCCATGTTGAGAAAATAAAAGATGATTTCAAAGAGGTTTTTGATGCTGACGAATTTTGAACAAATTCTCGAGATTTTTAACCAAAATAATTTTGAAAATCGCTTAAAGATACTGTCAGATTTGATCCGAAGCATGTCCGGATCGGTATTTGTTTGCCTTTACGTCTACGAAGAAGAGCACAAACAGTTAAGGCTTATGTTTTCTTCAGATAATCTTAAGCCTGAAGAATACAAGATAAAAATTGATACTTTGAATTCAGAACTTTCATCTCCTTTCGAATACAAAGGGAAAATGGCGATTCCAATAAGAGAGCGTGATAAACTCATAGGGCTTGTTGCCATCGATACCGGTAAAACGCTTGATCCTTTTCAATGCTCGCAGATAGCAACTTTACTTAAGATATTGCTTGAAGACGAAAGTAACCGTGCTACCATGTCTAAACTCGTTGCGATGGAAAAACTTGACAACGAAATAGGAACGGTAAGTACAAATATCGATGAACTGTACAAAAAAGTACTTGATTTTGCCGTTGAAGTGTCAAATGCAGAAAGAGGTACGATATGGCTTATAGGTGACAGAGAACTTATTCTTTCATACACCTCCGGCATATCACAAGAAGAAATCATCAAAAGAAGAATCGAGATAGGATATGGAATGGTGGGCTGGATAGCCCAAAGCAAAGAGCCTTTGCTTTCGACATCATCAAAAATAGATCCAAGAGCGACTTTGGATATCTTTGCTTTCCCGGTTAAATCAACAATCGGAGTGCCTATAATCCGTGACAACCAACTCATAGGCGTTATGATGCTTATGAATCGAAAAAACACCGATTTTTACAGAACATACAGACATTTTGACGAATTTGATTTGTCATTGCTCGTTTCTATCGCAACTCGCTTGAAAATGGCCATAACTCAGATTGAACTTTACACTAAACTCGAAAAAGAAAATGAAGATCTTAAAAAAATTCAGAAACAAAGCGAAGATTACATAAAATATCAGATGGAACAAGTAAGACTTCTTAACGCACTTCAAAAGATTCTTCAAGCTTTGCGGCACACGCAAGACATGAAAAATGTTTACAAGATCGTGCTAATAGGTTTAACATCTAATTCCGGTTTTAAATTCAACAGGGCACTTTTACTTGAAAAGGATGAAGAGTTAAGGGTACTCGTCGCAAAAGAATGGCTTGGCCCGACTTCCGAAAAAGAAGTACCATCCGCATGGGAAAGCGCAAAAGCAGATGAAGAAAAATATGCGGATTTCGCTCATTATCTGCAAGAAGAAGCGTTAAGAGTCGATCTTTCCGGCGGATTAACATCTTACGCGAACGGAAAGGTATTTTCTTACACGGGAGATTACATCTTCGATCGCGTCATAAACAGATCGAGGATCGTCCACGTCACTCCTATGCTGACTGCCCAAAGAGGAGAAGAGTTTTCAGATTTACTGGGACTGCTCGGGGTTAAAGAATTCGTTTGCATACCTCTTGTCGGGAGACGGGACGTTTACGGCGCGATAATACTCGACAACAAGTACACGGACACGCCTATAACCGATGATATGATAGACATGCTTGGAATTTTTTCCGAAAGCGTCGGATTGACGATAGAATCTTTGAAAAGTTATGCCGAACTTGTTGACAAAACCATAAATCTTGAAAAACAAAGAAGTTCCGCCGAATATTTCAAAGATTTTCTTCAAAATATACTTGAAAATTTGGATGTGGCCATAATGGTCGTCAACAGAGAAAGCGTAATACTCGAATGGAACAAAAAGAGTTCAGAACTCTTTGGGTTTGAGAAATCAAAAATGATAAACGCGGATACAAACATTCTCGGACCTGAGTTCGCAGATATTTTAACCGTGGCGCAAAAGGTTTACGATACCAAAGAAACGATAAGTCTTACGGATTACAATTTCAAATTCGGAGGGAAGGAATTCTTCCTTAACATGACCTTTTCTCCGCTTAAAGAACAAAATGTGGATGTAATAACGGGATACATAGCGATGTTTGAAGACGTAACGCGTAGGCATATGCTTGAGATTGAATTAAGAAACAGAGAAAGGCTTGCCGTACTGGGAGAAATGTCCGCCAAAATAGCCCATGAGATAAGAAACCCGCTTTCAGCCATAGGCGGTTTTGCCCAAAGGGCAAAAAAAATAACAAATGACGATAAAATATCCAAATACATAGATATAATTTTAGACGAAGTGAAAAGACTCGAAAAAATGGTGAATCAAACTCTCGAATTCAGTCGTAACGAAAAGCATGGAAATTTCGTTTTGTCATGTTTGAATCAAATTGTGAGAGATGTGGTTGATATGTATTTTGAAAAGTTTGAACTTCAGGGTGTTAAAATAGAATTTGAAAAAGATGAAAAAGATCCATGCACAAAGATCGAACCGGATCATTTCAAAGAAGTCATAATAAATCTTGTACAGAATGCATTTGAAGCAATGACTGGCAGTGGCGTCATAAAGATAAAGGTTTATTCTGACGATGATTATATCTACGTCAACGTTTGGAACAACGGTGTACCCATTCCGCCGGATAAGATAGAAAGTATCTTTCAGCCTTTTTACACGACAAAGACTTACGGAACTGGTCTGGGTCTTGCCATATGCAGAAAAATAGTTGAAGACGAACATTATGGCAAGATAACCGTTAAAAGCGATGCTGAAAGCGGAACAACTTTCACCGTCCAGATTCCGAAACAAATTTGATTTAAAGGAGGTTTGAAATGAAAACAGATCAAAAAAGCATCCTTGTGGTCGAAGATGAAGAGCCAGTAAGAATGTTGATCAAGGAAGAGTTAGAAGATGAAGGTTACAAAGTTTTCACGGTCAAAAGTGGTACAGAGGCTCTTGCATATCTTGCATCAAATAACGTCGATCTTGTAACTTTGGACATTGAAATGCCAGACTTGAACGGACTCGATGTTGCCGGAAAGATAAGAGAAATGAAAAAACCGGTTAAAATTTTAATATTGACGGCCTATTCTCATTACAGAAGCGATTTATCAAGTTGGGCTGCGGATGATTACGTGGTGAAATCTTCAAATATGAGTGAAATGAAAAGAAAAGTTAAAGAACTCATGGAGGATTGAATGGATTACAAAAACACGCTGAACCTCCCAGTTGAAGTAATACCCATGAAAGCAAATCTTGTCGAAAAAGAGCCAAAGATTCTCAAGCAATGGGATCTATCCAAAATTTACGATAAGATAAGGAAAAATCGTGATGGCGCTCCAAAGTACGTTTTGCACGATGGCCCTCCATACGCAAATGGCAGCATACATATAGGAACGGCTTTGAATAAAGTACTCAAAGATATAGTTGTGCGTTACAAGACGATGCGTGGATATGATTCACCGTACATTCCGGGTTGGGATACGCATGGACTACCGATAGAGCATAAAGTTGCGCTTGATCTCGGCGATAAGATAAAGTCAATGCAACGCATGGACATAAGAAAGATGTGCGCAGATTATGCCAAGAAATACGTTGACGTGCAAAGAGAGCAATTCAAACGTCTCGGTATTTTTGGAGAATGGGACAAACCGTATCTTACGATGGATAAAAGTTACGAAAGTGCCATTTATGAAATCTTCGCCGATGCCGTTGAAAAAGGTATGGTTTACAGAGAAAACAAACCTGTGATGTGGTGTATCGTCGATCATACCGCTTTGGCAGAGGCAGAAGTTGAATACAAAGACGAAACATCCAAATCCATTTATGTCAAATTCAGATTCAAAGACGATCCTCACAAATTTGTCATAATATGGACCACAACTCCATGGACACTGCCTGCTAACAGGGCTGTCGCGCTAAATCCTGCCGTCGATTATTCGTGGATTAAGATCGATGGCGAAAGATGGCTTATGGCTAAAGCGCTTGTCAGTTCCGTTATGACAAAAGCCGGCATTCAAAATTACGAAATAACCGGGGAGGCAAAGGGAAGTACCTTTGAACTTAAAAAATTACTTGAACCTCTCTATGGAAATGCAGTTCCAGCGGTCATGGCCGATTATGTGGAAACCGAAACCGGAACCGGCGCAGTTCATACGGCGCCCGGACACGGTGAAGAAGACTACATGACAGGTAAAAAATATGGCCTTGAAATTTTCTCTCCTGTTGATGATTACGGGAATTACGTGCCTGATCTTCCAAAATACGGAGGGTTAAGCATAAAAAAGGCAGAAGAGATCATAATAAAAGATCTTAAAAATGCTGGTATGCTCGTTGCCGAAGAAAATTTCACGCATCCTTATCCACATTGCTGGAGATGTCATAAACCTCTGATATTCAGGGCAACAGAACAGTGGTTTATCTCCGTTGATAAAAATGATCTCAGGAAGAAAACACTCAAAGCGATAGAAGAAGATGTCAAATGGATACCTTCATGGGGAGAAAACAGAATTCATTCGATGATTGAAACGAGACCGGATTGGTGCATTTCGCGGCAAAGAGATTGGGGCATGCCGATACCCGCCTTTAGATGCAAAAAATGTGGAAACATCATAATGGATGACGATGTAATAAGGCATGTCGCCAAAATAGTCGAGCGAGAAGGTTCAGATGCATGGTACAAATACGAGGCAAAAGAATTGCTTCCACAAGGATACAGATGTCCAAAATGTGGCGGAGATGAATTCGAAAAACTCTACGATGTCATGGATGTATGGATAGATTCGGGATCATCTTTCGAAGCCGTTTTAAAATCAAGGGGATTATACCCCGCCGCACTTTACCTTGAAGGAACCGATCAGCATCGTGGGTGGTTCCATTCTTCGCTTTTACTTGGCATGATAAGAGATGGAAGGCCACCATATGACAACGTCCTTACGCATGGATTCATAAGAGATGAAAACGATCAAAAGATGTCAAAATCTCTCGGAAATGTCATAGATCCACTTGACATCATAAAAAAATTTGGTGCAGACGTGCTTAGGTTGTGGGTTTCTTCGACGGAATACAAAAATGACGTAAGGATATCCACAGGTATAATAGAAAAGCAAGTTGACGCTTACAGAAAAGTCAGAAACGTTTTGAGATTTATCTTTGGAAATCTTGCCGATTTCGATCCTCAAAAAGACAAAGTCGGCGATTTGATCGAGATAGACAGGTATGCATTGGAACTTTTAAATGCACTTGTAAAGAACGTAACTCAATATTACGATGATTTTGATTTTCACAAGGTATACCATGCTGTTTTTGATTTCATAACAATAGACATGAGCGCTTTTTACCTTGACGTTCTCAAAGATAGACTTTATGCTGATGGGAAAAATTCTCACGATCGCAGATCAGCCCAAACGGTCCTTTACGAGATCGGAATGAGCCTTTTGAAGATACTTGCTCCGATGATTCCATTTACAACAGAAGAGATATACACGACGATACAGTTCAAAAAATTTGAAAGTATCCATCTGGAAAATTGGTCTGAAGTAAGGGAAAGCGATAATTTCATGCTGGAAAAATGGTCAAAGATAAGAAATGTACGCGATGTGGTCTTAAAAGCGCTTGAAGCGGAAAGGCAAAATGGACACATCGGTCATCCTCTCGAAGCAGAAATTGACATAAAAGCCGATGGAGAATTGTTCAAAGTTTTGAAAAGCGTTCAGTTTGATCTCGCAAATGTAATGATAGTTTCGTCCGTTTCAATAGTTGAAGGAGAAGATCTCGACGTGAAGGTCAAGCATGCTCATGGACAAAAATGCGAAAGATGCTGGAAATATTCCGAAACCGTTGGTCAGGACAAAGCGTATCCAACACTCTGTTCAAGATGTGTCGAAGTCATACGAGAGGAAGATTTTTGATGAATGTTCAAGAGTTGATATTCAAATTGAACGAATTTTGGTCTAAAAACGGATCGGTAATAGATCAACCATACGATATAGAGATGGGAGCAGGCACATATCATCCCACAACTTTTTTCAACGTTTTGAATCAAAGGGATGGAAGATTCGCCTTTGTTCAGCCGTGTAGAAGGCCTACCGATGGCAGGTATGGCGATAACCCAAACAGGATGCAAAGATATTTCCAATATCAAGTTGTGATTCTGCCGTCTCCTGAAGATTCCCAGGGCCTTTACCTCGAATCGCTCGAGACGCTGGGTCTGGGAATAAAAGATCATGACATAAGATTTGTCGAAGATAACTGGGAATCCCCGACACTTGGCGCATGGGGCATAGGCTGGGAAGTATGGCTTGATGGGATGGAGATAACACAGTTCACCTATTTTCAGCAATTCGGAGGAGTAGAACTCAAAAGAATTCCTCTGGAGATAACATACGGCGTTGAGAGAATAGCCATGTACCTTCAAAGTATAGAAAATGTTTACGATCTTAAGTGGAATGAAAACACCACTTACGGGGATCTTTACCTGGAAAACGAGAAGCAATTTTCAAAATTCAACTTTGAAATCGCCGATACGCAAATGCTTTTCGATCTCTTCGAGAAACATTCAAAAGAATTTGAAAAATTGATAGAGGTCAATCTTTACAGACCCGCTTACGATGAGATAATAAAATCGTCTCATGTGTTCAATTTACTTGATGCGCGCGGTGCTATCTCTGTTTCTCACAGACAAAATTACATATCAAGGATAAGGATCATGGCCAAAAAATGCGCTGAAAATTTCCTAAAAGCAGGTGTTGCAAATGTCTGAATATCTTTTCGAATTGTTGCTTGAAGAGATGCCTCCGGCAGATATAGAAATGATTTTGAATACGCTTGAAACCCACCTCAAAGATGTCCTTGAAAAAGCAAGAATAGAGCACGGCAAAATAGATGTTTTTTCAACTCCCAGAAGATTTGGTTTTTTAATTCACGATATAGCCCTGACGCAGCGTGATGCCACTTGGACAAAAAAGGGGCCATCTGAAAATGTTGCCTTCAAAGGCGGAAAGCCAACGAAAGCGCTCGAAGGATTTTTGAAATCAAACAACAACGCACAACTTTCGGATATCGAAATATCCGAATCTGAAGGCGGGAAATACGTTTTTCTGAAAAAATTCGATCAAGGCATGAAGACCAAAGCGGTACTTCCGCAAACACTTTTAACCGTCTTAAATTCATTTCAATTTACTCGCTCGATGAAATGGGGAAACGGAGAATTCTCATACACACGCCCCGTTCACTCCATGATTTCAATCATCGACGAAGAGATCGTTCCATTTGAATTCATGGGTAAAAAGGCTTCGAATGTCACAAAATCTCACAGATATTTGGACAGAGAGATAACCGTCAGATCCGCTGGCGATTACGAAAAGATAATGAAAGAATCCATGGTCATTATAAGAACTGATGAAAGAGAAAAGATGATTTTGGATGAAATAAAAGGTTGCGGGCTTGAAGTCATGAAAGATGACGATCTTGTGTATGAAATATCGATGATAACGGAATATCCCCAGCCTGTCATCGGACAGTTTAAAACAGATTATCTCACCTTGCCAGAGCCTGTTTTAAGGACTGTGCTCAGGCATCATCAAAGGACTTTCATAACAAGAAAGAACGGAAAAGTTTCAAAAGAGTTTTTGGCCTTTCAGGACGGTCCCGCTTCGCGTGCGGGAAATGTAAAAAACGGATACGAAAGGGTTATAAACGCAAGACTTTCGGATGCAAAATTTTATCAGATGGAAGATCTTAAATATCCTCTTGATCATTTCAACGAAAAACTTGCGGATATGACTTTCCAGAAAAACCTTGGTACTTTGATGGATAAAGTTGAAAGGATCAAAGAAATAGCCTTGAAAATCGGGACCTTTCTGAACTTCGGTGATCAAGAATTAAAAATCGTCGAAAGAGCCGCAATTTTGTCAAAGAGCGATCTTGGAACGAACATGATATACGAGTTTCCAGAACTTCAAGGAATTATGGGAAGCATCTACGCCAAAAATGAAGACCCAAGGGTTGCCCTTGCCTTAAAAGAACAATATGTACCTGATGGACTCGATGGAGAATTTCCTTCTGACACGATAGGAGCGGTAATCGGAATTGCCGACAGAATTGACACCGTTGTCGCAAACTTCGCAATTGGAGAAATTCCATCTGGATCACGTGATCCTTACGCCTTGAGGAAAAAAGTCTTTGCAATACTTAGAATCCTAAACAATTTTGAATGGGATCTGGATTTAAAAGAGATCATTTCAATCGTTGAAAATATTCTGGGCAAAAAAGTTTCTATGGACAATTTAACCGCATTTTTCAAGGGCAGACTCGATGTCATTTTGAGAGAAAATTTAAACATATCCCAGGATGTTTCAAAAGCGGTTCTTGAATTATGGAACAAACCATTCAGATCGGCACTTTCAGCGCAAGCCATTGAAAAAAACCGGAAAGAAGCGGGATTTGAAGATTTCATAATTGCTTACACAAGAGTTCATAACATATCTAAAAGCCATGATTCGTTTGAGTATCATGTTGATCTGTTCGACGATCATGAGAAAAAACTCTTCTCAGCGTACGTAGAGACAAAGCCAAAAGTTGAAGAGGCACTTGAACATCTCAATTACGAAGAAGCATTTGAACATCTCAGATCGTTAAAACCTTCAATAGATGAGTATTTTGACACCGTTTTTGTCATGTCTCCAAGAGAGGATCTCAGGTTGAACAGGTTGGGATTTTTGAAAAATCTCGATCAACTTTTCCTCAATTTCGGAGATCTTTCTTTGCTTCTAAAAAATGAATCAACAAGAGGTTAGCGTGACAAATGAAGAGGGAATTCCTCATTTCGGCTCTTCGGATTGCAAATGCGAATCTCATTTCTTCAGGATCAAAGATGTTCAAAATCTTTTAAGCCGTTTGAAATCCGACTTTGATATGGTAGAGATATGAACAACAAAAAATTTTCGTGGTGGTTTTTATGGTCGGTTATACTTGTAGGGCTCATAGTAATCGGCAGATTTTTGATACCTTCTCCAGGTAAAAATGTCAATTCGACAAGTTCAATTGTCCGGTGGACTTACAAAACAGAAGGGCATATACTTGCATCACCCGTTTTGGGAAATGACGGAACAATTTACGTAGGTTCTTACGATGGAAAGATGTACGCAATAAATCCGGATGGAAAGTTGAAATGGAATTTTACCTCCGGAGGGCAGATATTTTCCGGCGCTTCAGTCGGTGAAAACGGAAACCTGTATTTTGGCACCAATACTGGCTATTTTTATGCTTTGAGTGGAGACGGTCATTTTATCTGGAAATTTAAAACGGATGATTCCATAAATTCTACTGGGGCAATTTCAAACAACGTAATTTATTTCGGAAACAATTCAGGCGTGTTTTACGCTTTAGATCAAAATGGAAAATTGATATGGGAATACAAAACTAACGCTCCGATCAGATCGAATCCGGTTGTGGGAGAGAATGGAACCGTGTATTTTTCAAACGTTGCTGGTAACGTTTACGCACTTGAAAAAGACGGAAAATTGATATGGGAATACAAAAGTGGTTCCATGTTAGATGGAAGCGTTGGGGTCGGAAATGATGGGACAATTTACTTTGGAACTGAGAATGGCGAATTTTACGCTTTAGACAAAAACGGGAAGTTGTTGTGGACGATCAACATAGGCGGTAACGCGAATGGCACGCCCGTCATCTCACAAGAAGGAACTGTTTATGCCATTACAGATCACAGCGGATTCAATCCAACAGGATATGTTTGCGCAATAAAAGATGGCTATATGAATTGGTTTTACAAAACAGATGGATTTCCAACGACCGTTTCCTTAGGCAAAAATGGCATTTTGTATTTTGGAACTCAAAACGGATATTTATGCGCTCTCAACACATCCGGCACACTTTTGTGGCAATACAAACTGGGAAGTTTCGTTAATTCCGTTCCGGCTTTGGGAAATGATAATACCCTCTACATAGGATCGTTGAATGATTATCTCTACGCGGTTAAAATGTAACTGATGCACAAAGGTGGCACAGTGCATATGGCTTATGAAAAAACAAGTGTGTGGCTCGTAGCGGGTAGCGTGTGGAAAAGGCGACAATGAGGTGAAGGTATGTCAAACTTTCAAACTGCGTATTACAAATCTCCAATAGGCACAATAAAAATAATGGGTGCCGATGATCTTATTTATTCCATTGACTTTACAGATGAGATCCCAAAGTCGAACTCCAATTCTCATGAGATTCAAAATTGTATCTTCCAGTTGGATGAATACTTTGCAGGAAAACGAAAGGCTTTTTCGATCAATTACATTCTCAATGGAACAGATTTTCAAAAGCGTGTTTGGAACGAGATGATGAAGATACCTTTTGGGAAAGTTTTCTCTTACAAGGATGTAGCCATATCGATCGGATATTCAAAAGCAGTTAGAGCGGTTGGAAGTGCTGTGGGTAAAAATCCAATTATCATAATAATTCCTTGCCATCGCGTTGTGAAATCAGACGGTACGATTGGAAATTACGGTGGGGGGCAGTGGAGAAAATTGTGGCTTTTAGATCATGAAGGAAACAAAATCGGGGCTCGACGCCCCGACTCTTAGATTTTATTTGACTTGAGAAAATCGGATATCACATCTTCGAGATTCGGTTTTCCGATTTCCTCGAGTTCGTATCTGACCCTTAAGGAAGGTTTGTTCATCTTTAAAACCCTGCCAAGATCTATCGGTGTCCCAACGATGACAAGTTCCGCGTCAGATTTGTTAATCGTCTCCTCAAGTTCTTTTATCTGCTTTCCTCCATACCCCATCGCCGGAAGTATCTTTGAAAGATGATTGTATTTCTTGAAAGTATCAATTATAGAACCAACTGCGAATGGTTTCGGATCTATGATCTCACCCGCACCGAATTTAACGGCTGCAACATAGCCTGCGCCATATTGCATGTTGCCGTGAGTTAACGTTGGACCATCTTCTATGACAAGTACTTTCTTTCCGCGTATTTTCTCCCAATTTTCAACGAATATCGGAGAAGTAGCATCGACAATCGTGGCATTGGGATTGAATTGTGCCGCACTTCTTCTTATTTCATCTATATTTTCCGGAAGTGCCGTTTCTTCTTTGTTTATGACTATTACATCTGCCATCATGAAATTCGCAAGCCCCGGATAAAAAGTCTTTTCATGACCGGGCCTATGAGGATCGGCAACAACTATGAGTAAATCCGGTTTGTAGAATGAAAAATCGTTGTTTCCGCCGTCCCACAAAATAACATCCGGGTTTTCAGATTCGGCCTGTCTTGCGATGGCCTCATAATCGACACCGGAATAGATCACGCTTCCCCTGTCTATATGGGGCTCGTATTCTTCTCTTTCCTCTATCGTGCATTCATATTTATCAAGATCGGAATATGTGGCATATCTTTGAACCTTTTGCTTGACAAGATCACCGTAAGGCATGGGATGACGTATAGATATAACTTTTTTCTTGTGAGTTCTTAATACATCAAGCACTCTTCTTGTCGTTTGACTCTTTCCGGAACCGGTTCTTACGGCGCAAATGGCTATGACAGGTTTTTTGGATTTTATCATCGTGTGATTTGTGCCCATCAACTTAAAATCCGCACCCGCCGAAATAACCATGGATGCCCGTTCCATAACGTATTGATGCGGAAGGTCGCTGTAAGATAAGACGACTTCGTCTATCGAATGTGCTTTAACGAGTTTAGCCATGTCTTCTTCCGGATATATCGGTATACCGTTGGGGTAAAGTTTCCCAGCCAATTCGGCAGGATATTTCCTACCGGCAATGTCCGGAATTTGTGTTGCCGTGAATGCCACAACCTCATAATCTGAATTATCGCGAAAATACGTGTTAAAATTGTGAAAATCTCTTCCAGCCGCTCCGAGAATTAAAACTTTTTTCTTCACAAAAGCCACCTCCATTTCTCAACACAAAGTATAGCATAGGCAACTTTAACATCGAAGAAAAGTATACTCGTGCATACTCATACATACCGATGCATACTCACGCATACCGACAAGATTCGTCAAAAAAGCATTTTATTCGAGAGAATTGACGAAATTCGCCACTTTTTGAAGAGTTTCGTCTCTGTCTTTTTCGCGAAACACAAAATCAAGAGAGTTACAATCGATTCGAAATACCGGAATTTCAATTTTGAATATCCATGTCTTGTAAAGTATGTTAAGCCTTTCAAGATAACCCTCTGAAATTTTGCTTTCAAAGGCTCTTCCTCTGCGTCTAACATGCTCTTTGAGAGTTTCGGTTGATGCCTCAAGATAGATAAGACCACGAGGCTTTGGAAGATGATCTGAAAAAGTTCTGAACAGATCGAGGTATGTTTTCCAATCTTTGTCAGAAATGTATCCCATATCGTGCAAATTTTTGGCAAAGATGTTGACATCTTCTTCTATTGTTCTGTCTTCCAATATGACGCCTTTTGACGGATCAACTCTTTTTAAAAAATCAAAGCGCTTTATAAGAAAGAAAAGTTGAGAATGAAAAGCCCATTTTCTCATATTCTTGTAAAAATCTTCAAGATATGGATTTTCTTCTACCGTTTCGTAGACAGGCACATAATTAAGATGCTTTTCCATTATCTCTATTATCGTCGATTTTCCTGCCCCTATGTTTCCACAAACACCTATTATCATAATTCACCACCAATTTTCAGATCACATTCACGCGCTGTTTTTGTACTTACTATAATTTCATCCTGAAATTGATTCAGGATCGCCTTTTGCCTTTAACTGCTTACCCGCTACCAATCACGCGTTATCTGTCTCACTTCTATTCAACGATGACTTCTTTTCCGATCTGGGCACTCTTATATATTGCGTCAATTATCTTTTGAATTTCAACACCGTTTTTCGCCGTGTCGAGCAAATCAGGTTTCTTATCTCTCAAAAGTCCAACGAAATATTTTATCTCTTCAAAATGGCTTCTTACCTCCGGCGTCTTCACATCGTAATCAACAAGAGAATGCAATTCTTCTCCATAAAGCGATATAGATCCCTCGTTATTTTTGGAACCTTTATGGATTGGGTTGTAAGAATCTATCTCGGCTCCCATTTTCGTTCCCAGCATGTCTATATAAAATCTGTCTTCCGCTATGTTGGATGCCCACGAAGTTTCAACAAAAACACTCGATCCATCTTCAAACCTTATGAAGACGATCGCAAGATCTTCAACATCATTTTCTTTACCATCTCTCAGACCATCTTTGACATCAGAAGATTCCCATGGGTATTTTCCATCTATATGATATTCTGGAAAGTATTTGTAAGTTGAAGCCGAAACTGAGACAGGTTTAGGATTTCCCATCAGATATCTCGTCAGATCTATCACATGCACCCCTATGTCTATGACAGGTCCTCCGCCGGATTCCTTTTTGACTGTAAACCATCCTTTTGGAGTTCCACGCCTTCTCATATATCCTATCTTGGCGTAATATATCTTTCCAAGTTTTCCCTCATCTATGAATTGCTTCAACTTTTGCGCGTCTCCTCTGAATCTGTTGTTAAATCCCATCATGAGTAACTTTCCCGTTTTTTGAGATGTTTCAAACATACTTTTGGCTTCTTTTGCGTTCATGGCCATCGGCTTTTCACAAAGTACAGCCTTTCCGGCGTTCAAAGCGTCGATTGTCATTTGGGCGTGTAGATAATTCGGCGTGCATATGCTCACAGCATCGATATCGGGATTCGCCAATAAATCTTTGTAGTTCGTGTAGATTTTGGGTATAGAAAATTGTTTTGCAACTTTCTTCAGCCTGCTTTCGACGACATCTGCTATACCTACGATCTCCGCTCCAACTTCGATGTAAGCCGGAATATGCGCCAGTTGACCTATGAGTCCTACTCCTATAACACCAACCCTTACATTTTTTGCCATAAAAATCCCTCCATCATTCTTCGATCACTTCTGAAAATTATAACGCATTTTATAAAAAATTGAACTTTTGTGCATCTTTGTTATGTCAAATTTAAATGTTGTTACTCAATGTCCTTATTGCGTTGCTTATCATGTTAAAAACGCAATAAAAGAAGGAGCGACAAAGCAAGAAATAATAGAATCTGCCATGGTTGCAGGTGTAATGGGCGGTGGTCCGGCGGTAGCACATATAAAATGGGTAATAGACGCGTGTGATCAATTCAATTGATAAAAAGCCCCCAATAGGGGGCTTTTTCATATCGATGATTATACTTTTTCTGTCTTTGATACTTTTTTCCCAAGCAAACTTAAAGCACTTTCTGCCGCTTCAAAGATAACCTCGCTCAAAGTCGGATGGGTGTAGACACAAGATGTTATGTCTTCAAGTGTACCGTTCATCTTTATCACCTGTGTAGGTCCTGCTATCAATTCAGAGGCTTCCTTTCCGACTATTTGGGTGCCCATGAGTTTGTGATTTTGAAAATCTACAACAAATTGAACAAATCCTTTTTTGTCTCCCATTATAAGTGCTTTAGCATCCTCTGAATAGGGAAATCTAAAAACTTCGTATCCAAGTTCTTTTCCCTTCGTCGAATCCATCCCGACACTTGCACTTTCCGGATCGCTAAAAATCGCGTGCGGTATAGCGGTATAATTGATCTCCATATCCTTCCCGAGGATCTTGTACGCTGCCGTTAAAGATTCGACTGTTGCAGCGTGGGCAAGCATAAGTTTTCCATTTACATCACCTGGGGCATAAACATTCTCATTCACGGTTTGCATGTAATCATTGACGGGGATCTCACCACGTTTGCCTTTTTCTATTCCAAGTATTCCAAGATCTATACCGTTTGTTCTTGGCTTTCTGCCTGCTGCCATCAAGACCTTTTGACCATAGGCAACTTTTTCTTCTCCATTTTCAGAATATTTTACCGCAAATCCAGATGATGATTTTTCTACCGAGATCACTTTTGAGTTGATGTGAATATCGATTCCTGAATTTTGAAGTCCTTCTGCCACAGCCATACTCACGTTTACATCTTCAGTTGACAAAAGTCTTGGCAAAAGTTCTATTATGGTAACCTTTGTATCCAACCTTCTAAACATGGAGGCCATTTCCACACCTATGTATCCACCGCCAATTACCACGATTGATTCAGGCTTTTCTTCAAGTTCAAAGATATCTTCAACAGACAAACACAATTCATTTCCCGGAATGGGTATTTTTACTCCTTCAGATCCGGTTGCTATGATGAGTTTTTTAAACTTAAACCTTATATCTCCGTCCTTTCCTTCAACGTCAACCGTATTTGAGCCCGATATCTTGGCCAGACCGTAAAAAACATTTAAATGATTTTTGGAGGCTCCTTTACTTGCTCTTTCCGTTCTTACTTTTAAAATCTCTTCTTTTCTGCTTTTTATCTTGCGAAAATCAACTTTAAAATCAAAAGTGCCATCGATTCCAAAGTCTTTCATCTCACGCAGCATATTATACCTTGAGGCACTTTCGATGTAGATCTTCGAAGGGATGCATCCTTCAAAAAGGCATGTACCACCAAGGCCTTTTCCTTTTTCCACAAGAGCCACTTTAAGACCGTTCTTCGCAAGTAAATTCGCGCCAGGTGTTCCTCCAGAACCACCACCGATGACTACAACATCAAATTCCATTTCTTTCACTAACTTCACCTTCTTTAGAATAATAATGAACTTATGACCACAACTATTCTACCACTTTTACAACAAAAAAGCCCCACAAGGGGGCTAATTTTTATGATTGTAAAATATCAATTTAAAGTACTCTCTATCTTCCTTTTTCTTCTCAATTGAATCATAACGAGCAAAAGCATGAGAGGAATTTCGAGTAAAGGCCCTATTGCTGTCACTATTGGGACAAATGGGTATGCTGAAAAAGCCGTTATGGCTATTGCAATTGAAACTTCGAAATCTCTTGCCGCAACTGTGTATCCTATCGACGTTGAATCTTCATAATTAAACTTGAATCTTCTTGCCGTGAGATATCCAACGTTAAAAAGCACAAAATAAAATGAAAGCATCACAATTGCGACCATCCATATCAAAGAAGGGTATTGGATTATTCCATATCCTTCGCTCCAAAACATCACAAGAATTGTGAAAAGCAAGGCTATTGTTTGCACGTTTCCGAGCAAATTCGTGATTTTTGTGAAATAGGATTTTTTTTGCAAAAGATATCTTGTCAGTACTCCGCCTAAAAAAGGCAGGGCTAAATACAAAAGAATGCTTTGAAGTATCAAAGACGGATCTATTGATACCTTCGTTCTTGCAAGAAGATATATGAGAAACGGCGTCATTATTATTTGGATTATAGAATTCCATGCCACAAAAGACACAGCCATTGACATATTTCCTTTTGACATGTCCGTCCAGACCATGACCATCGCTATACACGGAGCCACTCCAAGCAGTATTATTCCAACTATTGCCTGCTGTGACATATTTGAAGAGATTAACCCTAAAGCGTAAAAAATATAAAAGAACGCATAAGCAAGACCTGCAACAAGAAATGGTGCAACAAGATAATTCAAAACAACCATCAAACCAACGCTCTTTATATTTTTAAAACTTCTTCCGAGTTCAACGATCTTAACTTTCACCATTGCCGGATATATCATGAAAAATAATCCGACAGGTATGCCGTATGTCGATATTTCATCGTTGCCTTTCGTGTATTTTCCAAGCAAAAGGCCAATGATTATGGCAACTACGACAAAAACGGGAAAAAGGATGTTTTTCAATCCAAGTTGTCTTATAAGGTTTTTGTTATTCGCTTTATCCATTTTACCCTTCTATTTTAAAAGATGACACATCTTTAGAATCGATCTTGCCCGTACCGAAATTTTCCTTTATCCATGCTCTTATCTCATCGCGCACTCTTCTAAATACTTTAAATTTTTCTTCATCAGATCCTATGGCGAGGGCTGGGTCTTCAAAATTCCTGTGAATGTGAACCTTACCCGGGAAAAACGGACATGTCTCATTTGCCCTATCGCAGACGGTGATAACGTAATCGAAAGATCTTCCCCTAAACTCTTCTATGCTTTTGGATCTGTGATTTGATATGTCAATTCCGATCTCTTTCATAACCTCTATGGCGTACGGATTAACATGAGAGGCTATCGTTCCGGCACTTGCAACTTCATATCTGTCTCCATACATAGACCTTAAAAATCCTTCTGCCATTTGTGATCTTGCAGAGTTATGGGTACATATGAAAAGAACACTTTTTTTCATGATTTCCTCCTTAATCGCATTTTTGAGTGTTGAATTTTACGTTGTAAAGATCGTATTCTTCCATTGCAATTTTCAGAATTTCTTCTGCAAAAGAAGGAATTTCTTTGATAGCGTAGTAATGCCATTTTCCATCCTGCCTTACGGTTATAAGGTTTACATTCATCAATTCTTTCAGATGCCTTGAAACATTCGGCTGATTTGTGGAAAGCAAATTTTGAAGATCGCAAACGCAAAGTTCTCCCTTTAATTTTAAAAATGAAAGCATTTTTAGGTTTGTGTCATCTGCCAGAACCTTTAAAATATCAGCGATACCGATATTCTTTGTGATCATTTCTCACCTTATATTCTTATATTTACATATATAATTATATAATACAAACTTTAAATTTTCATTAAAAGTCACTGAATACACTTTGAACATTTTTAAATTCATATAGTCTAAATTATGATATTGACATTTTGACTATATAGTGATATTATTGATCAGAAAAGGAGGTTAAAAACATGATCAAGTCAAGTAAGTTTGAAAATATTGGCATGAAGATGAATCCGGTCTTTACCATTGCTTTGCTTTTGATCGATCAAAAACCATCTCATGGATATGAACTTGTCGACAGAATGGAAGAGTTTGGGATTTCGGTAAAAGATCAAACTTTTATTTACAGAATTCTTAGAATGCTTGAAATGAACGGCCTTGTTGAATCAAAATGGGACACATCTGATCCCGGCCCTGCAAAACACGTTTACAGCATCACGGAAGATGGTAAAAAGAATTTGAAGAACCTCATACAAGAATTGAAAAGTAGCGTGGAAATGTATCAAAAATTAATAAGTATTTATGAGAAAAATGAAAAAGGAGGAGATGTAAAATGAAAAATTGTGAAGAAAATAAAAATCAAGAAAGGAATGCGAGGAAAATGGATGAAAATCCTGAAGAGAAATTTCACGATGAAATAGCAAAAGTAGCCTATCATTTGTGGGAAATAAGCGGAAAAGTTCCCGATAAAGATCTTGAAAACTGGGAAAACGCTAAGAAAATAGTGTTAGCACTTCACGAAAACGATGAAAAGAAAAAAGACAAAGAACACATGGGAAATGCAAACATGAAAGGCATGATGGGCAGATCGGAAATGATGAAAAAAAGGCACATGAAGAATTTCGGAGGAAAAGAAAACTCTGAAGAATAAGTTCATACCTTATAAAAGGATAGGGGCTTTTTAAGATTTATTTTTTTACTGTAATAAGTGAATAAATCATTTATATAAAATTTTATCTATACATAAATATAATAAAAAGGAGTGTGATCGCTTATGGAAAAAGGAAATTCAAAAGATTTGCGTAAATTGGGCTTATCCATAAATCTCATAAGTGTTACGGAATGGCTTATCATCGTAGTTGCGTTTCTTGGGAGGTACATGCTTCAATTTTATCAAACGGCAATAGGTTATACAGCAGGCTTTTTCGGTCTGAACACAACTCAAGTGGGTATTGCGTTTGCACTATTCGGAGTGGCCTTTGGTCTTGCCGCTTTCATCGTGCATAAAATTTCACCTTCTAAGTTTCGAATCCTCGTTGCAATTTCTTTGTTGATACTTGGATTAACGATGCCTTTATATCTTGTAATTCACGGTGCAATTGAAATTTATGCCTTGATGACACTGGACGGCCTCATAACCGGTATATACATGGATGCTCTTATGACAATGGGCGGTATGGCGTCAAAAGATCAAAAACAAAGACAAATCGATCAATCTGCTTTTTCTTTTTGGGTTTCCACAGCCCTTATCATAGCGCCATTCACAACGGGTATACTTTTATCTGTGTTGAACATCAAATACATGTTCGCCATCTTTGCGATAATGGCATTTGTTGCAATTCCTGTTTTGCTCTTACTTCATGGCAAACACAGCCTTCAATACGTTGAACACCGTTCCGACGCAGAAGAACGCACACATCCGACCGCGTTGAATTTTCTTTTTCACAATAAAAACAAATCCTTCAATGCTTCTTTGATAGCCTCCCTCGGAAACAAAATTCCTTACTTCATAGTGCTTTCGTTTGGTGTCCTTTACGGTAAATTGCTCGGATTCACACCTCAGCAGATCTTCTATCTCATTGCCGTGATGTTTGCGTTCAACATTGGTGCGCGCCTATTTGTGATGTTAAAGTCACCGATAAGCAATAAGTTAAGATACATGGAAGTAGCCATGATCTTTGCTGCCAGTGCGGCAATAATTTTACCGCTAAGTGTAATTTGGCATCCTTTATTCTACCTTGTGTTTCCTTTGGCCGGCATTCCTGAAGGTATATTGTGGCCTATAGGGCTTCAACTTGCGAATACAACATTTAAATCTCATGAAATAGGATCGTCAACGGCCTTTTTCAGTTCTGGCATGATGATTATGGCTGCATTGATGCCGATACTGGGCTGGATAATCTCAACGATAGGCTATGAATTTTCTTTCCTGGTCTTTGGAGCAATTACCGTTGCTTTCTTGATCTGGTTATTATCGTATGTAAAATTCAATGAATCTGAACTGACACAACATGTTGAATTATTGGAAAAGCGATGAATTCTAAAAAGATAGGGAGATGATTTCTGTGTTTATAACGATATTAACCTACATTTTGTCATCGATATTTGCAATAGCAGGCATGGGGGCTGCCGGTGTTCTGATTCCAAATTACATTGCTTTTGGTCTGGGTGTAAACATTGCCATGATACTTGGATTGAGTCAAAATACGGCAGAACTTACCGTGACAACTATTATGAATGCCAGAAAGCAACTTATCGATTGGAAAAAGGCAGTGATGGTATTGATACCTGCCGTGATACTGGTACCGATAGGCGCTTACATCAACATTCATATACCAAAAATTCTTGTACTTGTAGTTTTTGCACTCTTTTTACTGTTTGCACTTTACAAGATTTTGTTGCCGTCCAAAAATAAAGGAGGGATACGCAGTACCTCTCTTACCATGCTTTTTGGAGCATTGGAAGGCTTCATAGGTGGCTTGATAGGAATGGATGCGGCACCAATAGCAATTATAGCCTTCTCGTACATCTTTGATAACCCCAAAAAGATATCGGCTAATACGGCAACTGTTGCCCTGGGAGTATCGGCCACAACGTTGATAACCTATCGTTTGATGTTGCCAACTATGTTGATAAATATGTGGACTCTCCTGGCAGTAACAACTGCGGGTCTTCTTGGTAGTATCACTGGAGTGCTCTTAATGCATAAAATTAAACAGATTTACATTCGTTACACCATGATAGGAATTCTTACACTTGCATTTGTAGAGATTTTCATCAAGATATTTTCTCAAGGACATTTGATTCCTAATGATCTCTACTATGGAAGTGTAATATCGGTGGTAATAGGGTTAATTGTTTTTGTTACTCTCGCGATGGTAAGATTTGTTTCTTTTAAAAAATTAGAAAATAAGTAAAAGGATGGCATGCATGTAATTGACAACAAAAACCTTATAAGAAACCATAACGCTAAGAAACGCGCCAAAAGTTCTTTTTTCATCGTGCTATCCGCCAATGGAATCATCCCTTGAGTAATTCAATTTGCTTTTGCAACTCGTTGTATTTTTTTCTTGTCGTGATTATCTTTTTGAGATAGGGCAATCCTATGGTGAAAATTTTCCCCGGCGTGCTGTATATCGATATGTAAGCATTTATGAATATCTTTCTTAACTCTTCTGGTGTGAAATTGGGATGTTTAAAGACGAGATGCGTCATATCGTAGAGGGAATAATCTTTTGTGATAAGATCCGGTTCCAATTTTTTGTAAAGCCTTGTTCCCGGGATAGGCGTTAAAATTGAAAATTCTGTCACCACAGAATTCAAAGATTTGGTAAATTTGACCGTCTTTTTTACACTTTCTTTTGTATCGCTTAACGCTCCAAGTATAAAACTCGCAAAGACGTCTATGTGGTATTTCTTTAAAATATTTACCGCATCGTAGGCAATCGAGACGCTTTCCTTTTTGTTGAATTCTTCCATTGCTTCCTCATTTGCGGTTTCAAACCCTATAAAAAGCATTTTACAGCCCGCTTTTGATATGGCCTCGACCATATCTTCGTGACCTACTATTTCATCTGTTCTCGAGAATGCAAAGCAATTAACGTGCAGGTCATTTTTGAGAACCTTTTCTGAAAGGCTTATAACCCTTTTCGGATCCACGGTGAAGTTATCGTCGAAGAAGACGAGAAATTCATAACCGTATTTTTTAACAAGCATCCTCATTTCTTCAAAGACGTTGTCGACGCTTCTCTTTCTCCAAAGTCTTCCCATGAGTTGAGAGACAGAGCAAAACTCACAGTCAAAAGGGCACCCTCTTGAAGAAATTATGCTCATGGAACGCTTTCCATAAGATTTCCAGTTGTACCTTTTAAGAGAGAGACCATCTCAGTCGGGAAAAGGAATTGAATCGAGATTGGATATAAATTTCATCGCCGAAAGGTGAACTTCCCCTTTTTCATTAACATATCCCACGCCTCCAATGTTAGAATACCTTTCTCCCTTTTCAACGGCATTTACAAGATTGACAAAACTTTCTTCTCCTTCTCCGAGCACAACGTAATCGGCAGTTTTGCTTTTTAGGATATTGTAAGCGTCAACGCTTGGATGCGGTCCACCCATTACCACTTTTACTCCTTGGGCTTTGGCACATTTTGCTATGTATTCAGCCCAGGGGAAGCGAACGGTGTCCGAAGAGATACCGACAAGATCGTAATCTGCGTAGTGATAATTTTGAAAATCGAATTTTTCGATATTCATATCGATGATTTTGACTTCATGTCCGTGTTGCTTTAAAGCGGCACTTAAATATCCAAGACCAAGCGGAGGAAAAATAAGGCCAAATCTGTAATAGTAACTTGGATTTATTGGATTTACAAGCAAAATCTTCATAAAACCCACCTCCATAATATCGTTTTTTTAAAATATTATAGCATATGCTCGTAATATATTGTACTAAATCTCTGATCTCTGCCGTTTTCTTTTTTGATCATCCCTCATTCGCTATCATTCTTATTTCCGATATGCTTTATCATATTTTGAAGTAAACGCCTATCCATTTTGGCGATCTCGGCTGCTTTGGTTATATTGCCTTGGGATTTGGAAAGGAGCGAATTTACGAATTGACGTTCGAGTGCTTTATACAGTTTATTCCTTTCGACGTGTTTCTTTTCAAGAAACTCTTGATAATCTATGATCGTTTGGTTTCCGGATATTTCATGTGGTAAATCGCGAATTTTTATTTCTTCTCCGAAAGCATTGATGACAGTTCTGAGAAGTACGTTCTGCAATTCGCGGACGTTGCCAGGCCATTTGTAATTTTTCAAAAATTCGATGACTTTTGGTGAAATGAACTTTATCTCTTTTTTCATTTGCTCTGAGTATTTTCCCACATAATAATTTGAAAGCAACTCTACATCTTCTGGTCTTTCCCTCAAAGGTGGTATTTCTATCCTTATGACGTTTATCCTGTAATATAAATCTTCTCTGAATTTTTTATCTTCAACCATTTTGTCTAAAGGCTTGTTCGTTGCACTTATAAGCCTGAAATTGACATTTTTTTCTTCAACGCTTCCAAGTTTTGTTATTTTAGAATCTTGAAGTACTCTAAGCAATTTAGCCTGATGATCGATGGGCATGTCACCAATCTCATCTAAGAAAAGGGTTCCATTGTTTGCAACTTCGAACTTTCCTATTTTTTTGGAATTTGCACCTGTAAAAGCCCCCTGATCGTATCCAAAAAATTCGCTTTCAAAAAGATCTGCCGGAATTGCCGATACGTTAACCGCAACGAACGGCCCAAGATATCTGTTGCTTTGATCGTGAATGGCATGGGCTATAAGTTCTTTTCCCGTTCCGCTTTCTCCAAGAATTACGATTGGCAGATCAAGATTTGCATATTCTGGAATTTTATCAAGTATTTTTTGCATTTTATCATTTTTTGTAAGTATGTTTGAACTGCCTCTGATCCTTTTTTTGAGAAGTGCGTTTTCTTTCTTTATATTCATGTATTTAAGAGATCTTTCTATCTTTGCTTCAAGATCCTGCAAATTTATGGGCTTTGTCACATAGTCGTAAGCCCCTAATTTTATGGCTTCAACGGCATTTTCTATTGTTCCGAAAGCCGTTACTATTATGACGGGGATATCAAAAGCAGGTACTACCTCTTTCAGTAATTGCATTCCATCCATTTTCGGCATTTTCACATCCGTCACAACGAGATCGACTTCATTTTTTCGAATCAAATCGAGCGCTTCTAATCCGTTTTGGGCAGTTAAAACATGATATTTTTTAGAGAAATTCATTTTCATAAGGTCGAGCATGTATATTTCATCGTCCGCAAAAAGTACAGTATTCATATCTTTACCTCCGTTGGAATCGTGACGGAAAAAGTGGTTTCTTTTTCATCACTTTTAACATCAACATGTCCCTTCATGGCATTTATATAATTGTAAACGATCGAAAGTCCAAGACTGGTGCCTGCCTCTTTTGTGGTATAAAAAGGCTCAAAAATGTGTTGCATCTCTGATGGGGGGATAGGTTTACCGTTGTTAGAAACAGATACTCTGAAAAAGTTTCCAAGATTTTCAAGTTTAAAATTTATCCATCCCCCAAATTCAACAGCATCAAGTGCATTTGTACCTATATTCAAAAGGATTTCCATCAACATCGTCTTATCGAATTTGGAGGTGAAAGGTACATCAGGCAAATAAGTCTTTATCTCGATATTTTTTTTAGAAGCGTTTTCGCTCAAAAGTAAAGAAATTTTTTTGACGATCTCAGATGGATCTCCGTCTTCGATAACAGGAGGTTTCTGACGCGCAAAATACAAAAAATTCTCAAGGATGGAGTTAATCCTGGAAAGTTCTTCTTCTATGTATTTCCACAATTTTTCATTTTCTTTTGGATCCGAACTGTTTTTAAGCATTTGAAGAGATGTCGATATTATGTTCAATGGGTTCCTTATCTCATGGGTAACTCCGGAAGAAAGTTTTCCGATGGCAGCCATTCTTTCTTGAAAAATCATCGTTTTTTCGACTTTTAAAACTCTTTGAACGCTTCTGTATCTCGATAAAAAAAACGTAAGATGATTTGAAAGTGTTTCAATCCATTCAAGATCTTCTGGAGAATACCTTCCACTCTTTTTATGACCTAAAATCATAAAGCCCTCTACTTTTCCGGCGTTTTTCATCCAGACAAACAATTCTTTTTCAAAAAAAATGCCAGAAAATGCTATGTTGTAAAGGTCGACTATTTTTTCAGCATCGTTAAAAGACACATCATCTTTGTTTAGATGCCTTTTGATCGATGTGTAATTACCGTCATCTTCTTTGAAAAATAACTCTACATCTTCAACATTCAAAACGCTCTTGCAATAACCAAGCACCAAAGAGTTCAATTCTTCAAGAGAGTCTATCTCAAGGCTTTTCTTTACAAAATCTATTGTTTTTTCCCTTTTATAACCCCGCCCTGTTCTCAAAAGATGTTCAAAAAAAGTGTCTATTTTCTGAAGATAGTCACCAAAGACAAGAAATGAAATGAATATGACCACGAAAGTCATTGAAAAAAACTGGATTACCCCAGAAGTCTTTGAAATGTAAAAGTTGGTATAGTAACTTATTATGAGAACTGAAGATATCAAAATAGAAATCATGGCACCGTAAAGCACATTTTTAAGAAAAATTGTTGAAATTTTCATCAATTGCTTTTCATAAACGAGATTGATCACGGTGTAGAGATAAACAGGAATCAATATAGAATTCATAATCGTAATGTATGGCCACATGGAATTTTTGTAAATCCAAAGCCATGCTATTATGGCTTCAAGTACAGAGAAAAGTCCGTAAAAAACCATATAACTTAAAATTCTCGATCTTTTTGTAAAAGAAATCAAAGTTGAATATTTTTTTCTCATAAATGTTATGGAAAAAATGACGTTGAATGTCAAAAGAATGCCAATTGCAAAAGACAAATCCGGAGAAAAAATCAAGAGCGCAGAAATCATCATTCCAATCGCGAAGAGTACCGATTCTGCTATATAAAGATATCTAAGCTTCAACCCATATGAGATCATCAAGGCAGGAATTGTTTGAAATAAAATGAAAAATATGGGAAGAAAATATCGATCTGAAGGTAGATTAAAGATTTCAAAAAAGATATCAAAATTCCAGAAGAAAGAAGTACCTATCATAAATACAAGGTAAGGATTTCTAACACTTTCCTTTGAAAAATAACGTTTTATTGGCACAAGCATCAAGGCAACATTTGCGATTAGGCTTAACAAATTCGTGTAAAACAAGATCGGCACTCTCTCACCTTCTCAACAATTATATTAACATGAAAACAGGGCTGGTCACGCCAGCCCTTAGATCGTATCATCCAAATCAAGCAGTTCTTCTTTTTGGCCTTTCAAACAAGGCTATCACAAGAATTATAATACCAACGATCAAATCGTTAATCATATTAGCCGTATAACCGGTGGTAATTGTCGGAATAAATGCCGCTATTATCATCCATATTCCACCAATTAGACCTATTATCCATCCTTGCCATGCCGCATGTTCTGAAATCATTAAAAATCCAACTATCGCAACTATGATTCCAACAACAAGATCGTTGACAAGATTTCCGGTTCCTCCCATAGGAATGAAGGATGCGATTATAAACCATATACCTGCTATTAAACTTACCCAACCTCTCCAAGTCATAAGACTCACCTCCATGAATTTTTCTTTCCATTTTATACTTAGCAATCATCGTGCCAAATTTTTAAAATAATGAATTTTCAAGTAAAAACAGGATAATTGAAGAAGATCGAAGATTTTTTAAACGACAAAGTGAGAAGTTTTTCTGCGCATTTAAATTAAAAAATTAAGTACTCATGATGTGCGTGAATGTAACGACGAATGTTAAGAACAGATTTAAAGTTCTTTGACAAGCGAGTTTTTATTGAAAAGCCAGCCACATTCGGCTTAGAATATTT
>JAJYYZ010000012.1 GCA_021800445.1 bacterium | reverse complement strand
TTACAGGATGCCGGGATAAAACGCAATATTCCATTCAATGTGTATGTGTAAGTATTAAATTTTCAATGACCACAGGTTACATGTTAATGAAATATGTTTCTTATATCTTCGAATACATTATACGAGGAGGTGTTTTGATGATTCCAACGGCGCTTCAACTTTACACTTTGAGAGATGTCGCGGAGAAGGATTTCAGCGGAACTTTGAAAAAAGTTTCTCAGATAGGCTATGCCGGTGTAGAATTTGCCGGATATGGTGGGATGAAAGCAAAAGATCTCAAAAATTTACTCGATGAATTGAACCTTAAACCGGCCGGAAGCCATGTTGGTGTAGACATGCTGACAACGGATTTAAAAAAAGTCATGGATTACAATTCCGAGATAGAGAATCATTTCATAGTTTGCCCATGGCAAAAATACGCTGCAAAGGACGATTTTTTATCATTTGCGAAAGTGCTCAACGAGATAGGTCAAAAGTGCCATGACAACGGACTGAAACTTTGTTATCACAACCATGCCCATGAATTTGAAAGATTTCAAGGTAATTATGGCCTTGATTTACTTTTTGAAAACACGGATCCCGATCTTGTGGATTTTGAAATAGACACCTACTGGGTTGAGTATGCTGGAGCGGATCCGATTTCGTACATAAGAAAATTTGGCAAAAGAGCATCTTTACTTCACTTGAAAGACATGGAAAGGGTTGGAAAGGATTTTGCGGAAGTCGGAACGGGGATAATGGACATAAGAGGGATCGTTTCAACGGCAAAATTCGTTGGAACTAAATGGCTCATAGTCGAACAGGATAAATGTAAGAAAGATCCCTTTGAAAGTATAAAGATAAGTCTTGACAATCTGAAAAAAATCAACATATGAATAGGAGTGAGAATGGATGAAACTTGGATTTTTAACCGTACCACTTGGGAATCTTGGCCTTGATGAAATTGCAAAGTGGGCTTCCGAAATCGGTTTTCAAACGCTTGAAATCGGTGCGTGGCCAGTTGATAACAGGAGAGATTACTCGTCTTCAAATCTTGATGTCAAAACATTGGATGAAAAACGAGCAAATGAGTTTAAAGCGCTTTTCAAAAAATATGGACTTGAAATTTCATCCCTTGCTTACTATGATAACAACCTTGATACCGATCAAAATATCAGATCTGCCCACATAGATCATCTGAAAAAGGTTATTGATGCGGCAAATTTACTGGATGTGAAATACGTCGGCACTTTCATAGGCAGGGATATTGAAAAAGATATCATCGGCAACATGAAAGAAATAGAAAAAGTTTTTCCGCCCGTTTTAGAGTACGCAAAACGTAGAAACGTTGAAATAATGATAGAAAATTGTCCGATGGTAGGATGGCAAAAATCTGGAATACCCGGGGAACTTTTTTATTCTCCCGAACTGTGGAGGGCAATATTCGAAATTTTGCCAGATTTAAAAATCAACCTTGATCCTTCTCATCTGTACTGGCTTGACATAGATTATGTCGATGTTGTGAACGAATTTGCGGATAAAATAGTTCACACTCACGCAAAAGACGCGCAGATTCTTCAGGACGGACTTTACGAGCATGGAATTTTTGGACCGCTTTTCAAAAATGGTAAAAATTGGTGGAGATATAGAATTCCAGGTCTCGGTGAAATAGATTGGAAATCTTTCATCTCGGCACTTCAGGAAAACGGATACAACGGCGTTGTCAGTATTGAACACGAAGATCCAGTTTGGGAAGGAAGCGTTGAGAAAGTAAAAAAAGGACTCACCCTTGGTTACAGGCATCTTTCTCAATTCACAGTTTGAAAATCGAACGTCTATTTAGCAGATGGCAGGGCTTGTTTCGGGAGCGGTATGCCCTCGCTTACGGAAAAGAGCCTTGCCGAGTCAAATGCCTCTTCTTGAGGAATGGCAAGGGCCTTAAGGTATAAATGGCAACGTAAAACCTCCAAAGTTTGATCCTCCTCCAAAACAACCTATGAGTACATCTGGCTCCTCTCCGACAAGTCGAATTGAATCAAAATTTTTTAGGTCTGTCATTTTTATCTTTATTTTTCCCATCTTTGATGAAAATGGATATTATAAAAACAAAAAACAGGTAAGCGAATAACACTAAACTTGCGTAAACGGAAAGGTCAAATCCAAATCTCTTCCCAAATATTATAATGGCGACGGTCATCGCAAATATAGACGCCGTCAGGACACTTCCGGCAGCCATGTCTTTCATGTGCTTAACCGTTTCATGATACTGTGGATTCACGAAATCAAGGAACTCTTCAAAGAAAGAGTTAAAAGTCTCCGAGACAATGACAAGCGTTATCGCAAGAAAAATCCACAAAAATTCATCTACTTCGAGTTTTAACAGCAAAGAAACAACTACCACTGCCGCGGCCGTTACAAAATGTATCTTCATGTTGCGCTGAGTTTTCAACGCATGACTCATGCCATTGAAGGCATATTTAAAACTGCTGAGTAAACTTCTTCTTTTCATTCAAAGTTTATGTTTGTACCTTTTGAATATGGAATTTTAAGATCTTCTCTCAATTCAAAGATTTTGTCAGACAGTTTATATCCTTCATCAAGCGCTTTTAAATTTTGATCGAGGTACTTGCCCGGAACATGTTCGATTACGGACTTCTTTAAAGATTCGTGATCCACTATTCTCGTAGTAGCGGCTATAAGGCCAAGACTCATCGTGTTTGAAAAAACCTGTCTTCCAAAAAGTTCTTCGGATTTTTGAGTCAGAGGGACAGAGACGATCTTCTTCGTTATAACCTTTACTGTTGGAGGTATTTCAGAACATGTTGAAGAATCGATGAAAAGTATCCCATTATTTTTGAGATATTTGAAATGCGCTTTAAGTCCTATATCGTGCATCGCAAAAAATATGTCGAATGTTCTTGCCTGCGGGAAGTCTATTGGTTCATTGAAGAAAAGCACATCACAATTCGTCAGACCACCTCTGACCTGGGCGCCGTACGATTGAGTTTGGATGACCCACTTGCCTTCGTTGGAAAGGGCATTTGAAAGGATGGTGCCAAGCAACACGTTGCCTTGTCCTCCTATACCTGATATTCTTATGCTAAAAGGTACTTCTATGGATTTTGAGGTGTAAAGGTTAACACTCATGATTTCACCTTCAAATTTTCTCTCAGTTTGTTATATTCTGAAACATAACCGGGTTTTTGGATATCAACGAATTCTCCTATGATTATCTTCTCTTCAAGCGCTTTCTGATCCAGACTCTTTGCCTTTTCAACTGAAATACCACTCTCTTTGAAATATTGCATCATGCCCGGGGCATCACCGGACTTGTTGTATCTTCCGTAATATGTCGGACATTGAGTAACGGCGTCGACAACGGACATACCTTCATGGGCTATTGCTTTTTGAATGTATTTGACCATCAACATGTAATGATAAGTCGTGGCACGTGCAATATAAGTGGCGCCGGCAGTCTTTGCCATTTCAACTATGTCAAACGTCGCCTCAAGATTTCCGTAAGGAGCGGTCGTCGCTTTGTCTCCAAACGGAGTTGTTGGTGAATATTGTCCGCCTGTCATACCGTATATGTTGTTGTTGTAAATCACAACGGTAAGATCCATGTTTCTCCTGCAGGCATGTATGAAATGGTTTCCTCCTATTGCCATGGCATCTCCGTCACCGGTTATGACTATGACTTTAAGATCCGGCCTTGCAAGTTTTACGCCAGTGGCAAAAGCGATGGCCCTGCCGTGAAGCGTGTGCATCGTGTTGAAATCTATGTACCCCGTTGCCCTTGAAGAACATCCTATGCCTGACACAACGGCTATGTTATCTTTTTGAAGGCCGAGATTTTTTATGGCCTCCAACATCGCTTTGAGGACTATTCCATTTCCGCATCCGGGACACCATACCGTTGGCAAATGATTTCCTCTTAAATACTCAAGTGCTTCATCCTTGTTCAAAAACGTCACCTCTCGTTCTCAAAAATCTCTCTTAAAATCCCCTCTATTTTCTTTAATCCGTCTTTTGTGATGGAAGAAAAAGGTATGACGCCTTTCACTCCCATAAAATCCTCTTCGACTGCTTTTACCTTCTTAGAAATTTGATTTTTTTTAATTCTATCAACTTTTGTCAGCACGATGAAAACATCCACGAAACTCTTGAAAAAATCAAAAGCCTCTAAGTCAGACCTTTGATTCGGTATCATCGAATCAACAAGCAAAAAAATTCCCTTCAACGGTCTTTCGCTTTTGAAATAATCGTCTACAAGTGACTGCCATTTTTGCCTTTCGATCTTCGACACCTTCGCATACCCATAACCCGGGAAGTCTATAAAATGATAAAAATCATTCACTTTGAAAAAGAGCAACGACCTTGTTTTGCCCGGTGTTGAACTAGTTCTTGCTATTTGCCTGCCGAAGATCACGTTCAAAAGAGAAGACTTCCCAACGTTGGATCTGCCTACAAATGCGATCTCTCCTTTCAGAGGTTCAGGAAAGCCATCGTGATCATGCGCATCCGCGATTAATTCGACGTTCTCAACGAACATGATCTATTCCCAGATCTATTTTCAAGGCCTCACTGACATCTTCAACGTAATTTATCTTGATATCTGCAATCACATCCGCTTTCATCTTTTTAACCATAGGTTCATTGGCTTTTGGAACAATGACTTCTTTTATGCCAAACCTTTTTGCAGCGAGCAACTTTTCTCTTAAACCCCCGATTGCCAAAACTTTACCGTTCAGAGTTATCTCTCCGGTCATCGCAACATCATTTCTTACAGGTTTTCCAGTTACAACCGAACATAAAGAGGTCAAAATTGCCACTCCGGCCGAAGGACCATCTTTCGGGATCGCACCTTCAGGGGCATGTATATGAAAATCATGGGTTTTGAAGAACTCCGCTTTCTCTTGACAAAGATCTTTGCAAAGCGTCATTGCAATTGTCACAGATTCTTTCATGACATTTCCAAGATTACCTGTTATCAAAGTCTGAGAAGTCCCAGGAACTGCTGTCGCTTCGATTACAAGCACTTCTCCGCCGGCGGGCGTCCATGCGAGACCGATAGTTTCACCAATGGTCGGTATTGCCGGCGTCTGAGATCTGACAAGCATCGGAGCGCCCAACATCTCTTCGATTTCCTTCGATCTGATAGTTATTTTATCATCATTGTTCATCGCATTTCTTGCGATTTTCCTCAAGAGTTTTGAGATTATCCTTTCGAGACTTCTGACTCCCGATTCAAGCGTGTAATCTTCTATCATCTTTTGCACAGCTTCATCTTTTATTTCGAGGTTAATACCTTCCATACCATATTCTTTTCTCAGTTTGGGAATCAAAAATCTTTTCGATATTTCTATTTTTTCCTGAAATGTGTAACCGGGAATCTCGATTATTTCCATTCTATCGGCAAGAGCAGGCGGTATTGGCTCTACCGTATTTGCGGTTGTAACAAAGACGACATCCGACAGATCAAACGGAATTTCAACGTAATTGTCTATGAAATGAGAATTTTCTTCCGGATCAAGCACTTCAAGCAAAGCAGCTGCCGGATCGCCTTGAAATGAAATTCCCATTTTATCTATTTCATCAAGCAGAATAACAGGATTTTTTACGCCCACCTTCACGATCGTTTGAATCAACCGGCCGGGCAGTGCTCCGATGTAAGTTCTCCTATGTCCTCTTATCTCGGCTTCATCCCTCATACCACCAAGAGAGATTTGGACAAATTTCCTGTTAAGCGCTTTTGCCAAAGACATGCCAAGTGAAGTTTTACCCACTCCCGGAGGGCCAACAAGACAGAGTATCGGTGATTTGGCCGTACTGCTGAAATTTTTGATCGCTATGTAGTCAAGAATCCTATCTTTGACATCTTCAAGGCCGTAATGATCCGCTTCAAGTACCTTTGAAGCCCTTTTTACGTTCACGTCTTCTTTTGTCTTTTCGTACCATGGTATATCGAAAAGCCAATCAATGTAATTTCTTGAAACAGTCGCTTCGGGTGAAGCGGGATACATCTTTTCGAACCTGTTTATCTCTTTTTCTATAGTTCTTTTCACTTCAGTAGGATATTTCTTGCGTTTCAACTTTTCTCTCAATTCGTCCGTTTCGGATATGTCATCTCCAAGTTCGTTTTTTATAGTTTCCATCTTTTCACGAAGATAAAACTCCTTTTGACCTTTATCTATTTTTTCTTTTACTTTGTCATCGATATCGGCTTCGATCTTTAGAAATGCTATCTCTGAATTGAGGTATTTAAGAAACTCTATCATTCTATCTCTCGGATCCACCAATTCAAGAAATCTCTGCTTATTTTCCAAGCTCATTTCCGTGAAAGAAATTATCGTATCCACGAGTTTATCTGGTTCATCGATAAGGGCCAATTCCGAAACGGCATCTTCTGGAAGCCTTTTAGTCATATCAAAATACTTCATCGCTTTGCTTTTCAAAAGTCTTATGACAGCCGTAAGATCTTTGGATTTTCTGACCTTTTTTTCAAGAGCCTCGTATTTGCAAAGCAAGAATGGATCCTTTTGAGTGTATTCCGTTATTTTCACGCGAATTATACCCTCGGCCAGTGCTCTTATGCTGCCGTCAGGAAGTTTAACAAGTTGGAGCAAGCGCGAAAATGTCCCTATTCCGTAAAGATCACCGGCATCTGGAATTTGAACATTTTGGTTTTTTTGCGATACCAGTATAAGATAACGTTCCTCATTTTCCACAACCTTATCCAGTGCCTTTATCGCAGATTCTCTTTCAACATGAAAAGGTACCAATGCCGTCGGAAAAGCAACATCGTTGCCTTTTAACGGTACACATGGAAGTTCTTCAGGAGGTATTGCCACCTTTTCTTTGTACTTGGCAGTTCCATCCATTTTTTTATGCTTTGACAGAAAAATCACCTCTTAAAAATGCTTGATCGTAAAGTGAACCAGTCGAAGATAGCCTTACATTTCTATGATTTTCATCAACAAACTCGAATTCAATTTTGAAGTAATTTGCAGGCACATGAGCACCGAGTTTATCAGGCCATTCTATAAGACAAATGCCATTGGACTCGAGGTAGTCTTCTATTGGAAGTTCGTTCACTTCCATCTCGTTCAACCTAAACAGATCGATGTGATGTATTTTAAAACGTACTTCGTATTCATTAACTATCGTAAAAGTTGGACTCGTAACTTCACGACCCTTTCCACCAAGATACCCAACAAGATAACGCACAAAAGTCGTCTTTCCCCCTCCCAAATCTCCTTCGAGAAGTACGACACTTCCGTCAAAAAGTATTTTCGCAAATTTTTTTGCTATCTCTTTAAGTGATCGTTCATCGACATTTTGAAATAAAGCCATCATCATGTATATTATAACAGAAGAGGTGATTTGAATGAAAAAGTTTGTTTTTACCTTTTTGTTTTTGTCTTTGCCCATCATGATTTTAGCAAATGACAATCTGCAAATCGCGAAGGAATTCATAATGAACCTATCCGTAGGGAATTTCAAAATGGCTGAATCCATGTACGATGAGGCTATGATGGCAGCACTGCCTTTGGCCAAAACCGAGGCAATTTGGAATCAAGTGGAGAGTCAGGCAGGAAAATTTCAATCCATAGAAGGCGTCAGCATATCTAACGTTCAAAATTACACCGTCTTCGTCTTCACGGTAAGTTTTTCAAAGGCTTTGCTTGATATAACGGTTACCATCGATCAAAATTCAAAGGTTGCAGGTCTTTTCTTTAAGCCACCCACGCCTACCTATTCAATTCCGTCGTATGTCAATCAATCAAAATTCAAAGTTGAAAAAACGACTATCGGAAATGATTTAAAAGTTCCGGCCGAAATTACCATTCCGGAAGGTAAAGGTCCTTTTCCCGCCGTTATTCTAATCCCCGGCTCAGGCCCGGAAAACATGAATGAATCGATAGGACCAAACAGGCCGTTTGAAGATATTGCCTACGGCCTTTCAACCAATGGCATAGTCGTTTTAAGATACGATAAAAGCACCTACGTTTATCCAAAGGCATTCCAAAACGGTGATATACCCGTTAATCTTGAAAATGAATACTTCAAAGATGCACTCGACGGCATAAATTTTCTAAAGAGTCAAAATTACGTTAGTAAAATATTCGTTCTCGGCCACAGCGAAGGTGGTTATCTTGCACCCAAAATCGCAAAGATGTCAGGAGATATTTCGGGAATAATCATGTTGGCCGCGCCGGCAAGAAACTTACAGGATGTCACGATAGATCAACTTGAATACCTTATATCCCTATCCAGCAGCGCAACTGAAATATCCGCAATGAAATCCATCATAGCCCAACTTGAGAATATAAACAAACATACACTCAAAGATTCAGATATCGTAATGGGGGCTCCCGTAAGTTACTACTACGAACTTGAAAAATATAATCCCGTCGACATTTTAAAAAATTTAGACATTCCCACCCTTATAATGCAAGGCGGGAAAGATTATCAGGTAACGGAAAAAGATTTTGACATTTTCAAGGCGGCATTTTCCCAAAATAAAAATTACACGTTCAAGTGGTATCCGGATCTTTACCATCTTTTCATAAAATGGGACAGTACGCCGTCTCCGGACGAGTATCTTGTTGAAGGTCATGTTGATGTCGGTGTCATAGATGAAATATCAACATGGATCAAAAGTAATCCATGAAGTACTTAATAGGGACGGATATCGGAACAACTGCAACCAAAACAGTGGCTTACGATTTGAACGGCAGAGCGATATTCAAATCTGAAGTTTGTTACAAACTTTTGATGCCAAAAATCGGAATGATAGAACAGGATCCGGATGAGATCTTTGATTCAGTACTCGATTCAATCGAAAAGGTTGTAAGGCAAATCGGTAAAGACAAAATCGCCGGCATAAGTTTCAGTGGCGCCATGCATAGCGTCATTCCCGTTGATAAAAATGGCGACAAACTTATGAACGCTGTAATTTGGGCAGACACTCGAAGTTCACAGATAGCGAAAGATCTTAGAAAGAGCGGTGAAGGTTTCGCGATATATAAAAACACGGGCACGCCGATTCATCCGATGCTGCCACTTTGTAAAATCATATGGTTAAAGTCCAACAAAAGCATCTTTGAAAAAACGTCAAAATTCATTTCAATAAAAGAATACATATTTTACAAACTTTTCGGCCTGTACGTGATCGATCATTCCATGGCTTCAGGAACAGGTTTTTTGAATTTGAAAAACATGAAATGGGATGATACAGCGTTAAGAATTGCAGGCATAAATGAAAATATGCTCTCGGAGATCGTACCTGTAGATCATGTTTTTAAGGGAATTAAAGATCTTTACGCTGCTAAAATTGGCATTGATCCTGAAGTACCATTTATTATCGGCGGTGCGGACGGCCCGCTTGCCAATCTCGGATCGGGTGCCGTGCAAAAAGGCATTTCTTCCGTAAGCGTTGGTACAAGCGGAGCAATGAGAGTTGTCTCGGACAGCCCCGTTGTGGATCGGAAGATGAGAACTTTTACCTACGTCCTTGATGAGTCGCATTTCACAATTGGCGGTGCCGTGAGCAATGCCGGCATGGTCGTTAAATGGTTTATGGACAATTTCGGTGGAAAGATCGACTCAACGATGACAAAAGCCTCAAAGATAAAGGCCGGATCGGATGGCCTCGTCTTTCTGCCTCATCTAACAGGTGAAAGAAGTCCATACTGGGATGCCAGTCTGAGGGGAGTCTTTTTCGGAATGAACATCTACCACAAAAAGCCCCACTTTTTAAGGGCAACGCTCGAAGGCATAGGATATAGCCTTTACGATGTTGATCTTGCCCTTGAAGAAATCACCGGAAAGATAGATGAGGTACATTTAAGCGGGGGAATGACGAGATCTAAATTATGGATAAAAATACTCGCAGATGTACTGGGCAAAAAAGTTCTAACGATGAAAAATGACGATAGTTCCGCTTTTGGTGCGGTGATCGTTGGGATGAAGGCGCTAAAAATCATAGACAATTTCGATGAAGTCAAAAATTTTTTCCTTATCTCCAAAACTTACTTTCCAGATGCCGAAAATCATGATGTTTACATGAAGATCTTCGAAATTTACAAAATGCTTCATGATGATCTCAAAAAGGATTTTGAAAACATCGTTGAATTTCAAGAAGGAAGTGATAAAGATGGAACAGAGGGTAGATCTTTTGCTTGATGCGGGCGCAATTGTTGCGGAAAGTCCATCGTGGGATGCCAAAAATAAATTGCTTTACTGGGTTGATATAGACGGCAAAAAAGTCCACATCTACAATCCGTTGAAAAATGAGGATAAAATCATAAACTCAAATCAGTATGTCGGATGCATTGCACCGAATAAATCAGGCGGTGCAATTCTTGCGATGCACCACGGCATCTACTTTCTCAACTTTGAAACGGAAGAATTCACATTCGTGTGCGATCCTGAAAGTGACAAACCAGATAACAGATTTAACGACGGGAAATGTGATGCATATGGAAGATTTTGGGCAGGCACGATGAACCTGGAAGAAAAGGATCCTTTAGGTGCACTTTACAGAATAGACAGGGATCACAGCGTAACCAAAATGGTCGATAAGGTCACGGTATCAAACGGAATTGCATGGAATCCTGATAATTCGATCATGTATTACATAGATACAAGGACAAAAAGCGTTTTTGCATTTGATTACGATCTCAAAACAGGATCGATTTCAAACAGACGCGTGGCGGTAAAAATTCCAGACGGTCAAGGATCTCCCGACGGTATGACGTCGGATTCGGAAGGCATGATATGGGTAGCCCACTGGGGTGGATGGCGTATTTCAAGATGGGATCCGCGCAACGGAAAATTGATAGAAGTTATAAATATCCCGGTTGAAAAGGTAACTTCATGCGTTTTCGGCGGAGACGATCTTGATGAACTTTACATAACAACGGCAAGTCGCGGGCTGAACGCGGATGGATTAAAAAAGCAACCCCACGCGGGCGGAATTTTCAAATACAAAACGCATGTCAGGGGTATGCCAACTTACGCATACGACGAAAAAAAATAGGCGGTCGATGACCGCCTTTGATCTAACCTTTCGCACATCAACTTTTAGATTTCAATTTATAGACACGGCGTATATCTCATGTGTGTTGTTGTACTGAACGGATATTCCCACGACTGTCACGGTACTTCCGTTTTGCGGCAACGTGCCTTTTGCCATGTAAACGGTGGCCGATCCCGAACCATCGTTAACATCGAACATCGTGCCTTTTGCGTTTGAAACGACGCCTGTGACCTGAACCAAGACTTCAGAATATTTTGCAAAATCTCCGGTTTTTATGACTAAAGGAAGAGGCGCGGAAGTTTGACCTATCACCTTTACAGAAGTTACATCCACCTCAAAAGAGTTGTTGTATGAAGTAAAACTTCCCGAAAATTCGACTATATCGCCGGGTTTTATGTTTCCGTACTGGCCGTAAATCCTTAAACCGTAACCATTTGAGAAAACATAAGCGTTGGAAGCACTTACAACGGCAGAAACGACGCCTGTCGATTTAACCGTCTGGTTGAAATATACCTGAACGTTCGATAGCAGTTCCGGAATCGTCGGACTTGTGTTCAGATGAATGCTCTCGAGGATCGGCGTGTAAGTATTCGCGGCATAAAAATTCGTTGCGGCCAGCACGTAATTGCCGTTATCGTTTACGATTATGCCTTCGGCGTAGACATCGGTGCCATCGCTAACAGACGGCATCATACCGAGAGAAGAAAATCTGACCGTCTGACCGTCCTTTCCAAGCAAATAAGTACCCGTATCCGAAACTTTAACCGTGCCCTTAAGCATCACAAGCAATCCATCGTAATTCGCAAGTTTATCGAATGAAGGCTCAAATGGGAAAGAAAGCAAGTTCTCGGATATGACCTCGGGCAGCGTAACGGCAGAAATTTCAAGTTGTCCCCTGTAAGTGTCAACAGATCCAACGACGCGGACAGTTTGTCCCGCTTTAAGTACCAATTCCGGATTTGCAACACTTCCAAGCCAGAGTTCTATTCCGGCTATTTTCCCACCATAAGTGTAAGACATAAAAACGGTTGGTCCGAAGACACCTTCGATGGTCCCAACGGTTTTAACGAGTTTATTTGCGTATGCGTAAGGAGTCGAAACTATCTGGGTGAGCAACGCCATTTGTGAAGATGGCAATTCGGCAGGCATAATTGAAACATCATTCCAAAGATCGTCAAATTGAGAGACAGCCTGAGATATCAAAGAACTATTTGAAAGTATTATGCCGACCTCTCTGTTCTGCATCATCGAAGTGTAGGAAACATTTTCAGATCCTATGAAAAGATAATTGTTGTCGGAGACTATCATTTTGGCATGAACATAAGGGGCTTTCAGAATGCCAACTTTTACACCTGCGTTGGCAAGCGTGGCGAGATTGTATTTATTAGACATCGATTTCGCGCTTGATTCAGGTTCCATAAGTCTGACGTTCACGCCTCTTTTTGCGGCATTTTCAAGGGCTACAAACACTTTTCCTTCCGGTACTTCCTCTTCGGCTATGGATAGAGTTGTTTTTGCACTGTCTATAAGCCAGACGAGATCGCTCTCGCTGTTCGGGCTGAGGACAAGATATTCTCTCGGAGCAGATCCAACCTCGACGTTATTCCAATCTGCGTTGAAAACGGCAAGCAGAGATTTAACTATCTGTGGATCGTGAGTCGCGACGTCCGCCTCAAAATTTTGTGTTATGCCGCTGTAAGTAAGGTTGGATGTGCCGAAAACAGCGTACGAATCATCGACAATCATGACTTTTGCGTGATCGAAGGTAAATCGTGATGGGGCCCATTGCACCTGAGCACCCATCGATGTAAGCGTTTTATAGGCAAAATCGGCCTGTGCCTGCATGTTGTAAGGATGCTGATCGAGTATAACCTTAACGTTGACTCCACGCTTTACGGCGCTGTTTATTGAGTTGAAGACATCATTAGCCGTTATGACGTACATCTCAATTTTCAAAGAAGTTTTAGCGCTTTTTATCGCGTTTAAAAATGGCGTTTCACCTGCTGCCGGTTCGAAAAAAATGCTTGTTACGCTTGATGGGGAACTGATGACGGGTTGCGAAAAAGCCACAATACCGAACAGAGCAGCAAGAATGAACACAAAAACAGATAACTTCTTCATACTTTCCACCTCCATTTAATTTTCGACGGTTGTTACGCCGTCTATATTTTTAAGTATTATTATCTTTTCTGTCATCTCTTTGAAAGAGTCATCGTGAGTGACGATTATGACTTGATCCATATCTTCGAGCAATTCCGGCAAAGATTCCGAAAGCGCACTTCTTCGATCCGCATCGAGGTTAACTGTCGGTTCATCAAAAATGGCGAAGCCGGATCTTGAAAAGAAGGCTGACATGGCCATTCTCATGGCAAGCGCGAGAGACATCTGCTCTCCGCCGGATAGCATTTCAAAATTTCGATCCGATAGCGTACCGCCGTTGTAAGTTAAAAGATGAAGATCATAATCTTGAGCCCATTTCACGATGTCCGATCTCTTGGTCATCATGTTGTATTTATCTGTCGCCTTTGAAGAGATTAAATCGCGATACGTGGATGATATCTTAGATCCCATATCGTCAAGTAAATTCCTCAAAGATTTTGAAAAAGATATTTTGGTTGATATTTTGTTGACGGTGCTTTTGATCTCTTCAAGTTGTGATTTCTTTTCTTCTACTGCTTTTTTTGTCTTCAACATTTCTGATATAGATCCGTTCAATTCTCCGAGTTTTTGTCGCAGAGATCCTATCTCTTCGTTCAGTCTGTCAATTTTTGATCTGGCTGTTTGCAGATCTTGTGCCTTGTATGAATTTTTGGATTCTTCTATTTCATCTGAGATCTTATGAATTTCAGACTCGAGTTCTGATTTTTCATTCATTGCAACTTCTAATTCTCGCTTTATCTTATCAAGCCTTGAAGCGTTCATAAGGTTTTGATTGTAAAGTTCATATCCTGCCTTCACTTTTTGCATTTCTTCCTGATCCTTTGATCGATCTTCTTGAAGAATGTTGATTTTTTCTTTCAAGTCATTCTCTTTTGCGATTTTTACCGATAATCCATCGATATCCTCATTTATGACATCGATTTCTTTGGCCATCTCCGAGATATCTTTACCGAGATTCTCATTTGTCAAATTAAGTTCCGCTTTTCTTTTTTCCAAAAGATCGATTTGTTTCTTTTGAAGGTTGATGTCGGATTGAATCTGCGCAGTCTTTTGGTAGACTTCTCTTCCTTTTTGGTTTTTTTCATCCAAAAGTTTTTCGACAAGTGTTGATCTTTCATCTTCCATTTGTTCGTTTTTCTTTATACTTTCATCTATTTCTGACTTTTGTTTTTTGAGATTTGATAATTCATCATCCAACGCTTTGATGCGCGGATCGAAGTAAGCGGCGGGGTCTCCTTTTATGTTAAGGCATTTTTCTTTAAGATAGGGACATATTCCATTTGACAGCGTTGATTTTGCCTCATCAAGCGTTTTTATTTTCGAACGTGTTTCCGTTATGGATTCGTTCTTTTGATCGAGAAGGGTACGCAGTTTTTCTTGTTCTTCAATTTTGCCAGAAAGCATGTCAAAAACCATTTTATCTTCAGAATCAAAGCGGCTCGATATCGCACGGTAATTTTTTTTTGCCAAATTCATCTTGATTTCTTTAATTTCTTCCGAGATTGATTTGTATAATTCGTTCGCCTTTAAAAGCCCAACTTTCAGATCATCGGCTGTTTCGGAGTAAAATGCGATTTCTCGTGATTGAACATTCATCGCCTCTTGATTTTCGCCGATTCTTTTTTTGTCAGATTCTATGTTGGAAATGATCTTTTCTTTCTGATTTTTCTTTAAATTTATGTTATCTTTTACAGACTGAATTAAATCAAGCGATTTCATAATTTCGGAAATTTCATCGTTTGTTTTTTTGACCTTCTCCGATATCTCGTTGTAACGATTGTAATCTTGAATATACTTTTCAAGTATCCGAGCAGATTGCTGCGATCCTTCGGCGTCCTTTGAAAGTTTTTCGATCTGCTTTTGAAGGCTTTCAATTTTAACGTCCAACGTACTTTTTTTCGAAGAAAGCATTTTGATTTTGTCACTTATTTTTGTTTGCTCATCGATAAAAATACCGATTTCTGATTTTTGCGCTTCTGAATCTTGAATTGCCTTTTGAACTTTTTCCATTTCTTTTTTTATTTC
The DNA here is from genome assembly GCA_021800445.1 of bacterium. Lineage (GTDB taxonomy): Bacteria > Thermotogota > Thermotogae > Mesoaciditogales > Mesoaciditogaceae > Athalassotoga. The sequence continues at coordinate 30,831 of JAJYYZ010000012.1, read as the reverse complement.
GGCCATGAGATCGTCAAGTGATTTTTCCTTTTCGATTTCTGATTCGAGGTATTGTGCTTTTACGGTCAGATCACCCAGATCTTTATCCAGTTTATCGGTGTAATTTTTGACATGGGTCGAGGAGATGAATTTGTATATTTCCGTGTTGAACAGGGTGTTGAAGAATTCATTTCTTTTGGCCGGAGTACGGTCAAAAACATCTGTTATGTCGTTTTGATAGGCCGTTATGATGTTTTTGTAGATTTCTTCTGGATCGTTGGAATCAATTTGAAAAATCTGCTTTATCTTTTCGCCCACCTTTGTGGCATTATCCACAATCATGCCTCTGTCATCCACAAGACGTACTCTTGATTGACGACTTGATATTTCGCGCGTTAGCGTGTAATTCATTCCATCGCCGTCATCGAATTCTATTTTTATCGTTGAACCATCATTTTTTACGTCATTTGTTATGAATTTAGAGAGATTTACCTTGTTAGTAATGCCAAAAAATCCAAGCCCTATCGCCTGAAGTATACTTGATTTTCCAGAACCGTTCGGGCCGATTATCAAATTCAATCCAGGTGAAAAAGATATGTAAGAATTCACATGACTTTTAAAATTCTCGAGTTTCACGGATTTGATTTTCATATCAGATCACTCCGTGATTTTGTCAAAAAGGTCATCGATAATTTTAAAGGCATCTTCTTGAAGCGATATTTTTTTAAGCGCGTTTATGGCTTCTACCACGCTGTCAGAGTGTTTTCCAAGTTTTTCGTCTTTGGATACGATTGAGTTCTCAATATCGTAAAGGTCCACATAATCTTTATCATCGTGCTTTGCATGATCGCTAAGTTGCCTTACCATTATTTTCCCCTTTAAAGCACCCATGTTTTCCATTTCATTTTCAAATTCATTGATGTTTATATCGAGAAATGTGCCAAAAGGAATATCAACGTTGACCATGTAAATGCAATTCGTTTCAACAGGATTTTCTTCGATCATCTTTGAAAACGCTTGCCTGAATTCATCGGCATTTCCTGTCTCTAATTTTATGGTTTTTTCTATCTTCAATCTTCTTTTTGATTCAAAAAAATCAACCGATCCGTCTTCAGTGTTGTAGATAAAAAAACCCTTTTCTCCTGATTCAGAAAGGTCCCAGTATTCAGGAGCACCGGGAATGAAAATTTCAGATTTTTCGAGCGCGTAAATATGTTTTTGATGTGCATGGCCAGAAGCGATGTAAAGGCATTTTCCATCAAGAGGCGAAAAATCTTTCAGTTCCACAAAACCCGGCATGATGAGCGTTTGTTGATCGCTCACGCCTGCATGGATGACGATGATGTTACGATCATCTGCGTCAAGTATTTGACCGAGAGATTCGATGTATTCAGGAAAGTTTATTCCTTGATATCCTATGCCGTAGAACTTCACACCGTCAATTTCAACCATGCCTCCAGTTTTTCCGTTCCACGGTTCAAAAAAGACCTTTCCATCTTTGATAGAAGGTCTCAGAATTATCATGTAATTTTTATCTTTCAGGTAATCAAGCCATGAAGAACTTTCAAAATCGAACAGCCTATCATGATTTCCTTCAATGACTATGACTTTTATGCTGGCTTCTTTTAAGATTTTGAAAATATCTTCGGCCTTTTCAAGCGAATCCGGTGAAAGATCTTTCTTATCGAAAATGTCTCCCGATATGATGACCATATTGATATCTTTTGAAACTGCAAAATCAACTATTGCACGAAAGGAACTGAAATAATCTTCGTACCTTGCTTTGAAGTACTGCGAATAAATCGAACCTGAAACTTTTCTTCCAAGGTGAAGGTCAGAACAATGCAAAATTTTCACAATTTCACCTTCTTCCGCCAAAGTTAATTATTATAACACAAAAAATATAAAAAAAGCCCGAATAGATTCGGGCTTTTCATTTTTTTCGATGTCAGATCAAAAAATCAAGCAAGTTTAACGTTCGATGCCTGTTTCCCTTTTGAACCTTCGCTGATGTCGAAGACAACAGGTTGATTCTCTTTCAAGTTTTTGTAGCCATCCATCTGAATTGCTGAGTAATGAACAAAAATGTCATTACCATCTTCCATCGTTATGAAACCGTAGCCTTTCTTGGCATCGAACCACTTAACAGTACCTTTCATCTGTGTTACCTCCTTAAAAATTATTGCCCTTTCGAACAACATACTTTATTGTATCACGTAAATTTAATAAAATCAATAGGCCGAATTGATTATGTAGAGACGGGCATATAGCATATGGCGAATAGCCTATGGGGAAAAGACATTAGGGAATAGAGATCAAAAAAGCGCGTGGTGGGTAGCGGGTAGCACATGAGAAAAAAACTATGTTCCGATCTAATTATCAGTTATAAATTAAGATTGCTTAACATATAAGTAAAAATAAAATTGATATCGTCTAAGTTATTATAATATATGGTTTAAAAATTTGATATGAAAATTTGATCCCCTCTTGACATAAGGATAAAAGTTGATTATAATTTTAATTGAAAATGCGGAGGTGACATGAATGTCTGAAAGAGAATATGTTGTGGGAATAGACCTTGGAACGACGAATTCGGAAATAGCGATTGTAAAAGATGGAAAACCCGAAGTTATAGCTAATGCTGAAGGCTCAAGGCTTACTCCTTCCGTTGTGGCTTTTACAAAAACGGGCGAGGTGCTTGTCGGAGAACCAGCAAAGAGGCAGGCCATCTTGAATGCCGAAAGAACCGTGAGATCTATAAAGCGTCAGATGGGTACAAATAACAAAATTAAGATTGATAATAAAGATTACACGCCCCAAGAGATAAGCGCTTTTATACTTAGAAAGATGAAAAATGATGCCGAGGCCGTGCTTGGTGGAAAGATAACGAAGGCCGTTATAACCGTGCCTGCTTATTTTGAAGATGCACAGCGTCAGGCGACCAAAGATGCTGGCAGAATAGCGGGACTCGAGGTTATGAGAATTATAAACGAACCTACCGCGGCAGCTCTTGGATATGGCATAGATAAAAGCAAGGATGAAATGATAATCGTATGCGATCTGGGCGGAGGTACTTTCGATGTTTCTTTGCTTGAGATAGGTGGTGGAGTTATCGAGGTAAAAGCGACAAGTGGAAATAACCATCTTGGAGGAGACGACTTTGATCAGAGAATAATGGACTGGCTTATCGACAACTTCAAAAAAGAAACCGGAGTAGATCTCAGCGGCGATAAGCAAGCGATGCAAAGGCTAAAGGATGCCTCTGAGCGTGCAAAGATAGAACTCACGACGAAGATGGAAACAGAAATAAATCTGCCTTACATAACGGCAGATGCGAATGGTCCAAAACATCTTCAAGTTTCTCTTACGAGAGCAAAATTAGAAAGTTTGATCCGTGATATAGTTGAAAAAATGAGAGAGCCGATAGAGACTGTGCTTAACGATTCCAAAATAGCCGTTGAAGACATAGGTGAAATCTTGCTTGTCGGTGGACCAACGAGAATGCCAATAGTCCAAGATTTTCTGAAGAACATATTTCACAAAGAGCCATCGAAGGCTGTTAATCCCGATGAAGCCGTTGCAATAGGCGCTGCCGTCGAAGCATCCATACTTGCCGGTGAAACGAAGAGAGAAGTTGTGCTCGTTGATGTTACACCGTTATCTCTTGGCGTTGAGGTCAAAGGTGGGCTCATGCACAGAATAATTCCGAGAAACACCACTGTGCCAACGAAGAAATCCGAAGTTTTCACGACTGCAGAAGATGGTCAGACAGAAGTGGAGATAAATGTACTTCAAGGCGAAAGAGAACTTGCAGGAGACAACAAATCGCTTGGAAGATTTAACCTCACCGGTATTCCACCGGCTCCAAGGGGTATTCCTCAAATCGAGGTTACCTTTGACATAGATTCTGAAGGCATAGTTCACGTTTCGGCCAGGGACAAAGCAACCGGAAAAGAGCAATCGATAGTCATAAGTGGAAGTTCAAATCTTTCAGAAGAAGACATAAAGAAAATGGTCGAAGATGCGAAAAAATTCCAGGAAGAAGACACAAAACGCAAACAGCAAGTCGAAATGAAGAATCAGGCTGATTCTCTTGTCTATCAGACGGAAAAACTGCTCAACGATCAAGGTTCAAAGATAGATCCTGCGCTCCGTGCCGAAACTGAAAATATCGTCAAAGATCTTAAAGACGCGCTTGAAAAGAACGATTACGCAAGGATAAAAGTGCTAACAGACGATTTACAGAAAAAATCCCAGCAAATAGGCCAGACACTTTATCAAAAGACGGCCAGTTCACAACCTGGCAACGGAAATGGTACTTCAAGTGATGATACTGTGAATGCCGAGTATCAAGGAAAATAAAAAAGCGGAAAGCAGGATGCCTTCGAAATGGCCGGCGCTTCGTAGCGAGAACCAGACATTGAAGAGGCACCTGCTGGAGCGATGATTCGGAATTTGAATTTTATATAATGGAGGTGGTTTTTATGGCCATTGAAAAGAGAAGAGAAAGTGAGGAACTGGATATTTACAGACCCTTTGAGGAAATGCAAAGGGTGATGGACAGGTTCTTCGAGGAATTTCCAAAGATATGGCCGGCGACTATTTCTAACGAAATGTTCACCCCGGCAGTTGATATCTCAGAGACCGACAAAAGTTACGAGTTTGAAATTGAATTGCCGGGCATGAAGCGAGAAGATGTTCAGATCGAAGTTAACGACGGCATATTGACTGTAAGCGGTGAAAAACAGGAAGAAAAGAAAGAAGATAAAAAAGGATACAAAAAAATCGAAAGAAGTTACGGTAAGTTTGAAAGATCTTTCTCGCTTCCTGCGGATATCGATGACAAAAACATAAGCGCAAAATTTGAAAACGGACTTTTAAACATATCGATACCGAAGAGCCCTGAAGCAAAGTCGGCCAAAAGAAAGATAGAGATAAAGTAAATTGGAAAGGGGCTTTGGCCCCTTTCTTTTTTGGAGGTGTTTTTAAATGTTTAATCTTGAAGAATACACGGAAAAAGCATCGAATATAATGATGTCAACTCAAGATTTACTTTCAAGATACGGACAGGATCAATTAAGGTCTGAGCATATATTGCTTGCACTTATAGAAAATGAAGAAAATGCGGCGATAGATGCTTTGAAAAATCTGAAAGTCAATATTCAAAAACTAAAAGATAAAACTGAAGAATTCGTCAAAGAATACGGAGGCAATCCCGCTTCAACCGGCAGCGTAAAGCAGATGTATCTGACGCCAGATGCCAGACATGTACTCGAAAGTGCCAAAAGCGAAGCCAGTCGAATGGGAGACGAAAAAATCGGAACAGAACATCTTTTGCTCGGAATGGTAAAAACTTCCGATTCTATGGCCGCACGTGTTTTGATGAGATTTGGAGTAAACGATGAAAAAGTTTACAACGCCATTCTTGCGGTCAGAAAGGCTGGAAAATCAAAGGAATCTGAAAATTTAGATGCACTCTCAAAATTCACAACAGATCTCACGCAACAGGCAAAAGATGGAAAACTCGATCCTGTGATAGACCGCAACGAAGAGATGGAAAGAATGATAGAGATCCTCGGCAGGAAAAGAAAAAATAACCCGGTTCTTATAGGTGATCCTGGCGTTGGGAAAACAGCCATAGTCGAAGGACTTGCTCAACTTGTCGCTTCTGGTAAAATTCCTGATTACATGATGGAAAAAAGAATACTTTCCCTTGATATGGGCAGACTTGTGGCCGGTACCAAATTTCGCGGTGAGTTTGAAGAAAGGCTCAAAAGTCTTATAGATGCCGTGAAGGAGTCGGATGGAAAGGTCATACTTTTCATAGATGAACTGCATACAGTTGTCGGGGCCGGAAGTGTCGAAGGAGGTAGTTTGGATGCATCGAATATGCTCAAGCCGGCTCTTGCCCGTGGCGAGTTAAGATGCATAGGTGCAACGACACTTGAAGATTACAGAAAATACATAGAAAAAGATAAGGCACTCGCAAGGAGATTTCAATCGATAACTGTTGATGAGCCAACTGAAGAAGAAACAATAAAAATTCTTTCAGGACTTAAACCGTCTTACGAAACACATCACGGTGTTGAAATAGAAAATGCGGCGATAGAGATGGCCGTTAAACTTTCATCGAGATACATAACCGACAGATTTCTTCCGGACAAAGCCATAGATCTTATAGATGAAGCGGCATCAAGGGTAAAATTCGAAAATTCTTTCATCCCTTCAGAAATAATCGAAAGTCAGAACAAAATATCAGAGTTGGAAGAAGAAATAAACGATGCCGCAATTGCCGGGGACTACCAGAAAGCGGCCTTAAAAAAATCAGAACTTGAGAAAGTAAAAGGTGAATTTTCAAAAGTTCAGGAAGAATGGAAAAAGCATCAAGAAAATATACCGAAAGTTGTCAATGCGGACGTTATAGCGAAAATAGTCGAAAGATGGACCGGCATTCCGGTGAGTAGGCTCATGGAAGATGAGAGAAATAAACTCATCAACCTTGAAAAGATCATCCATCAAAGGATCGTCGATCAGGAAGAGGCCGTAAGCGTTATTTCGTCTACCATAAGAAGGGCGAGGGCAGGACTTAAAGATCCAAACAGACCGATGGGGACTTTCCTCTTCGTTGGACCGACCGGAGTTGGGAAAACCGAGACCGCCAAATCTTTGGCTTGGGCACTTTTCAACAGTGATAACGCTTTGATAAGAATAGACATGTCCGAGTACTCTGAAAAACATACCGTTTCAAGACTTATAGGCGCTCCTCCGGGATACGTTGGTTATGAAGAAGGCGGTCAGTTAACCGAAGCCGTAAGGAGACGCCCGTACAGTGTTATCCTGCTTGACGAGATAGAAAAAGCCCATCCGGAAATTTTCAACTCGCTTTTACAGGTACTCGATGATGGTAGGCTTACGGATGGAAAGGGAAACACCGTTGATTTCAGAAATACGGTAATAATAATGACATCAAACATAGGATCGGATTACATACTTGAAAGCGTGGAAAATGGGAAAAGAGAATACCTTGACGAAACCATGGTTCAGGAGTTGAGAAAGTATTTCAAACCTGAGTTTTTGAACAGAATAGATGCAATGGTCGCGTTTAAACCGTTAGAGAAGTCTCATATGGAATTCATCGTAGACAAATTCATATCAAAAATACGAAAGAATCTTGAAAACAAAAAGATCGATATTGAAATAACACAGAAGGCAAAATCATCACTTGCTCAAAAAGGATACGATCCTGCCTTCGGCGCAAGGCCTTTGAGGCGCGTGATAGAGTTTGAAGTCGAAGATAAAATAGCGGATATGATAATATCAAATAAGATATCAGAAGGAGATAAAATAACCATAGACGAAGAGGACGGGATGATAACCGTAAACGTCGATCGAAATCTTGCGAATACAAAAATATGATAATGTGGTAAAATATGATCGTAACGGGGAGCCAGTGAACTGGCTGAGAGGAGGCTTAAAGCCTCGACCCTTTGAACCTGATCCGGTTAATGCCGGCGAAGGGAAATAAGGATGAACTGGCCATCTCCGTGAGAGATGGCTTTAATTTTTTTGGAGGTGGTTATTTTGAAAAAATACTTTTTGTTAATCGCATCGATCGTTTTGCTTATCGGAGTTGGCTTTGCCGGCGATACCCTTACGATATACACCTACAGCAGTTTTGTCTCCGGCATCGGCAACGAGATCAAACCGATTTTTGAAAAAATGTACAACTGCAAGATCAATTTTGTATCCATGGAAAGTGGAAATATCGTGGCAAGGTTGATCCTTGAAAAGTCTAGCCCTAAAGCCGATGTTGTGATAGGTCTGTCTCAAAGCCAGATTCCAAAAGTTTTGGATGAAAATCTACTTATACCATATAAGCCAACTGATGTTGCAAGTGTAGTCAGCAAATCTTTTCTCATCGATCCGCAATACAGAGTCATCCCCTTTGATTACGGAGCCCTTGCGATAGATTATAACCTTAAAACAATATCGAATCCTCCCCAAACTTTTGAAGCGCTTTTAAATCCTGAATATGTACACACCCTCGTCATCGAAGATCCGAGGACTTCAACAACAGGCCTTGACTTTCTTTTATGGACAATTGGAATTTACGGGAACAACTGGCAAAACTACTGGAAAAAACTTGTTCCAACGATAAAGACTGTTACAAGTGGATGGAGCAGTGCTTTTCAAATGCTTGAAAACGGAGAAGCAAAAATGATGGTAAGTTTTGCAACGGACGAGGCTTACAACTATTACTACTACAACGGTTCTGATATAGGCGTCGTCATTCCAAATGGCGAGGCATATGTCATGGTTGAATACGCGGGTATCGTGAAGGGAACTCGCAATCTTGCACTTGCAAAAGATTTTATGAATTTCATGCTTTCGAAAGATTTTCAATCGGCAATTCCCTTAAATCAATGGATGTATCCCGTTACAAATGTACCACTTCCAAAAGTTTTCATCGATCATACCCCTTCAATAACGAAAACCATAACGATCCCGCTCGATCAAATTTCTGATTCTCTCTCAAATTGGATCACCCAATGGACAGAAATAATCGTTAAATGAAGAAAAGCATCTTTTTCGAACTTACCCCTGCCATCTTTTTCATGGCGGGGGCTTACATCTTTCCAATTGTCATACTCTTCGTCTACACTTACAAATTAAGTGGCAATGTTTCGATTTTCAACACCCTTAACCTTCAAATATTCAAATTCACAACTTATCAGGCCATTTTGTCCACAATACTTGCCGTTGCCATGGGTTTGCCTGGGGCATACCTTATCGGGAGAACAAAATTCAAATTCAAGGGTATTTTTACGGCGCTTTCAACCGTTCCATTTGTCATGCCGTCTATTTCTATGACGTTGGGCTTTATATCTTTCTTCGGCCACAGTGGCGTATTAAACACGTATTTTTTATGGCCGATTTTTCACGTGAGGTTTGAGCCTCTTTTCACTTTGCTTGGCGTTGTCATGGGAAACGCTTTTTACAATTTCCCTCTTACCATGGTGATAGTCGGCAGCGCAATTTCAACTCTTGATCCGATATATGCCGAAGCGGCGAAAATAGACGGCGCATCGAGATTAAGAAGTTTCATTTCCGTTGAATTACCGATTTTATTGCCATCCATAATAGCATCGGCATTGCTTATCTTCATCTATTGTTTTATTTCTTTTACCGTCATGCTTGTCATAGGCGGAGCGCAATTTTCGACACTCGAAGTGCAGATTTACATGTATCTCACGACGTTGCTTGATTTCAAAGGAGCAATAGGACTTACCTTGATTCAAATATGCTTTATAGGGTTGATAGCATCTGTATTCTCGATCATGAGAAAATCCGCAGGTACCTTTTCTCAAGAAGTATCGCGGACAAATTCAAAGTTTCCTTCATGGGGATTGTTTTACATACTGGGCATATCCGTATTCGTCTTTGGCCCGATTTTGTCTCAAATTTTCACTGGCTTTTGGAATTTTCAAAATTCAACTTTCACACTCGAATGGTTTGAAAGGTTATTTTCCGGCAGGATGGATCCTTACATAGGAAATTCGGTACTTTCTTCCATTTTATGGACTTTTACCTTTTCAACTTTAAGTGCGATTTTGACGGTAGCGCTTTCGATTACGGCAGCACATGCGGTGACAAAAATAAAAGTTCCTATTTTTGATGCGCTTTTTACATCGGCCCTTGCCGTTTCACCCGTTACTCTCGCCTTTGGATATCTCGCAGTTCAAAATTACATACCTCTGACATTTCCGTTTGAAATAATTCCAATATACACGATGTTGTCATTTCCCATAGGATTTCAAACCATACTGGCAGGCTGGCAGAGATTCCCGTCGGAAATAGACGAATCCGCCTCGGTTGACGGTGCAAATTGGTTTCAGAAAACGTTCATGATAAGAATTCCGGTTTTAAAACCCCAGATAATTTCAACTTTTTTCTTTGCTTTTGCCATTTCAATGGGAGAAATGGGCGCAACGCTTGTACTTTACGATCCCCGATTCCCAATGATATCTGCAAGTGCTTACAAATTATTTTCATCGATGCATGTTCCGGAAGCACAGGCCTTCGGTGCAATTTTGACGGTCGTGACATTTGCGATTTTTTACGTACTTGAAAGACCAATTTTAAGAGATAATTGATTGTTTTTAACGCTTTTCTCATAATTGGAACCAATTAAACGAATTTATCTTTTGCTTTCGCTTTTTATCTCAAATTATCTTCGAAATTTTTGTTTTTGACGTTTTTTGTTGTATGATCTTATTTGTGGGAAAGGAGAAAAGTCTATGTCGGTTGAAGATTTCATGAAAAGAGATTTCGTTACGATTCAAAAAAGCACCTTAATCGGTGAGGCGAAGAAAATTTTGCGCACGTCAGCATCAAATTGTTGCGTTGTCTCTTCTGGAAAAAATTTTGAGGGCATCGTGAAAGCCGATGAAATACTCGGGATGGATGATGCTTTACCGGTGACTGACTACATTCATGATGTACCTTATACTTTAAGCCCGCAAGATACCTTAGATGAAGCGGCAGTTTTTTTTCTTGAATCAGACATGGAAATACTTCCTGTTATATCTTTGGATGAACTTGTTGGAGTTATATCCATTTTCGATATCCTGGATGCTTTTACACAAATGGCAGGTTTTGGTGAGGGTGGCATAAGAATTGAGGTGGATCTCAAAGATACACCTGGATCGTTGAAACGTGTGCTTGATGTGCTTTACCTCCATTCCATGAATGTTTTATCAGTTCTAATTTATCCAACGAAACAGGTTGGAAATAAAGTGGCCATAATAAGGATTGAAGGGAAAAGTGTGAAAGAACTTTCGAGGATCTTGGATATCAACGAAATACGTTACATCTCAATAATAAAAGAAGAAAAATTATGAAAGGAATGGTCATATATGAAAATTGCTTTTGTTTCTTTTGAGGTTTACCCGCTGGCTAAAGTCGGAGGTCTTGCGGATGTTGCCGGATCCCTTCCAAAGGCATTGAAGAAAAAAAACATAGATGTATCCATATTCATGCCTTATCATAAGATCGTCGAAGAGAACATCAAAAAATTTGGTCTTGAGGTTAAAAAGGTAATCGATGATTTCGATCTCGGTATCGGAACAGATCAAAAAGCCTCTATTTATAAAACGAATCTGCCAGGAACCGACATTCCCATTTACTTAGTCTCAAATGATTATTACTTTTCTTCGAAAGACGTTTACGGATCTCCAGACGGTGGCCAGCAAGCCATTTTTTTCACCAAAGCGGTCATAGATTCAATCAAAAAACTCAACATTCATTTTGATGTAATTCATTCTAACGATTGGCAAACTGGATTACTTCCGGTCTACTTAAAAACTATTTACAGAGAAGATTCCTATTTTTCCGATATATCGACCGTTTATACCATACACAATCTTGGCTATCAAGGTGTTTTCGATAGATCGTACATGGATTTTGCAAAATTACCCGATTACGTCTATAACATGGATGGCATAGAATTTTATGGAAAGATAAATTTCATGAAGGGAGGGATTCTTTTCTCTGATATTGTGAATACCGTTAGTCCAACTTACGCCGAAGAGATAAAAACTCCTGAGTATGGAGAGAAACTGGAAGGAGTACTCCAACTTCGAAAAGATGTTTTATACGGTGTTTTAAACGGCATTGACTATGTGGAAAATGATCCTGAAACTGACAAACGCATTCCTTACAATTACAATCCGAAGTCACTTGAAGGCAAAAGGAAAAACAAAGATGCTCTTCAAAAAGAAGTTGGTCTTGAAGTTAAAAGGGGTACGCCCATCATAGGACTTATAAGCAGGTTATTCGATCAAAAAGGCCTTGATCTCGTGGATGACATAATGAAATATGTCGTTGCGTCTTGCGATGTTAATTTTGTACTTCTTGGAACAGGAGAACCAAAGTATGAAAATGCTTTTTTAGAACTTGCAAAAGAGTTTCCCAAAAAAGTAGCCGTCAAAATCGGATTTGACGTTAATCTTGCACAAAGAATATATGCCGCCTCTGACTTTTTTCTAATGCCATCCAAATATGAACCGTGTGGACTGGGGCAAATGTACAGTTTGAGGTATGGTACAATTCCCATAGTTAGATACACCGGTGGCCTTGCCGATACAGTAACGGAATTTGACGGTAAATCCGGAAATGGCTTTGGATTTAAAAATTACGATTCATCTTATCTGCTCAAGGCCATTTTGAAGGCTTTGTATTATTACAAACGGGATGATTTCATGTCGGTACTGATAAAAAATGCCATGAACACAGATCTCTCGTGGGAAAGATCGGCTTCAGAGTACGTTAAACTTTACGAACTTTCGAAAACAAGGTGATAAAATGCCAGAGTTGAGAAAAGATATCATAACGAAAAGTTGGGTTATAATTTCAACCGAAAGGGCCAAAAGGCCACACGATTTTGCGAAACCACCGACTGAAAAAGTCTCAAAATTTTGTCCATTTGATGCCGGCAACGAATCTTCAACTCCTCCGGAAATAATGGCATTCAGACCTGCAAACACGGCCCCGAATACACCCGGTTGGTGGATAAGAGTCGTGCCTAACAAATTTCCGGCACTTGATCCAAAGATCCAGCCTGTGAGATTAGGCCACGGGATTTACGATTCAATGGCAGGCTTTGGTGCTCATGAGATAATAATAGAAGATCCAGATCATAACGCAACACTTGGAACACTTGAGTACAAACAGGTTCAGGAAGTTGTCTGGGCTTACGTGGAAAGGTACAACGCGATCTTTAAAGATCCAAATATAAAATACGTGCTCATATTCAAGAATTACGGTGCAGATGCAGGCGCTTCTCTCGAACATTCTCATTCTCAGATAATAGCGACTCCAATAATGCCTAATCTTGTGCTTCAAGAAATGGAAGGTTCAAAAGAATATTACGGATTTCGTGAAAGATGTATTTATTGCGATATAATTCAGGAAGAAAAAATGGAAAACACGCGCGCTGTTGAAGAAAATGAAGATTTTCTTGCTTTTGAACCGTATGCTTCTCGCGCGCCGTTTGAAACGTGGATCCTTCCCAAAGTTCATCAATATAATTTCGGAGACATAGATGAAACACACGTTAAGAATTTCTCCGCAATACTTAAAAATGTGCTTTTGAGGATGAAAATAGCACTTGATGATCCTCCTTACAACTTCATGATCCACACCGGCACACCTCATGGAGAAGGAAAAGAATATTACCACTGGCATCTTGAAATTGTCCCAAGATTGACCAAACTCGCCGGTTTTGAATGGGGATCTGGATTTTACATAAACCCCATGCCACCTGAAGATGCCGCAAAATATTTAAAAGAGGCAAAAATTTCTTGAAAGAAATCAAAATAGTCAAACTTGAATCAACCGTTTCCGTCAGCGTGACGGGAACGGTTTGTTATCTTAAATGTAAACATTGCGGACGTCATTATCTCGAAAGTATGATTCCCATAAACAAAGCGTATCAAATCCCTTCAAACACAAAAAGTTTGCTTATAAGTGGCGGTTCAAATCCAGACGGGAAAGTGCCAATAACGGATCATATCGAAGAGATTAAAAGATTGAAAAACTTCAAACTCAACTTTCACACAGGTCTTGTGAATGAACGCGAAGCCATTGAGATATCAAAAATAGCCGATGCGATATCTTTTGATTTCGTGGGAGAAGATGAAGTTATAAAAAAAGTTTACAATTTCAACGCTAAAGTCGCAGATTACGTTAGATCCTTTGAAAATCTTTTGAAATTCAAAAAAGCAGTTTATCCGCATATCACCGTTGGCCTTGATTGTGGAAAGATAAGCCACGAGTACAAAGCCATTGATATACTTTCTTCTTATAAACTTGAGAAAGTGGTTTTTCTCGTTTTTATACCCACTCCAATGACTTATTTTGAAAAATGCCAGCCCCCAAAGATTGAAGAAATAAAAGACGTTTTTGGGTACGCAAGAAAAAAATTCAACTGCGATCTTAACCTTGGCTGCATGTATCCGAAGGGAAATCTTCGAGATGAGATAGCCACAGCAGCCGTTGAATCAGGTTTTAACACCATAACCCAACCCTCCGAAAAATTAACGGAGTTTCTCCATAAAAGTGGATATAAACTGACGTTTCAAGATGAATGTTGCATTTTTTGAAAAATATCTAAAAATCTGTTAAAATTATGTTTGAGGTGTTGATCCTGTGGACGACATTTTAAAAAAACTTGAGAATCTTGTCGACGGGCTTTTAGAAGAAAGAGAAAAACTCGTCAAAAATATAGAAAAATTCAATTCTGAAATAGAAGCCCTAAGAAATGAAAATGTAGAACTCAAAGAGATGCTAAGAGAACAAAGTGTCAGAGTTGAAATTCTTATGAAGAAACTTGAAAATATCGTTGGTTCTGACAAAAAGGAGAGTGTTTGAAAGATATGAAAAGAACGGTTAACTTTGAGTTGGGAACCAAAAATTACAAATTTGAAACAGGCGATCCGCAAAATCAAGTTGATGAAATCCTAAACGAGATCAAGATGAACTTTGCATCTCATTCTCAAGAGGTTGAGAAGTATGGAAATGAACATTTTTTTCTCATGATGCTTCTTAACGTACTCGAAGAGAATTTAGAACTCAAAAAACAGTTGGCGGCATTAACGGAAAAGATAGAAAAGCAAGGAAAGAGAATTGGCAGCTGAACTTGTTGTAATATCTGGAATGTCAGGGGCTGGCAAAACGACGGCACTTGGGGCGTTGGAAGATGTAGGATATTTTTGCATGGATAACATTCCGCCCGCTCTTTTAGTCGACATGCTTTCTCTTATGAATTCAACTTTTAACGGAAAAAAAATTGCAACCATAGTTGATGTAAGAGCGGGCCAAACGCTTGGTCAAATAAAATCCGTCATCGAAGATCTTAAATTAAAAGGGGTCTTGATCAAGATCATCTTCTTAGATGCAAAAGATGATGTTTTGATAAACAGGTATAATCTCACACGAAGACGCCATCCTCTTTCCACAGAAAAAGATCAGGAAATAGAAAAACTTTTGGTCGAAGAAAGACGCCTTTTACAGGAAATAAGAGAGATGTCAGATTACGTGATAGATACGTCTTTGATAAACACGCATCAACTCAGAAGTGAAATTATAACTATAGTTGAAGGCAAATCAGAAAGGGTTTTGAAGATCTTTCTTGAATCTTTCGGATTTAAATATGGTCTTCCACTTGGCGCTGATTTCGTCTTTGACGCAAGATTTCTTCCGAATCCTTATTACGTTGAATCTCTTGCGGACAAAAACGGAAATGATCCAGAAGTAATTGAATACCTTCAAAGATTTGATATCGTCGAAGAATACACAAATAAAGTATCTGAGATTATAAAAATGGCGATCGAAAGTTATTCGAAGGAAGGAAAGAGCGTTATATACGTGGCGATCGGCTGCAGCGGTGGAAAGCATCGATCGGTTTACGTAGTAAATGAACTTTCTGAATTGTTGAGAAAAGATGCTTCTGTGAGGATTTCTCACAGGGATATACAGAGGTGATCGTTTTGAAGATCGTTGCTTTTGGCGGTGGAACAGGACTTTCAACTTTGCTCAAAGGATTAAAAGACTTTCCGGATATTGAGGTTACCGCAATAGTTACGGTTATGGATGATGGGGGAAGTTCTGGCATCATTCGTGAAGAACTTGGGGTTTTACCTCCGGGAGATATAAGAAATAACATAATTGCACTCGCCGAAGATGAATCTTTGATGGCTCAAATTATGGCGTATAGATTTAAAGACGGAGAAAGATTCAAAGATCAAAGTCTTGGGAATCTCATAATAGCCGCCCTAACAAAGATAAATGGCAGTTTCCCGATGGCAATAGAAAGTATATCTTCAATTTTAGCGATAAAGGGACGTGTACTGCCTGTAACGGAAGAATCTGTAAAACTCATCGCGAGATTTGAAGATGGACAAATTGTCGTGGGCGAAAGCAATATAACCAAAAAAAATGGAAAGATCAAAGAAATAAATCTAAGCAGCCAGGCAAAATCATTTTCAAAAGCCATAGATGAGATTTCGATGTCCGATGTGATCGTTTTAGGGCCTGGAAGTCTTTTCACAAGCATCGTTCCAAACTTGCTTGTCGATGGAATACCTGAAGCCGTAAAGGACAAACCCAAGATACTTATAGCCAATTTGATGACCCAGCCCGGAGAAACAACTGGAATGTCAGTTGAAGATCACGTAAAAACGGTTGAAAATTACCTGAAATCAAAAATAGATCGCGTGATAATAAATTCTCAAAAAATTCCTCAAGCGGTACTTAAAAGGTACAAGAAAGAAAATTCCGAACCAGTTATGTGCAAAAGCGAGGATCCTAAATTTTCAAGGATAGATATGGTCAAGATCATAGTCGACAAAATGGACGGGCAAGAAAAAGTCAGACATGATCCCCATTTACTTGCACAGGCAGTTAGGCAAATTTCTATGGTTCTCATCGGTGATAAGAGTGGCATTCACTCCTGAGGTAAGAGAAGAACTTTACCATTTCCCAGTTGATAAAAGGTTTTCTTACGCTGAATTTGCCGGATTGATCAAATTCAAAGGTTCCATTGAGATAGGAGAAACCACATACATAGAACTTTTACTCAAAGATACCGGAGCGGTCAGAAGGGCAAAGTTAATTTTAAAAGCCATAGGCATTGATGATACATCGGTAATTTATCAAAATCAAGAAAAATTAAATCCCGGTAAAACTTTCATAATGAAGGTAATGACTTACGATGTTAAAAAATTCATTTCTGAAATAGGGCTTGATTTGATAGGTAGAATTCGTGATGATTTTTTCAGAGATCCTGCAATTATCAGCGCCTTTCTGAGAGGTGCTTTCATATCCTCAGGATATATAGCCGATCCTTCGAAATATCACCATCTTGAATTTTACAGTCGCCAAATAGATGTACTTAAATGGTTAAAAGAAAAACTTGAAAACAACTTTGGAATGGTAGGCTTTATAGTTGATGTTCGTTATGGATACAGATTTTACATAAAAGATGGGGAAATGATAAACGAATTCCTGAATCTGATAGGAGCCATAAACTCGGCAAAGGTTTTTTCTTCCATAATGTCATCCAAAAAAATAAATTCCGATGTAACCCGCAGCATGAATTTCATAGATGCAAATTCAAAAAGAAGCGGTAACGCAAGTTGGAAACAAATTAGCGCGATAAAATTCATTCAAGATCAAATGGGACTCGAAAATTTCCCAGAAGATATTCAAAAAATAGCCCTTTTGCGTTTAAATCATCCGGAACTTTCCTTAAGAGAAATAGGAAATATGCTAAATCCTCCGCTTTCAAAATCCGTCGTTTACAGGAGACTATCCAAGATAATCAAAATGGCAGAAAAAAAGTAAAATCAAGAAGTGGGAATAATTCCCACTTCTAAATTTCATTTCGACAGAGAATAAAAATCTATTCCCGGTCTTACTCCATTCGGATACCATCCTTTTAGCCATGTACGGCTTACGAATATTCCAAAGGGCTGATCAGTCCAGATGTAGAGTGCATCTTTGTAGTCTAACTCCTCAAGTTGTTTGACTATTTCGGCACGTTTTGAAAGATTGGACGTAGTAAGCAGATCATTTACGAGCGGATCGAGATTCTTTTGGGCAAAACTGACGAAACTTTGACCTATGAATGCTCCAAATATACCGGTAGAAGAATAATAGGCATACGCAAGATCGTAAGGATCCGGATAATCGGCCAGATATCCCATTGTGAAGAGCGGCAATTTGAAAGACAAACTGTCGCTAAGAAGGTTTGGCCATAACTCTCCGACGACGTTTATCTGGAATTTCGGATTGACCTCTCTTGCGGCATTACTCAACGCTGTAAGAGCAATTTGCTCTGTCGTATCTCCGCTTTCGTATATCGCAGAGAATTTAAATCCTTTCTCCCATAATTCTCCGTTGTACGCCTTCTTGAAATATTTCGCAGCCTTTGAAAGGTCTTGCTCATATTCTGGCAAATTTGGGTTGTACCCGAACAATCCTTTCATTATCGCACCGTTTGGCTGCAACGCCAAATTATCGTATGCCTCTTTTATGTAAACACTGTACGGGAAGAGATATTCAAATCCCTTTCTCACATCCAAATTTGCAAAGAAATCCGGTGGAATTCCATTGCCATCTAATTTTCCGGATCCAATGTAGGGATTGCCTTCACTGGCCAGGTTCCACGTGAAATTCAACTCATAAACGGAAAGTTGGGGATAGACCGAAACTTTTATGTTTTTGTTGTTTTCAACCTCAGATAAGTTTTCGACAGGCACGTAAATCGCATCTGCCTGACCTGATTCAAGATCGAGCAACCTCGTGGTGAATTCATTTACATATTTTATAACGGCATATTTGGTAGGAGCGGGGCCTGCCCAGTATTTGTCAAATCTTTGAAAGGCTATTTCTCTGTTAGGTATGTAATACTTCATGAAATACGGGCCTGTTCCGTTTTCTATATTCGTCAAGGTATCCTGACTGAAAGTTGGATTATGGTAATACCACCAATCATCCGTTTTGCCGCCCCATGCCTTATTTTCTGCACACCATTTTTCATCAAGAATGACCGATTCACATATTCCGCCCTTTGCAAGAGTGTACAAAAAGGGTTCAAATGGTTGGGGAAGATTGATTATCACATCATTTCCTTTTATTTCAAAGTCTTTCGCCAGCAGATCAAATGCATCGATGAGAGCCTGTTTGTACTTATCGTTGAGTGGGACCTTTGTATCGGTTGCAAAAATTCCAAGAGAACTCAAACTCGTGTAACTCAAAGGATTACTAAGTCCTAATTCTTTTGCAACTTCCTGTGCAATTGTCAAAACGTAGTGGCCATCTATCATCGGTAACAATGGTTCCGCAAGCATCCATGACGGTCCTCCGCTGTAATCGAGTAAGACCAATCTTTCAAGAGAATAAACGACATCCTGTGGGGTTAAAAGATCCCCGTTGTGAAAATAGACACCCTGTCTGATGTGAAAAACGTAAGTCATACCGTTGTCAAGAATCGTTCCGTCCGCAACCGATGGAACATTTGTAGATAACATTGGCGACAATTTCACAGTTGATGTCCCATCATACTGAAGCAGAGCGTCATAAAGTTGCCATATAACCTCGGCAGATGTAGTGTCGTACTCCCAGGCCGGATCTAAGGATTGGAATGGTCCCGGTTCTTCGTAAACGATGGTGTCTGGATTCACAACATTCTGGGCTATTCCCATGATCACGAAAAACGTAATGATTGCTGCAAACACGAGAAACTTCTTCATTTTATTACCTCCCGTCAAATTAAAATAAAAAGGCCACATTTTTTCAATGTGGCCCGGTGGAATCTATACCAAAGACGATCAAGGCACCGCTCCACCGGGCAGTACTCTATGATGTCTTCTTTCATTTGTTATTGCCAAAATCGAAATTATTCGCATTTTCTACCTCTTTTGCAACTTTGAAAGTATATTAACCTACAAATATTAAGATGTGATTCTTATAAAATTAAATTTTAATTATACTTTAATCACATAATCTTTATCCCTTCTATGTACACACCTTCAACTTTTGATCTGGCATCGAAGGGATGACCGCTCCATACCACAAGATCTGCATCTTTTCCCTCTTCTACAGATCCCGTTTTGTCTGAAATCCCAAGTATTTTGGCGGGATTTATTGTAAGCATCTTTAGCAAATCTTCCTCCCTTGCGCCGTACCTCAAAGCGCTTGCCGCCTGAATGGAGGCATATTCAAGCGGAACTACGGGATGATCGCACATCAAAGACACAAGCACACCTTTTTCATTTAAAATCTTTATTGACTCCATCGTCATATCCTTCAATTCTCGCTTTGTCCTAAAGGTCATAAGAGGTCCTACGACGACAGGTATTCCTTTCGTTTTGAGCAAATCAACGATTTTATATCCTTCTGTCCCATGTTCTATGACGAATTTGAATCCAAACTCATCCGCTATTCTTGCGGCAGTAAGTATGTCATCGTAACGATGGGCATGAATTCTGGCCGGAATTTCTCCTTTCAGCACTTTTTCTCCCGCTTCAAGTTTCAGATCTCTTTCAGTGAAAGGCTTGCCGTCTTTTCGGGCAATTTCTTTCTTTTTCATGTAATCCTGCACTCTCGTGAAATACGTCCTTACAACTGCCGCAACTCCCAGACGTGTCGAAGGAGTTTTCTTCTGATCGCCGTAAACCCTTTTTGGATTCTCTCCAAAGGCCATCTTCAATCCTGCCGGTTCCTTGACTATCATCTCATC
Source organism: bacterium (assembly GCA_021800445.1). Taxonomy (GTDB): domain Bacteria; phylum Thermotogota; class Thermotogae; order Mesoaciditogales; family Mesoaciditogaceae; genus Athalassotoga. Next base: position 10,550 of record JAJYYZ010000012.1, on the reverse strand, counting down.
GACAATTTTAGATTTGAATTTGATTATCGCTCCCTGACCGCCGACCGTATTTCCGCTTCCCGGCACTATCATGACTGTTGTAACTCCTCCGCTAAGCGCTCTATCTATGGCCGGATCTTCGGGATTAAATCCATCAATGGCTTTAACATCGGCCGTGATAGGATCTGTCATTTCATTCACATCTGAACCAACCGGATCGTTAACGCTTTCTTCTTTGAGTCCTATGTGGGAATGGGCATCTATGAAACCCGGGAAAAGATATTTGCCGGCTAAATCTATAACCTCGGTGTCTTCGTCTTTTTTTATCGATTCACCGACTTTGTATATTTTAGAATCTTTGACAAGCACGTCTCCTTTAAATGATTTGAATGTAATTGGAAAAACAGTCGCATTTTTGAAAAGTAATTTCATTTTAGCCTCCTTGTGTAGATTTTAGATTGTCCTTCCTTCTCTTTGATTTCTTCCCTCGAAAACCTTTCTCCTAAAATTACCCCTGTCATTAAAATTAACCCACCAACGTAAAACCAAAGAGATGGTACGTTCCCTAAGATCAAGAAATCAGAAATAACTGAGATTAAAGGTACAAGATATATTAAATTGGCAGCCGATCTCGGCCCTATGGTTCTTATAACGTAGTTCCAGATAAGATATCCAAATCCAGAACACAACACCGCAAGAAAAAGCAACCACAACACCACATCTGTCCTTATAGGAGCAAATTCACCATGTCTTGAAATTATTTCCACCAACGAAAATGGTATCAAAAAAATAACTCCCCATTTTGTCATTTCAATGGTCGTTATGAGGTTATCGTAACCTGAAAGTTTATCGATGTAGAAAGTATACATACCCCAAGAAAAAGCCGCAATTAAAATCAAAATATCTCCAAACACGTCTCCTCCAAGATCAAAACCATTTGAAAGCACAACTACAACAACACCTACTAACGCTACCAATGACATCATGTAGAGTTTTAACGAACTGATTTTTCTTTTGACAAAATCAGTTATGATGATGGTAAAAATGGGCATGGTGGATATCAAAATGGAAGCCTGAGCGGGTGTCGTGTAATTAACCCCAACATTTTCAAAGATAAAACACAGTGTTATTCCCCACAAGCCTGCTAATATGGAAAGCCACTTTGCCTTCCGTGAAAGATTAATTTTGTTTCTAATTGTGAATTTTGAAAAAACCCACAATATCAGCCATGAAATACAAAATCTTAATATCGCCATTGTTATTGGGGGAATAACACCTACCACAATTTTTATAGCAACAAAAGAAATTCCCCAGAAAAAAACTACAACAAGACCAAGAAAAACAGCTTTTTTCTTCGTTTGGCTTTCTATCCTATTTCCGTAACATTTGAGTCTTTTTGTTCTTCCACTATAACACTGAGATCTTCAGTGTTGTGTCCACCTCTAAGTGCAAAAACATATATCACAGAATAGACGACGATCATCACAATCGTATCCCATGGAAATGGAATTAAAACATCGTTTCCGAATGCTCCAAAATATGAAAATAGTTCAGTCACTATCATCAAAGAAAGCAACCAATAGGAACTTAAAAACATCTGTTTATCTTTTTGAGAAACTTTTAACGATGTTATTGCCGTGAATAACAGGACAATTCCGGCCATTACAGCCAGACTCGAAAGAAATATTTCTGTTCTTGTCCCCAGCGATTCTTTGGAAGACGGGTAAAGTACATACATGTAATTGATCACCAAAGCACCTATCGCTATGACTAATTCTATTAGTCCTATTGTGTAAGCGAAAAGTTTTGAAAGATTTAATTTCTTAGAGGCGTAAAGAAAATAAAATATCGGGATTCCTATAAATGTTGTGTAAAAGATCATCGTAAAGGTTGTGATTCCAGACCAGTAAACGATAAGAGCTCCTCCAACAAAAGCAATCGGGGCTATTACAGATGCGTAAGGCAAATGGAATGGTCTGTGAAGTTGTGGTGCATGTTTTCTAAAGGTCATCAGTGCCAGTGGCCCCATTACGTAAGTTAGTACTGTGGCACTGGATATAAAGCCCACAAAAAGATACCACGACGGAAACGGCAAAAAGAAGACCACTCCGAGCACAAGACTTGCTATCAGTGCAATATAGGGTATTCTTGTCTTACTATGAATTTTAAGCAGTGAAGATGGAAAATACCCATCTGCCGCTATGCCATACAACACCCTTGCAGAATTACCAGAGTATATCCAGCCGGTCCCGCTGGGGGAAATCCAGGCATCAATAAGCAAAAAATAAGAAAATGCTATGAATAGCGCTATTCCGCTGTATTGCAATTCTGTGAAAAACGGTGCGGAACCCAAAGAAGACGAGGTCAATGTAGACCATGTTGTGCCGGTTGGCCATTTGATTGCTCCCAAAAAAGCAACCTGCAAAAGTGTGTAAAGTGCTATCGCGGCCAGCACAGAATACACAGTCGCTCTCGGAACATCCCTTTGAGGATTTTTTGCCTCTCCACCAAATTCAAGCGCTTGCCTGAATCCAAGGTAAGAAAAGACTATTCCCGCTGATGGAATTGCGTAAAACATACTGCCAATTCCCAACGGGAAAAATCCTCCGTGAGAGACTAAATTTGACTTGTTGAACATGAAAAGCAGAAAGATAAATGTAAGTGTTGGAATGATGAATTTCCACCATGTGGCAATCGAGTTGAATTTACCAAGGAATCTTATACCGAACCAATTTAAAAAGAAAAATGCGATTAACAAAGCCACACCGGCCAATATACCAACAGGAGTCAAAACCGATACGCCGGATACCGTGTGAAAAAGACCGGGAACGTAGGTTGAAGCGTAAGTTAGTACCGCTTCGGCCTCAACTGTTGGCACCGTTACGGCACTCAACATATAAGCCCATCCTATTATGTATCCCGTGTAACCGCCATAGGCCAGATGAGGATACCTCACAATGGCACCACTTTTTGGAATTGCACCTGAAATTTCTGCAAAGGTCAAGGCTATGAATAAAACTATGACTCCTCCTATTATCCATGACAGTATTGATGCGGGTCCTGCAGTACCGGCAGCACCTGCGACTCCCAGCAGCCATCCAGAACCTATTATCCCTCCCATTGAAAGAAAAAATAAATCCTGAAGACTTAAAGCCTTTTTGAGTTTTTTATCCGATTCTTTCGCTATAACCTCTGCCGGTCTTATTTCACTATCTTTTTGATCTGTCAAGAAAATCACCTCCCTATGTAAGTTTCTTAATTATCCGATTTGTACAAACCGTAAAAATGAAGATCTTTAGAATAACTCGGATTGTAATTTGTTGGATAAAGGCCATGCAGCCAATCTCTGTAAACCAATTGCCGTGATGGCTGAATCAACCATATCATGATGGCATCTTCGTACGCTTTTAGACTTATCTCTTTGTAAAGTTTCTCCGCAACACTGTCAGAGGTCGCAGAAACTGCCGCGTTTATAAGAGGATCGAATTCATCTTTTCCAAACGCGCTGAAATTTTGCCCGAGCGCTTCTCCGTAAACTCCAGATGAATCAAGATAACCGTAAACGCGATCGTAAGATGTATTTGCAAACCAGTCAAGGGCCACCATCGGAAGATCGTTACCGAGAAATTCTCCAACAAGTGTCTGCCACAATACAGGCACTGCCACAACGTCAAATTTGGGATTTACCTGCTGGGCATAGGCACTTAACATCTCGCACGCTTCCTGCATCGTCGGATCGGTGGAATTGTAGATTATTGCGAATTTGAATCCCTTTTTCCACACTTCTCCGTTGTACGCTTTCTTGAAATATTCAGCAGCTTTTGCCAGATCCTGATGGTACGCGGGAAGATCGGGATCGTATCCTATAAGACCTGTGCATATCGGACTGTTAGGCACTATTCCAAGTCCGTTCCAGACATCTTTCACATACGTTTGGTGCGAAAATAGGTATTCGAAACCCTTTCTTACATCTAAATTTGAAAAGAAATCGGGCGGAATTCCGCTGCCATCCAGTTTGCCGGAATAAATGTATTTGCTGTGCGGATTGACACTGAATGCAAATGACAGTTGATACTGGGCAAGTTCGGGTATGTTTTCGGAAATCTTCACTCCTGGAATATTTTCCACCTGGGTAATGTAGGCCGGAGGCACAGAGATTATGTCGGCATCTCCGCGCATCAGATCGAGTTTTCTTGTCGTGAATTCAGAAACTGTTTTTATGACGGCGTATTTTATCTTTGCTGGCTCTCCCCAGTAACCATCAAAACGCTTTAAAACAACCTCCCTTCCTTGAGTCCATGATTGCAATTCAAATGGCCCTGTTCCATTTGTTATGGAATAAAGCGGATCTGCCTGGCGTTCGGGATTGTAATAATTCCACCATGTGTCTGCCGTTCCAGGCCATGCTCCGTTATCCGAAGCCCATTTCGCGTCCAAAATGTCTATCCCTTCGAGATAACTGAAGAAAAGATCGGATGAAAATGGATGGGCAAGGTGTATTATGACATCATTGCCTTTTATCTCAAAGGCTTTGGATAAAAGATCAAAAGTGTCTACGAGGGCTTTTTTGTACGCCTCGTTCTTTGGTGTGGTCGTATTGGTGGCAAATAAATCATTCCATGATTTCACGCCTGCAAGTTTGACTGCCCATTTTGAGATGTTGTTAACATAATTGCCGTTTATCTCCGGAAGTAGAGGCTCGGTCAATACGTATGAATTGCCTCCGGCCATGCCCGTCACGACAAATCTTTCAAATGAATAAACTATATCGTAAGGCGTAAGCAAATCTCCATTTTGAAAATGGACTCCCTTCCTTATGTGAAAAACGTAGGTCATGCCGTTATCGAGGATTGTACCGTCTTTGACAGAAGGTACATTTGTTGCAAGCACAGGCACGTAACGTGTCAAAAATGTGCCATCAAATGTAATAAGGGTCTGGTAGATGTTGTCGAGTACCTCTCCAGAGGCCGTATCGATGACCATAGCCGGATCGAGAGTCTCTGCCGCTCTTTCCTGCTCGTAGACTACGGTATCGGGATTTGGTACTGAGGCCAAAGTCATAATTGAGAATAAAATCAATACACCTGTTACAAAAAACCATTTATGCTTCATCTAACCACCTCCATATGAATTTTTATTTCAGGAAAACACTATTTTGTCAGACCTCAAATGTTTCTCGATTACGCCACCTTTTACCACAACCTTGATATTCTCTGTCTTCCTCAATATTGAAATATCTGACAGAGGATCTCCGTTTACGACAATCAAATCCGCAAATTTCCCACCTTCCAAAGTTCCGACTTTATCTTCCATGTTTAAAGCCTCTGAGGCTGTCTTTGTCGTGGCAACTATGGCTTCCATAGGTGTAAATCCTTCTTTGACGAGCAACTCCAGTTCCTGAGAGTTTTCTCCAAGTGGAGTAAGGGGTCCTCCACCAAAATCAGTTCCTGTGGCTATTTTCACGCCTGCACGTTTTGCTTTTTTAAAATTTTCGCTTTGGACCTCCCATAATTGACGCATTTTTTTTATGCCCCATTCTGGCACTTTGTATTTTTCTCCTTCAGAGATTATTCGCTCTCCTATTGAAAATGTCGGAATTAGTATGTTGTCATTTTCTAACATCAAATTTATTCCTTCATCATCGATGAAATCTCCATGTTCTATTGTTTTTACTCCTGCCCTTATCGCGTTTTTTATGCCTTCTGTACCTTCGGCATGGGCCGCAACAAAGGAACCAACTCTTTGCGCTTCTTCAACTATTGCCCGTATTTCATCGAGAGTGAACTGAGCAGAGGTGGGCAAATCTCTTTCAGACAGCACACCTCCCGTCGTACATATCTTTATGAAATCGGCACCTTCTCGAAATTGCTCTCTGGCAGCCTTTCTGCAATCATCTGCCCCATCGCAAAGCCTTGAGAATCCAACTCTTGCGGCGATATCCAATGGAAGGGAATGCATGTCTCCGTGGCCACCGGTTTGTGAAAGTATTTTAAAAGCAGATAAAATTCTTGGCCCTTTTATTTCGCCTTCTTCTATTGCACGCTTGAGATATATGCCAAGTCCGCCGACATCTCTTACTGAAGTGTAGCCGGCATCCAACAATTTCGAGCAATCCATCGCCGCTCTTACGGATTTTAATTCTGAAGGTTCGAAGGCTGATTTCATGAAGTCCAAAGTGCGTTCTCCCATCAAATGCACATGACAATCTATAAGACCCGGAAGAATTGTACCGCTGTTAACCTTTATAATCTTTGTCTTTGGAGAAATTGTAACCTCTTTTTCTGAACCAACCTTTTCTATTTTTCCACCGTCTATAAGCGCCACACCATCAAAGGGCGCTTTACCCGTACCGTCTATGATCCTGCCGACAAATGCCATTTTCATAACCATCACCCTCATCTTTTGTATATCTTTCCGGCTTTCATGACGAATTTGACATTTTTCAAAACAGATACATCTTTTAGAGGATCTCCATCTACGGCTATCAGATCGGCCTCTTTTTCTGCCTCAACGGTGCCTACAATCTTTTCCGTGCCAAGCAGTTCGGATCCCCACTTTGTTGCGGCCATTATCGCATCCATAGGTTTCGCACCATTTTCTACCATCAAAACCAATTCCTGAGCATTTTCGCCATGTCTGTTGAAAGGTGTGGCGGCATCGGTACCCATCGCTATCTTCACTCCGGCTTTGTAGGCCCTCGAAAAACTATCCGCATGATAACTTATTATCTCTTCAGTCTTTCTCACGGCGTGTTCCGGAATTCCAGCCTCACGTCCGTATTTTTTTATGTTGTACGGCGCCACAAGAGTGGCGACCAAAAACACTCCTTCCTTTTTCATCATTTCAATGGCTTCATCGTCCAAAAATATGCCGTGCTCTATCGAATCGATCCCTGCCCTTATGGCATTTTTTATTCCTTCCGTACCTTGAGCATGGGCGGCCGCTTTCTTCCCTACTTTGTGCGCCTCTTCAACTGCCGCTCTCATCTCTTCTTCCGTAAGTTGTGGCGAGCCAGGTTCGTCTCCTTCAGACATAACTCCGCCGGTAGCCATCATCTTCACAACGTCTGCACCCATCTTCAGTTGATATCTCGCAGCCTTTCTCATTTCATCCGGGCCATCGGCTATAACGCCGTATCCATTCGCACTTACCTCCGGCGCAAGCCATCTGTCGCCATGACCCCCGGTCATAGAAATGGCCTGTCCCGATACCTTCATTCTTGGTCCTTCTACCAGACCACTTTCTATGGCCTGCTTTAAAGATATATCGAGAAATCCTCTGTCTCCCATCGACCTTACCGTCGTAAAACCGGCCATAAGATCGGATCTGGCATTAACATACGCCTTTAAAGTTGTCATCGGAAGCAACTCTTTCAACATGGCAAGTTCTCTGTTTGGCTCCCCATTTCCTCCTAAGTGCATATGAGCGTCTATCATGCCTGGAAGCATTGTGTATCCTTTCATGTCTATAACTTCGGCCCCATCCGGTACATGATCGTTGTTTTTTCGAACATCCCGGATCTTCGTTCCTTCAACTACAACAACGGCATCCTCTAAAACGTTACCGTTACCATCGATCAAATTCATGTGATTTAGCACGTACATGTTGTTCTCTCCTTCATATCAGCATTTTTGGATCAAGAATGTCTCTTAGAGTGTCTCCAAGCAAATTCCAGCCAAGCGCGTAAAGCACTATGGTTATTGCCGGAAAAAAGATTGTGTACCAAAATTGAAAAGGATTTCCTCCATTTGAAGATATTATCCAGTTTCTCGAAAAGGCCACAAGTTGTCCCCAGTCTGCATATCCAACGGGAGCTCCAAGCCCAAGAAAAGATAAGGCTGCCGCAAGTAAAGGAATTGTCGCCATGTCCATTGAAACCTGAATTATGATTGGATATATGGAATTTGGAATCAAATGGTGCGCGATGATGCCATATCCCGGTGCCCCAAGCGCAACGGATGCCATCACATATTGATTTTCTTTGACCTGAAGAATACTACCTCTTATAAGTCTTGCAAAGGTCATCCAGTAGAAAATTATCATTGCAAGCATGACGTGATTTAGACCGGGTCCGAGAATTGTGACAAGCACTATAACACCTACAAGAAATGGAAACGCAAGAAAGATATCCGTTATCCTCATAAGCAATTCGTCAATCCAGCCTCCAAAGTAAGCCGCAAGCGTACCCATGATAAGCCCTATTGTAAGCGCAAAGCCAATCACTATAAGCCCTACCCTGAAGGCAGTTCTTGTGCCCCATATGACCCCGTAATATATGTTGTATTGTCCTTCCGTCGTACCGAATGGATTTTGTAAAGATGGAGGCTGAGGTGTAACGCTCCAGCCACTTCTTGGCATTTGGTAAGGATCCCCAGGATAGGATGGAGGTGCAAGAAATGGAGCGCAAATCGCTACCACTATGAAAAAGGAAACGAGTACGACACCTAACAGTGAAACTGCGTTTCTCATTATTTTTTTAACTGTCCTGAGGATCTCTTCCATCTAAATCACCTGCTTATTTAGATAAAGAATAGAAATTCAATCTCAAAAAGCTCATTGGATTGTACTCCCATCCTTTAAGCCATGTGCGCATTACCGCTACGCCTTCCTGCTGGTCTGTGAAGAGAAAGAGTGCATTATCATGGGCTATCGTGTTCATTTCCGTAAAGATTTCGGCGCGCTTTTGTGGATCAGTCGTACTCATCGAGTCCGAAAGCAGTGGATCCATGTATTCCCTTGCCCATTCTCTGTAAGATGATCCAAGAAATGCCCCAAACGCTCCGCCAGAACCGTAGAAAGGCTGTGCCGAGTCGTATGGATCGGGACCGCCCGTCCATCCAATCATGAACATAGGAATTCTGTTCATCATCAAATCGTTCAAATAAGTTGCCCATAATTCACTTACTATGTTTATTTTGAATTTTGGATTAACCTGTGATGCGTAATATTGAAGCATTTCGAGTGCCGTTTGCCTTTGGGTGTTACCTGTGTTGTAAACTGCTGTGAATTCAAAACCTTTGTTCCATAACTCTCCATTGTACGCTTTCTTGAAATATTCTGCAGCCTTTGCAAGATCTTGGTGGAATGTAGTCGGAGTTGCCGGATTATAACCGAGCAAGCCCTTTGGAACGGCTCCATTCGGTATCAAAGCCTGATCGAGCCATACCTGTTTTATGTATGTGCTGTAAGGAAAGAGATACTCAAATGCCATTCTCACATCTTTGTTGGAGAAAAAGTCAGACGGTATGCCATGTCCATCTAATTTCCCGGATCCAAGATACGGATTTCCGCCTTGATCGTTGACATTCCATGTGAAGAATATCGAATCAATCGCGAAAGTAGGCAAATGTGTGTAAACTTTGACTCCTGAAATTCCCTCAACTTGACTTAGATACGGCACAAGGACATTTATAACATCTGCCTGTCCTCTTGTCAAATCGAGTTTTCTTGTCGTGAATTCGGAAACATCATTTATAACGCCATATTTTATCTTTGCAGGCCCAGCCCAGTATTTGTCAAATCTTTTGAATGTAATCTGCAATCCACCGCTCCAATTCACGAGTTCAAAAGGTCCGGTTCCATTTTCAATGTTGTATAACGGATCATCGTTAACTGTGGGATTGTGGTAGTACCACCAATCATCTGCTTTTCCGTTCCATGCTTTGTGCGCTGCACACCATTGTTCATCCAATACAGACGTCAATGTGTTGTAATGTGCGAGTGTCGCAAGAAATGGAGCGTATGGATGTGGAAGATGGATTATAACTTCATCTCCCTTTATCTCAAAGTCCTTCGCGAGAAGATTGAATGCATCTACCAAAGCCTGCTTGTAAGATGCGTTGAGAGGATTTTTTGTGCCCGTTGCAAAAAGATCATCCCACGATTTAACTCCTGCAAGTTTGGCAGCCCATTGGGTTATTGAATCAACGTACTTTCCATTTATTTTCGGAAGTAACGGCTCTGAAAGCATCCACGAAGGACCTCCTGCTCTGTCGAATAAAACTGCCCTTTCGAGAGAATAGACAACATCCTGCGGCGTTAGAAGATCACCGTTGTGAAAGTAGACGCCCTGTCTGATATGGAAAATATAAGTCGTTCCGTTATCAAGGAGCGTGCCATCTTCAACTGAAGGTACATTTGTAGACAACATAGGTAAAAATCTTGTCACAGAGGTCCCGTCATATTGAATGAGGTTATCATAGAATTGGCTTATCGCCTCTTCAGATCCAACGTCTGAAACCCATGCGGGGTCAAGGCTTTGGATGTTGTAATAAGTATCTTCGACAACCGTATCCGGATTTACCACATTTTCGGCAATTCCGATCGAAAAAATGCCTATCAAAACGATTGTAACCGCAACTAAAATCTTTCTCACATTCAATCCCTCCTTTAGTTTTGATCCTGGATTGTTTCCCAGAAATGACATGCGACAAAATGTCCATGTGATACTTCCTCAAGTTTTGGCTCTTCCTGAGCACATATCGGTTGTGCAAGCCAGCATCTCGTACGAAATCTGCATCCGGACGGCGGGTTCGCAGGACTTGGAACATCTCCCTGAAGTATTATCCTGT